>DATLBT010000098.1:0-5113 GCA_035526825.1 Verrucomicrobiia bacterium | reverse complement strand
GTGGGCTTCGGCGCGGCCGCCGAGCTCGCACAGCGTGAGCTCGACGCGCGGGCCGCCCACGCGAAGCACCTGCGCGCGCACCTCGAGGCTGCGCTGGTGCGCATCCCGGGCCTCACCCTGTTCAGCGCGCTGGCGCCACGGCTGCCCAACACCTCGCAGTTCGCCGTGCCTGGCATCCACAGCGCCACGCTGCTGGGCCTGCTCGACAAGCAGGGCTTCGCGGTGTCATCGGGTTCCGCCTGCGCCACCGGCACCGACGAGCCCAGCCCCGTGCTGCTGGCGATGGGCGTGCCGCCCGAGCTCGCGCTCGGCGCGATCCGCGTGAGCCTCGGCAAGGACAACACCGAAGTCGAGGTGGACGGCTTCGTCGCCACGCTGCGCGAAGTTCTCGACTCGGCGCTCGCATGATTTACCTCGACTACGCCGCTACCACGCCGCTCGACCCGCGTGTCTACGAGGTCATGCGCCGCTTCCTCGAGCCTGGCGGCATCCATGGCAACCCAGCGTCGGACCACGCGGCTGGCCGCGCGGCGCGTGGCGCCGTCGACGAGGCGCGCGCGCACGTCGCGGCGCTGCTCGGCGCCACGCCGGCCGAAATCGTCTTCACGTCCGGCTCGACCGAGGCGAACAACCTCGCACTGAAGGGTGCGCTCGAATTTCTCGACCCCGCCGGCCGCGGTGCCGGCCGCCATGTCGTGACGTCGCGTACCGAGCACAAGTCGGTGCTCGAAACCTGCCGCCACCTTGAGACACGCGGCGTGCGCGTGAGCTACCTCGTGCCGGGTGTCGACGGCCGCGTCACGGCGCAGCAGGTGCGGGCGGCGCTCACGCCCGAGACCGCGCTGGTTTCGCTGATGTGGGTCAACAACGAGATCGGCACGGTCAACGACGTCGAAGCACTGGCGCCAGCGCTGCGCGAGCGCGGCATCCTGTTCCACGTCGACGCGGTGCAGGCCGCCGGCAAGATCGCGATCGACCTTGCGCGCGTGCCCATCGACCTGCTGTCGCTGTCGGCCCACAAGTTTTACGGGCCCAAGGGTGTCGGCGCGTTGTTCGTGCGCAAGAAGCCGCGCGCGCGCCTCGCCCCGCAGATGCACGGCAGCGGCCACGAGCAGGGCATGCGCTCCGGCACCTTGCCGACGCACCAGCTCGCGGGCCTGGGCGAGGCCAGCCGGCTCGCGCTGGCGGAGCGGGTCGAGGAAGACCGGCGCCTGCGTGCGCTCCGCGAGCGGCTCGAGCGCGCGCTGACCGCGCTGCCCGACACGTTCGTCAACGGTGCCGGCGCGCCGCGCGCGCCCGGCATCCTCAACGTGAGCTTTGGCGACGTGGAAGGCGAGAGCCTGCGCGCCGGCCTGCCGGACCTCGCCGTGTCGAGCGGGTCGGCCTGCTCGTCGGCGACCCGCGAGTCGTCCTATGTGTTGCGCGCGCTGGGACGTGACGACGCGCTCGCCGGCGCTTCGTTGCGCTTCTCGCTCGGCCGCTTCACTACCGAGGCCGAGGTTGATGCGGCCGGAGCGCAGGTCGGTGCGCAGGTGCTGCGATTGCGCGCGTTGTGGCCGGCGGGCCGCGCCGCATGAACCCGTTCGGCTACCCGCCGCGGGTCTGGCAACTGTTCATCGATGCGCCCCGCGCCGGCGAATTGGCCGGCGGGTTGACGGCGGAAGCCGCCACGCGCGCAAACGGGAGCCGCCTGCGCCTGCAGGTTAAAATGACGCGGTCGCGCATCGACGATGCGCGCTTCCAGGCGTATGGCTGTCCCACCACCATCGCCGTGGGGGCGTGGATCGCCGGCTGGGTGGTCGGCAAGGAGTTGCAGGAGCTGAGCGGGATGAGCATGAAAATCATCCGTGAAACCCTTGAAATTCCTGACGATCGTACCCATTGCGCATTGCTGGGCGAGGACCTGTTGAAGTCCCTGCTGAGCCTTACGAGGTCGAACTGACGTGGCCGTGAACCTGACATCCAGCGCCGCCCGGCGCATCCAGCACCAGCTGCGCGAGCGCGGCAAGGGGATTGGCCTGCGCCTCGGGGTAAAGAAGGCCGGCTGTTCGGGTTACGCCTACACGCTGGATTACGCCGACCTGGCCGGCAACGAAGATCTGGTCTTCGAGGCCGAAGGCGCCAGGGTGGTCGTCGCCCGCGATGACCTGCCCATGCTCGAAGGCATCACTGTGGACTACCGGCGCGAAGGCCTGTCCGAAGCCTTCAAGTTCGAGAACCCCAAGGCCAAGGCCTTGTGTGGCTGCGGGGAAAGCTTCTTCCTCGATCCCGCTGAAGCGAAGAAATAACAAAACGCGGCTAAAACGCATTGCGGCGCCTTCCGGCGAACCGCTATAATTTCGTGATTTTCTTTTTCCTTTCCTGAACTTACGAATTGAATCGGAGACCCCATGGCGGTTGAGCGCACCTTGTCCATCATCAAGCCCGACGCAGTAGGCAAGAATCACATCGGCGACATCTATAACCGCTTCGAAGCCGCCGGCCTGACCATCGTCGCCGCGCGCATGAAGCACCTCACCGACAAGCAGGCGGGCGGGTTCTATGCGGTGCACAAGGACCGTCCGTTCTTCAAGGACCTGGTTTCGTTCATGACCAGCGGCCCGGTGATGATCTCCGTGCTCGAGGGCGAAAACGCCGTGCAGAAGCACCGCGACATCATGGGCGCGACCGACCCGAAGAAGGCCGCGAAGGGCACGATCCGCGCCGACTTTGCGACGAGCATCGACGAGAACGCCGTGCATGGCTCGGATTCGGCCGACAACGCCAAGGTCGAGATCAGCTATTTCTTCCGCGCCACCGAGCTGTGCCCGCGCACGCGGTGAGATAAATGGGACGCGCCCCTTCACCCGCAGCCAACAACAGTCAGACCCTCGGGCCTGAAGGTAAAGGGGCGCGTCCCTATTTAATGGCGCCGGTAAACCTTTTTGGTCTCGACCGGACGGCGTTGCGCGCGCGTTTCGCGGAGATGGGCGAGGCGCCGTATCGCGCCGACCAGGTGATGAACTGGATCTACCGTCGCGGCGTCGACGACTTCGGCGCGATGAGCAACCTCGGCAAGGACCTGCGCGCGAAGCTCGCCTCGCACTTCGTGATCCAGCCGCCCGAGCTCGTCAACGAACAGGTGTCGGCCGATGGCACCCGCAAGTGGGTGTTGAAGGCGGGCGAGGGCCAGGCGATAGAGACGGTGTTCATCCCGGAGGACGATCGCGGGACGCTGTGCATTTCTTCGCAGGTCGGCTGCGCGATGGACTGCTCGTTCTGCGCAACCGGTGCGCAGGGTTTTTCGCGCAACCTCAGCACAGCGGAGATCATCGCGCAGGTGTGGTTCGCGGCGAAGACGCTCGGCAGCGATTTCCAGAACGAGCGGATCATCTCGAACATCGTCTTCATGGGCATGGGCGAGCCGCTGGCGAACTTCAACGAAGTGCTGCCGGTGGTGAAGATCCTGCTCGACGACCACGGCTTTGGCCTGTCCAAGCGTCGCGTCACGGTTTCGACGTCCGGCCTGGTGCCCTTCATGGACCGGCTGCGCGCCGAAGTCGACTGCGCGATGGCGGTGTCGCTGCACGCGCCGAACGACGCGTTGCGCAACGAGCTCGTGCCGATCAACAGGAAGTACCCGCTGGCAGAGCTGATGGAAGCGTGCCGGCGCTACACCGACGGCAAGGATCGCAAGGCCCACATCATTTACGAGTACGTGATGCTCGACGGCGTCAACGACCAGCCCGAGCACGCACGCCAGCTGGCGCGGCTGCTGGCCGGCCTGCCGGCTAAGGTGAACCTGATTCCGTTCAACCCGTTCCCGGCCAGCAAGTACAAGCGTTCGCCAGCCGAGCGCATCCGCGCCTTCGCCGACATCCTCAAGGCCAAGGACATCCTGACGACGACGCGCAAGACGCGCGGCGACGACATCGACGCCGCCTGCGGCCAGCTTGCGGGCAAGGTTCAGAGTCGCCAGAAGCAGCGTCTCGGCGACATACCGGTGAAAACAGCATGAAGACTGTGTCGAGTGTCGCAATCGCGCTCGCAGCGATGCTGCTGGCCTCGTGCACCACCACGACCGAAGCGCCGGGGACCAAGGCGGACCTGAAGGAAGCCGCGCGACTCAACACGCAACTCGGCATCGACTACATGCGCAAGGGGCAGTACGACCTCGCGCTGGAGAAGCTCCAGCGCGCCATCGAACAGGATGACGACTTTGCGACCGCGCACTCGACCATCGCGCTGCTCTACCAGCGCAAGGGCGAGGCGGAACTCGCCGAAAAACATTACCGCGAGGCGCTCGACCTCAACCAGGGCGACCCCGGCACGCTGAACAACTTCGGCATCTTCCTGTGCGGGCAGGGCGAGGTCGAGGATGCCGAGGAGCTGTTCCTCAAGGCCGCGCAGAACAAGGAGAACACCAGCCCCGCCGACGCCTGGGCCAACGCTGGCGTCTGCGTGCGGCGGGATCCGAAACGCGCGGCGCGCGCCGAGGATTACTACCGCGAGGCGCTGAAGCTCAACCCGCGTCATCCGAATGCGCTGGCGCAGATGGCGCTGGCGTCCTACGAGAAGCAGGACTACCTGCGCTCGCGCGCCTTCCTGCAACGTTACGAGTCCGCCGCGCGGCCGACGCCGCAGACCCTGTGGATCGGCGTACAGACCGAGCGCAAGCTCGGCGACCTGCAGAGCGCGCGCGGCTACGAGCGGCGCTTGAAGACCGAATTCCCGGACGCCCCGGAAACCTACGAATTGCTCAAGCAGAGCGGGCAGGCGCGCCGATGAGCGAACCGGAAATCCCCCAGGCGTCGGCCGCGGCGCCCGCGGCAGACGCCCCGAGCCCCGGCCGCCTGCTCAGCCAGGCACGCGCGCGCGCGGGCCTCGGCGCCGAGGACCTCGCCGGCCAGCTCAAGCTGGCGAAGGGCACGCTCGAGGCGCTCGAGCGCGATGACTTTGCGGCGCTGTCGGAGCCGGTCTACGTGCGCGGCTATTACCGCAAGATTGCCAAGGTGCTGAACATCCCCGAGGCGGATCTCATCGCCGCGTACGACGCGCGCAGCGCGCCAACGCCCAGCACGCACGCCATGCGCCGCATTCCGCTGGCGGGCGGGGTCGCCGCCGGCACTTCGCG
>DATLBT010000097.1:0-3601 GCA_035526825.1 Verrucomicrobiia bacterium | reverse complement strand
AAATGGTGGGTCGTGTTGGAGTCGAACCAACGACCAACTGGTTAAAAGCCAGCTGCTCTACCGGCTGAGCTAACGACCCGCCCGGAAAAAAACGGCGCCGAATGATACTCCGGCGCGCGGCGGATCAGCGATCGCGGAACTGCGATTCGATCTGCTCGTTCTGGCCCTTGACGTCGACGCAGACCGTCGCGGTCGGGCGCGCCAGCAGGCGAGGGATGCCGATCGCCTCGCCGGTGACTTCGCAGAAGCCGTATTCGCGGTCGCGGATGCGGCGCAGCGCATCGTCGATCTTGCGCAGCAGCAGCGACTCACGCTCGCGCAGCCGCAGGTCGAGCCAGTGCTCTTCCTCGGCCGTGGCGCGATCGGCCGGGTCGGCGAAGCTCTCGCGCTGGTGCAGGCGTTCCTTGACGTCGACTTCGCGATCGACGACTTCAGCGCGCATCTGCAGCAGGCGCGCACGGAAGAACTCGAGCTGGCCGTCATTCATGTACGCGGATTCCGGCATGCGGCGCACATCGGCGTCGCTCAGCGGGCTGCCGCCGGCTCCGGGCCGAAACGGACCGCGTTCGGCGCGCGCTTGCGGCTTGGCAGCGCCGGTGCGCGCCGGGACGGGTTTCGGCGCCGGTTTGGCGACTTTGAGCGCGGGCTTCGGGGCAACCTTGGCGGCCGGCTTCGCGGCGGACTTAGGTTTGACCAGCTTCATCGCTTTGGCAGCCAACTTTTTCAGCGCTCCCGGCTTCTTCTTGGTGGCGGGCTTCTTGGCGACGGCTTTACGTTTTTTCATGGACCTTCTGGCCTGGGAGTGGCTGGCCCGGGTGGTCCCGGGTCATTTGAAGCCGCGCATTAGACCACCGGGGGTGGGGAGCGTCAACGAAATGCACCGCATCAATTCAGCGCCACATCCCTCTATCATTTAACATAATATACAATGCGCACATAGCCTATAGCGCACGGCCTGCTTGAGGGCCCCGAGGGCTAAAGAATGTCCGCGTTTTCCACTTCCAGGATCGCTCCGTTGTCCTTCAACGTGCAGCCTCCGATCTGGCCACGGAACTTGATCCGCTCACCCTTGGCCACTTTGGCCGCGCGATCGAGATCGCCGGTCACTACGACGATGTTGTAACCCTTGTACATCGGCCGGGCATCGTTCGCGACGAAAATCTTGGCGCTGCGACGGCCGCCGCGAACATCATGGACCTTGCCCGACCAGGTAACGTCGTGGCCGCGGGCGTCCTTGCAGTACTGCGACGCATGCATCTTGGTGACCTTCCGGCGGTCGAGATTGTCGACCGTCGTCGCGAAGTCATAAGACGCCGCGTGGACGGCGGTGGCTACGAGCAACAGGGTCAGGCTTGCAGTGAGTTTGCGCATGAAACACCTCGTGGTAATCCGTGGGAAAAATTATACCGGGCCGTGGTATCTTGCCCCTCGCTTTCCCAAACAAGATCAGGGACCTGCTCGGCAAATGGCCTCGGACGCGGTTGATCCTGCAGTCTTTTCCAATTACGTGCCGCTGAACGCGCTCAAGGCCGAGAGCCAGCGCGACTTGGCCAAGAAGGCCAGCATCAGCCAGGCAAAGGCCGGCACGTACCTGTTCAAGGTCGGCGAGCAGGCCAAGACGGCGATGTACGTGCTGTCCGGCGAAGTCGCCCTCGAGGACGCCACCGGCAAGGTGCTCGGCAAGATCGTCGGCGGCACGCCCGATTCGTTCCACCGACTCGCCCACCAGTCACCGCGCAAGGTCTCGGCCAAGTGCGTGAATGAAGTCCGCTTCATGAACATCGACGCCAGCTTGCTGGACGTCATGCTGACCTGGGACCAGACCGGTACCTTCGAAGTCGGCGAACTGTCTGCGCAGGAAGCCGATGCCGGCGACTGGATGGGCAAGCTGCTGCAGATGAAGACCTTCCAGATGGTGCCGCCCGCGAACCTGCAGGGCATGTTCATGAAAATGCAGGAGGTCAAGGTCGAGCCCGGCCAGGTCATCGTCAAGCAGAACGAGGACGGCGACTTCTTCTACGTCATCATGGAAGGCCGCTGCATGGTCACGCGCGAGCAGGCTGCGGGCATGAAGCCGGTCAAGCTCGCGGAGCTCGAGCACGGCTCCTGCTTCGGCGAGGAAGCGCTCATCTCGGATGCCAAGCGCAACGCGACCATCACGATGATGACGCGCGGCAAGCTGATGCGCTTGTCGAAGGACGACTTCCGCCAACTGCTCAACGACCCGCTGGCGCGCAAGCTGCCGTTCGCGGAGGCTGACAAGCTCGTCAAGGGTGGCAAGGCGCAGTGGCTCGACGTGCGCCTGCCGAGCGAGTTCCAGAACCACACCCTGCCCGGCGCCATCAACATGCCGCTGTACATGCTGCGCATGAAGCTGGCCGCCCTCGACCAGAAAACCGCTTACGTGGCCGTATGCGACACCGGCCGCCGCAGTTCAGTCGCGGTATTTGTGCTGACGCAGAGGGGCTACGAAGCCTACGTGCTCGACAAGGGGATTCCGCCGAAGGCCTGACACGCGCAGCGTGTCACCCCGTCACATGGTGTGAGTCGGCCGATCCGCGCCGAGCGCGCCGGCCAGCAGCGTCTCGATCTTTTTCAGCGTCGCGCCGCCGTCCTGCGGCGAGAACTGCACGCCGATACCCTGCTGGCGCTTGCCCTGCGCGCCGCGCGGCGTGATCCAGACCACCTTGCCCGCCACCGGCAGCCGCTCGGTTGAATCCATGAGGGTCAGCAGCAGGAACACCTCGTCGCCAAGCTTGCTGTCGCGGGTCGTCGGGATGAACAAGCCGCCGTTCTTGATGACGGGCATGTAGGACACGTACAGCGCGCTCTTGTCCTTGATGTTGAGCGTCAGGATGCCGGGTTGTGCGCCGCCAGGTCGTGCCATCGTGTCCCCCGAATGTGTCGGCGTTCAGCGCGCCAGCGGCGCGCGTCGCGACAGCCGAATCATAATCGATTCGACCAGCAGCGTCGGGTTGCCGTTGCGATCGAGCGCGCGCAATGCCTCGATGACTTCGTCGAGCAGCCGCCGCACCTGATCGAGCCCGAGCGACCTGGGCGGTGACACGCCTTCGCTCGCACCCAGCAGCGATGCGAGCCACGCCGTGCCGAGCGTCAGCCAGGCCTCGAGGCCCCGCTGCGCGTCCTCACGCTTCAACGACTTGCCCGGTGGATAGGCGATGCGGAGCGCCGACAGCCTGCCCTCGCCCGCTTCCGTCAGCGCCCTCGTCCAGTCGGCAGCGGCTGGATCGGCTGGCGCCCGCTCCTGACGCGGCCGCGCGAAGCGCAGGATCTGGCAGCGGCTGCGCAGCGTCGCGGGCAGCGCGCGCCAGCGCTCGGAGACGAGTACGACGTGCGTGCGCGACGGCGGCTCCTCGATGGTCTTGAGCAGTGCGTTCACGCCGCTCGCATTGAGCGCGTCCGCTGGATCCACGATGGCGACCTTGGCCTGGCCGTAATGGCTCGACAGCTGCAGCCGTTCGAGCAAGTGGCGGATGTCATCGATCGCGATGTCGCGCTTGTCCTCGGCCGGCGCCAGCTTCATCAGGTTGGGGTGGACGCCGGCAGCGACCTGTATGCAGCCACGGCACTGGCCACACGG
>DATLBT010000096.1:0-2846 GCA_035526825.1 Verrucomicrobiia bacterium | reverse complement strand
TGTTTGCGCCCGAGCTCAACAAATGGGCGACGCGCTTTGTGAAGAACGATATTCCAGCCAATTGCACGGTGGGAGTGTCGACGGTCTCGACCTGCGCCACGGGCCTCAGCGAGCACGCGGGCATTCCCTTCGTGTCGCTGGCAAGTCTGTTGGAATACGTTACAAGGCCGGATGCTTCCTGATCCGCCACAAGACAGCGCCACTCCCTTCTGCCCCTATTTCGGCACCTGCGGCGGCTGCACGCTGCAGCATTACGGCCCCGCCAGCTACGACGCGCTGAAGCGCGGGCTGGTCGACGACGCGCTGCGCACCCACAAGGTTGCGGCAACGCTGGAGTCAACTATCGCAGCCCACGGCGACGGACGCCGCCGCGCCACGCTTCACGCGCGGGGCCAGGAGGTTGGTTATATGGCGGCGCGCAGCCACGATCTGATCGACATCACGGCTTGCCCAATCCTGGTACCGTCATTGCAGGAACGCGCGCCCGCCCTCACCCGCCCGATTGCGGCAACGGTTGGCAACTGCGACGTGGCGTTCACCGCGACTGACACCGGGCTCGACGTTGCCGTACGGACGGACAAGCGGATCAAACCCGAAAAGCTGACGATTCTGGCGCAGCGGTCCAATCTGGCGCGGCTCTCGCTCAATGGCGAGATCGTGCTGCAGGCGCGGCCACCTGTGGTGCGTATGGGCAAGGCCAGCATCGAGATCCCGATCGGCAGCTTTCTCCAGGCCACGGCGATGGCCGAAGCGAGCCTTGCGGCCTTGGTGATCGAGGGCGTGGGCAAGGCCAAGTCCGTCGCCGACCTGTTCTGCGGCATGGGACCGTTCACGTTGCGGCTGGCGGAGACGGCGAAGGTATTCGCGGTGGATTCGGATCGCGCGGCACTCGACGCGCTGAGCAAGGCGCTGCGCTTCACGCAGGGCCTGAAGCCCGTGACAACCAAAGCGCGCGACTTGTTTCGCGAGCCGATGGTACCGGTCGAATTGAAGGATGTGGACGCCGTGGTGTTCGACCCGCCGCGCGCCGGCGCCGAGGCACAGGCCCGCGAACTGGTGAAGTCCAAAGTGCCGGTGGTGGTGGCCGTCTCCTGTGAACCACGCACGTTTGCCAGAGATGCGGCAATTCTTGTCGCAGGTGGCTATCGGCTCGAGAAGCTGACGCCGGTCGACCAGTTTGCCTGGTCGACCCATATCGAACTCGTGGGAGTCTTCAGGAGGTGACTGTGGTGGGCAGGAGACCGCAGTCGGGACTCCTCCCCTACGCGCAGCGTGGGGGAGGTACCGGCGGTGGTCCCCGGGTTAAACCCGGGGAGGGTGGGGGCGCCGCTTGCAGTGCCGGTTCTTGGGGCGCCCCCTCCGGCGCGTTGCGCCACCTCCCCCACGCTTCGCATAGGGGAGGACCCGACTGCGGGCGCCGGTGGTCTCAAGCATGAAACCCTCCGTCTCCCATTCCACTCTCGGCGACGAGTTCTTCGACAAGGTCGAGGCGGCAAAATTCCCTGAGCATCTCCTGCGCTACCGCAACCAGCGGGCGGCGAGGACCGTCGGGCTCGATCAGCTAACGGACGAGGAGTGGATCAATCACTTCGGCCGCTTCGCGCCGATTTCGGGCAGCTTTGAACAGCCGCTGGCGCTCCGTTATCACGGGCATCAGTTCCAGACCTACAACGCGGACCTCGGTGACGGACGTGGCTTCCTCTTCGCACAGCTCCACGACGAGGCCGGCCGGCTGCTCGACCTCGGCACCAAGGGCTCGGGGCGGACGCCGTGGTCGCGCATGGGCGATGGACGGCTGACCCTCAAGGGCGGGGTCCGC
Organism: Verrucomicrobiia bacterium; assembly: GCA_035526825.1. GTDB lineage: Bacteria > Pseudomonadota > Gammaproteobacteria > Nevskiales > Nevskiaceae > JACPFV01. The sequence goes on along the minus strand of DATLBT010000096.1, from coordinate 1,027 downwards.
GAGGTGCTGGCAACGGCCATGCTTGAAGCTCTCGGCGTCGATACCAGCAAGTCGCTGAGCCTTATCGAGACCGGCGAGGAGCTCGAGCGGCACGACGAGCCCTCGCCGACACGGGCAAGCGTGCTGGTGCGGCTGTCGCACAGCCATGTCAGGATCGGCACGTTCCAGCGGCTGGCCTTCTACCATGACAACGCGAGCCTCAAGCGGTTGCTCGACTATTCGCTGCGGACGTATTTCGGCATCGACGGCGGCAATGCGCCCGCCGAGGCGCTCTTGCGCGAGACGGCGCAGCGCGTCGCGACGACGGGCGCCGATATAATCGCCGCCGGATTCGTGCACGGGGTGCTCAACAGCGACAACATCAACATCACAGGCGAGAGCTTCGACTACGGTCCGTGGCGGTTCGTGCCGACCTACGACCCCGGCTTCACCGCCGCCTATTTCGACAGCACCGGGCTCTACGCCTTCGGCCGCCAACCCGATGCGATGGCCTGGAACGTTACGCGGCTCGCCGAGTGTCTGTTGCCGCTGGGCGATCACACCGGTCTCGAGGCCGCGCTCAACAGCTTCTGGCCGAGCTTCCAGCGCGCCGTGTGGAACGCGGCTCTACGACGCCTGGCGCTGGTATCCCGTGGCGACGAGGAGGACTCTGAGCTCGTGGTCAAGATCTTCGCGTTCCTGGGCGAGAGCCAGATCGGCTACGAGCAGTTCTGGTTCGACTGGCGCGGCGGCAGGCTGAGCGGCGAGCGTGCTGCGCACAGCCCGGTCGCTCCCGCGTACAACAGCGAAGGCTTCACGCCGCTGCGCGCGGCGCTCGAGACCTATGAACCCACGGCTACCGCCAATCTCGATCATCCCTACTTTGTGCGCCGTCTTCCCCGCACCATGCTGATCGACGAGATGGAGGCCCTGTGGGCGCCCATTGCCGAGCGTGACGACTGGACCGATTTCCACCGCGTGCTGGGTGAGATCGAGGAAATGCGCGAGGCCTATGCCGGCGATACGAAGTCGTCGGCGCGGCCGGGGA
>DATLBT010000095.1:0-2000 GCA_035526825.1 Verrucomicrobiia bacterium | reverse complement strand
GAACACGAAAGCTTCCGTCTTCTTCGACATGCATCGGACGACGAGAAGGGGCCGCACCTGGCTCAGCCAGATCGGCACGCTGTTGTCGGCAGCCAGTTCGAAGGCCACGCTATGACGCTGGTTTCCAGTCCAGTAGGCGCGCCGCTCGCTGCTCCACGCTTGGGTGCGAGCCGCAGCCGCCCTCACGACGGGCACGGCCGCACGGGTTGGCGCCGCCGCTGCAGGCTGCGCGGCGGCAACGCGCGTCGACGGAACTCCCCGGTTGGACAGGAAGGCTAACGCACCGATCGTGATCGCACCGATCGCGAGGAACAGTACCATTCGTCCGCGCCTCGGGGCTGGAACGGAAAGGGATGCTGGAGCGCTCTCTTCCGGGCGCGACGCCGCTTGGGCAACCTGCGCGGCGGGTTGAGCGACGTGCTCCGCGGCCCACCGCTCGCACGGCTCACACACGGTCGCTGACTCGGGGACCTCCCGTCCACACGACGCACAGTGCTTCACGGCCTCATTCTCCTGACACTCACATCCCGCGCGGTGCGCGAGTACGAGTGCACGCGGCAAGGCGTGTACCAGACGCCGGCGAATCGACGGGATTACGCAGGCGAAGGCAAAAAACGCAAAGAAATGAAGGAACTACCAGGATCGGTGGCCAACTGCGGGCACGGAACCGAACAGCCGTGACGGGTGTGAACCTGCAGCACCCGGCGAAATTGATATGCCGCTGACAAGTCTGTGACCCCTAGGTTGCCGCCTGTATTGGTGCGCTGGAGGTCCGGACTGCCAGCATCAGCCCAGAGGCGCAATCGAGCTTTGCGATTGTGAGTCCGGAGCGGGCGAGCGCCTCAATCAGTGCGGCTACTTTCACCGCGTGCCCCTCGGGCCAATTGGGTTGAGGCCGCAAGTCGTCGATAAAGTAGATGCCGCCGGGGCGCAGCAACGACAGTGCCTCGTGCAGATGCGTGAACTTCCCGGGCCACGCGTCAGCGTAGACGAAGTCCCACACGCCTTTCGGCGCGGCGCGAAGAAAATCTGCACCGTCCACAACGTGAAAGGTCACCCGCAAATCCGCTCCGAGATGACGGCGCGCGACGCCGACGACGGTCGCGTCAGTGTCAACCGAATCGAGACGCGAGTTCGCGTCCATGCCCGCAAGCAACCACGCCGTGCCGAGACCAGTCCCTGTCCCGAGCTCCAGGAACCGCCCACCAGGTTTGGTCGCGGCGAGCACGGCCAGCACGGCACCGGTCGCTGGCTCTGATGCCATCGTGAAGCCGAGCGCATTGGTTTCTCTCTGAATCGCTTGGACCGAAGGAGGCGTCTGGTTCATGCAATCGATCGGGCGATGGCCGGACCAATCCGCGCAGGGGTGCCTTCGGGCTCAGCGAAGTGACGCGGCGCGCACCAGCGCGATGCGGTCGGCACGGGACAACGCCGAGGCCGCGGCGGACATTTCGGCAATCGCGGTTTCCAGCGCCTTCATACTACGTCGAGGGAAGCCGCCTCGCGGGAATTCGTACATGAACACCTGGCCGGTGCCGTCGGGTCCGGCCCAGATCGGATCGGCCCACGCTATGCCCTTGGTGATGCCGACGCAGGCCCATTCCTCGTGCGCCTGGACCGGCCGGCGGGGTGTTGGCGAGGCGCTCTGCAGTGCGCCATCCATTTCGATCACGAGCTGCGTGAGGAAAAAGACGCGAACGGCATCGTCCACGCCGGCAAGGGCGGGCGCCGGCCCGAGGCGCTCGAACACCCCCGACTGCGCCCGGCCGGTGACCATCGCACGGGGGACGAGCACGAGGCGATGCAGCTCAATGTGTGCGCGCGGCAGCGCCGCCGCGTACGACAGGTTGGCTGCCACCTGCATGTAGCGGGTGCCCTCGGCAGCGATGGCGGCGATGAGCGATTGAGTGCGCGTCGCCGATTCGAGCGCACGCCACATGCGCCGCCGCGCCGCGCGCCGGCGGCCGAGCAGGCTGAAGCGAATCCCCTGCGCCACGCGC
>DATLBT010000094.1:0-48920 GCA_035526825.1 Verrucomicrobiia bacterium | reverse complement strand
TTTGGCCAATCGCGACGTAGATGCACTTAACGCCGCTGTGCTTCTGGTTGATGATCGCGTCGATCGCGACGGCGGTCTTGCCGGTCTGGCGGTCGCCGATGATCAGCTCGCGCTGGCCGCGACCGATCGGCACCATCGCGTCGACCGACTTGTATCCGGTCTGCACCGGCTGGCTCACGCTCTTGCGCGCGATGACGCCCGGGGCGACTTTCTCGATCGGCGAGAAGGCCGTGGCCTTGATCGGGCCCTTGCCGTCGATCGGCTCGCCCAGCGCGTTGACCACGCGGCCGAGCAGCGCCTCGCCGACCGGCACTTCGAGAATGCGGCCGGTGGTCTTCACCGTCTGGCCTTCGGCCAGGTGCTTGTAGTCACCGAGAATCACGGCGCCGACCGAGTCGCGCTCGAGGTTCAGCGCCAGGCCGTAAGTGGCCTGGCCGGCGGCGGTGGCCTTGAACTCGAGCATTTCGCCCTGCAGCGCGTCCGACAGGCCGTGCACGCGGACGATTCCGTCCTGCAGCGACACGATCGTGCCGGTGTTGCGCGACTCGGTCGTGGCCTCGAAGTTCTTGATGCGCGACTTGATGAGGTCGCTGATCTCAGACGGGTTCAACTGCATGTTTTTTACCTTTTACGTTCGGGGCGCAAAGCGCCCCGTTCAAAAGTTATCCAACCAAGATCTGGCGCAGGCGCGCCAGCTCACCGGAAATGCTGCCGTCGATCACCGTGTCGCCGGCGCGGATCGACGCCCCGGCAATCAGCGAAGGATCGGTCGTCCACGTCACGTTCACGTCGCGGTTCAGCTTCTTCTTCACCGCCGTCACCAGCGCATCCTGCTGCGCCTTGTCCACCGTCGCCGCCGTCGCGATCTGCACCTCGACACGCTTTTCGGCTTCGGCCCGCAGCGCCTCGAACTGGCCCGCAATCTCCGGCGCCAGCTTCAGGCGGTCGTACTCGGCCAGCAGCTTCAGCAGGTTCTTTGCCGACTGGGTTGCGCCGGTCCCGAGCGCCTGCACCAGCACGTCCGCCAGTTGGCCGCGGCCCACGGCCGGATGGCCGATGGCGCGCGCGACTTTCGGGTCGCGCACCGCCGTGGCGAGGCCGGACAGAAGCGCCGACCACTCGGCCAGCTTGCCCTCGTCCTGCGCCAGGCCGAAAACGGCCTTGGCATAGGGGCGCGCCAGCGTGCTGAGCTCGGCCATGACTAGATCTTTGCCGCCAGGTCTTTCAGCACGTCGGCGTGCGACTGGGGGTTGATCTCGCGCTTGAGGATCTGCGCCGCGCCGGCGACGGCGAGCTCGCCGACCTGCTTGCGCAGGGTCTCGCGCGCCTTGCCGATCTCGCGGTCGACCTCACCCGCGGCAGCCTCCTTGATGCGCTGCGCCTCGGTCTGGGCCGTGGTCTTCGCCTGCTCGACCAGCTGGCTGGCCTGCTTGCCGGCCGCGGCGAGGATTTCCTGGGCCTGGACGCGGGCCGCCTTGAGCTCCGCCTCGCGCGTGGCCGAAGCCTCGGCCAGCGCGCGCGTGCCCTTTTCGGCGGCCGCGAGGCCATCGGCGATCTTCTTCTGGCGCTCCTCGACCGCCAGCATCAGCGGCGGCCAGACGAACCGGGCCGTGAACCAGATGAAGATCGCGAAGACCGCGGCCTGCGCGAACAGTGTCAGGTTGATATCCATCGCCGCCCCTGCGTGCTTGAGTGCCGACCGACTCTTACTTCAGGAACGCCGTCGCCAGCGGATTGGCGAACGCGAACATCATCGCGAGGCCCACGCCGATGATGAACGACGCGTCGATCAGGCCGAGCAGCAGGAACACCTTGGCCTGCAGCATCGGCGCGAGTTCCGGCTGGCGCGCGGCGCCTTCCAGGAACTTGGAGCACATGATGCCGACGCCGACACAGGCGCCGAGGGCGCCGAGGCCGATGATCAGGCCGATGCCGATCGCCGTGTAGGCGTTGACCGTGGCCAGGAGGGACAGAGTTTCCATGAGGGCTTTCCTTCTATATGCGTGGTGAGAGAACGTGAACGAGTGTCAATGAAAATTGGGCGCTAGTGATGCTCGTGCGCCAGTGCGATGTAGACGATCGTCAGCATCATGAAGATGAAGGCCTGCAGGGCGACGATCAGGATGTGGAAGATGGCCCAGCCCCAGCCGAGCAGCACGCCGAAAAACGTGCCGACCAGGCCGGTGGCGGCCCACAGCCACAGCAACAGAAAGATGATTTCGCCTGCGTACATGTTTCCGAAAAGGCGCAGCGAGTGCGATAGCGGCTTGGAGATGTACTCGATCATCTGCATCGAGAAGTTCGCGATTGCCAGCAGCGGGGCGAGAATCCAGCTCGACGGATTCTTCGTGAACTTCGGTTCGCCGAATGGGGCGGCATAGAGTTCGTGGATGAACCCGCCGATACCCTTGGCCTTGATCGCGAATCCGATCATCAGGAACCACACCGACAATGCCAGCGCGAAGGTCGCGTTGATGTCGGACGTCGGGACGAGGCGGAACTCGTCGATGCCGATCGCGTGAAAGCCGGCCGCCATGATGTCGACCGGCAGGAAGTCCATGGCGTTCATTGCCAGCACCCACAGGAATACCGTCAGCGCCAGCGGCGCGACGAAGGCGAAACTCTTGTCGAAGATGCTGCGGACTTGCTCGTTGACGAAGTCGACGCACAGCTCGACGAACGCCTGGCGCCGACCCGGCACGCCGGCGGTGGCGCCGCGCACCACGAACCAGAGGAAGCCGAACACGAGGATGCCGAGCACGGTCGAGGTGACGAGCGTGTCGACGTTGATCGTCCAGAAACCGCCGTTCTCGCCGAGCGGCTTGTTGTAGAACTTCAGGTGGTGCCCGATGTAGCTGGCGGGAGTCATGGCGTGCTCGCCACCATGCTCCGCGGCGTTCGCCGCTGTTTCCGCGCTGTCAGCCATTGATCCGTTGCGCTCTCAAGAATTTCTCGTGAACCAAACCGCCAGCCACTGCGCCTTCAGCGCCGCGACCATCCCTGCGATCAACGCCACCCAGGCCACCTCGGCCCGCAGCGCCTTCACCCCGATCACCAGCAGCGCGATCGTCAGGCCGATCTTCGCCATTTCGCCGCCCAACATTGCCGCGGCGCCGATCGTGCCGGTCCGCAGCAGCCGCAGCGTCAGCCAGGCCGCGAGTGCCGTGTTGGCCATCGCCACCGCGCCGCCGCCGAGAAGCAGGGACTGCGCTGCCTTGCCGCCGAAACCGAGGCCCCCAATCGCCGCAAAGCCCATGACCACGAGCCACTGCAGCACCAGCGCCTTGCCGACCGTCGCTCCCCACGCCGCGCGCCGTGCTTCCGGCGAGACCGCCGGCACTTGTTCAGCACTGGTATCCATCGCGCCGCGAACCTGGGGGAACGTAAAACCGCCGAAAGGCCTTGCGGCCTTTCGAACGGGCGCGAAGTTTACTTGCGCGGCTTCGATGCGGTCAATATGTTGCGGCGCAACAAATGATCGCGCGCGCTTTACTTCTCAGCGCCGCATGAATTTCGCGGTCACGGCCGTGAGCGCGTCGTGCGGCATCATCTGCGCCGAAGCTGCGACGAGCTTGTTGGCAGCACCCGGGACCACGACCGAGCGGCCGGCGTCGTAAGCCTTGAGGCTGGCGCGCACGACGGCATCGACCGTCATCATCGTCGCCTTCGGCACGGTGCTGCGCAATCGCACGTTGCCAGTCGCCTCGAAAAACGGCGTGTCGACCGGGCCGGGGCACACCGCGAGCACGTCGATGCCGCGGCTTTTCACCTCGCCGCGCAGTCCACGGCTGAACGACAGCACGAACGCCTTGGTCGCCGCGTAGACGCTCATGTACGGCAGCGGCTGGAATGCCGCCATCGAGGCGATGTTGATGACGCCGCCCTTGCCGCGCGCAATCATTCCGGGGACGAATGCGTGGCACATGTCGACCACCGCGGCGCAGTTCAGCAGCACCTCGTCGCGCTCGCGCCGGCCTTCGAGCTTCTCGAACGAGCCCACGCTGCCGAAGCCGGCGTTGTTCACGAGAAGGTCTACCGGCATGCCGAGCGCCTCGGCACCCGCGAACACCTTGTCGGCGGCACCGGCGTGCGTGAGGTCGGCGGCGATCACCTCGACGCGGCGCGAGTGCACCTCGGCGAGCTGCTTTGCGAGCGTGCGCAGCTTGTCCTCGGACCGGGCGACCAGGATCAAATCGTGGCCGCGCGCGGCCAGCGCGCCGGCGAAGGCCTCGCCGATGCCGCTCGAGGCGCCGGTGATCAGCGCGGTGTGCAGGTTGCGGGTCACTGGCATTCCTCCGGCGGGGGCGTTGAATTGCGCAGCATCACATCCGGCACCGCCGGCAGCATGAAGGTCTGGCCGTTGGCCAGCGCCAGTGCGACCTGCCCGACGTCCACCACGGTGTCGCCGCGCGAGGTGCGCAGCACGATGGAGCCCTCATTGGTCGCGACGATCAGGCCGCCGCCGGCGTTGCCGCCGGCCTGGGCCAACTGGATCCCTTCGAGCGTGGTCGAGGCGACCTCGGTTCCGCCCGCGATGGCCTGGGCCTGGTTCGGGCAATCGTCCGTGCAGACCTGCACCTCGTAGTCCGTGCCGCGGATGCCGATGGTGGCCGCCGGCGTGGTCACGCGGTACGCCTGCTGATCGCCCTTGCCGATCAGTCCGCTCACCGCGCGAAAGCCGCCGCGCACGAGGCGAAAGAATGCGTTGCCGCCGGTGGGCGTCGTCGCCGTCGCCGGCTTGGGCGGTGCGCTGGTAACCGGCGCAGGCACCGCCGCGGCGGCGTAGCGGAACGACTCGACGGCGAACTCGGTACTCGGCCGCAGCAGCACGCGCCCGCCATCCTTGAACTTCAGGTTGGCGTAGCTGTTTGCGCCCACCGAGATCGACATGCCTTCGTAGATCGCATCGCCCTTGCCGAGGCTGCGCGGGGCGCCTTCGCCGGCCACGGTGACGAGGCCCGTTACCAGCGCGACTTCACCGACCGGCTCGCCTTGCGCGGCAACGACGAACGGGAAGGACAAGGACAGGGTCGCGGCGAGGAGCATCGAGAGCTTGTTCATGGGCGTCTTCCTCAGAACCGGGCCGACAGGTTGAGCCGCAGGCTGCTGATGTCGCCGGCTGCGCCATCCGCGATCAGGTAGCTAAGGCCGACCTTGGTGTAGCTGTCGATCACGCCCATGGTCGTGTTGATGTGGCCGAGTGCGATGCCGATTTCGTCGTAGGCGTCCGCGTAGACCTCGTCGCCGGTGATGCGGGTGTCCACGAATGAGTATTCGACGACGAGGTTTTTCGCGATCAGCGAGTTCGGGCCGGTGAGCAGGAAGCCGTTGGTGAAGACTGTGTTGCTGATGTCGGCTTCGGCCTCGACGTCGCCGAACTTGAGGCCCAGTGCCTCGTAGCGGCCTACCGAATTGCCCATCGACAGCGCAAACGAATCGAGGCGCCAGGTGTAGGCCGAGGTCAGCGACAGGGCGCTGAGGCCGCCGCCGGAGCCGAGGTCCTCGGAGCCGGTGGCGCCGACGCCGATCGCAGGCGTGAGCGACCATTCGTCCGCGAGCGGGTGCGTATATGCGAGGCCCGCGCCGAGCGAGTAGCTCACGGCGCCTTCGGTGTCGGTGTAGGTGATCGGCAGGTCGAAGCGGATCTTCTTGCGCGGATCCGAGTCGAGCTTGGCCGTGTACGACAGCGGAACGACCAGGCCAATGGTGGCGTAGTCGCCGCCCGCCGACTTTGCCGTCGTGCTTGACGCCAACAGGCCGATGCCCATTTCGTTCTGCGCCTGCAGCGCAGCGGCGCGCGCCTGGGCGTCCGCGAAGATGTCGCTGACGCCGCCGACCGCTGCGACCTGGATGGGCGCGTCGTTGGTCGTATTGAACGCCGAAGTGCCGCAACCCCAGATTTGCGACACCTTGTTGGTGAAGCCGTAAGAGAAGTCGTCGCGCATGCGGCGCGAGAACAGGCTGTCGGGGTTGCCGGCGAGCGGGTCGATCGGCGAGAAGCGCGCGAATGCAGTGAGCAATTCGCGTAGCGCGGATTTGTTGTTCTTGAGGAACTCCTTCAGCAACTGGATGCTCGCCTCGCGCGAGCCGCCGTCAAAAGAGACCTTGTTGGTGCCATCCCCGTCGGCATCGCTTGGGTCGATGTTTACGTCGTTGATGAAAAACGTCAGGCCTGTCGCGTCCTGGTTGAATCTCAGAACGGCGCCGATGCCGCGCAGGTCAAAGTCGACGTCAACCTGCTCGAAGCCGCCGTAGTTGAAATCGCGTGCCAGCTGCGAGGTATCGAACCGGTCGATGGCCTCGTCGATGCTGGAGTAGCCGAACGTCCCTGTCTCAGTTCCGCCCTGGCCATTGGTGACGGCGATGTCGAGGACGTATGGATCCCGCGCACTGACGCCGGTGGCCCAGCCCGCGGCGAGCAGCAGCGGCGCAACGCGCCACGCCAGGATGGATCGCTTCATGGATGCCCTCCAAACGACGGGAGGACGAGTGTATGCCCCGCTCGAATTATTTTGTAGCGCTTGTCAGCGCAGCAACTTGACCAGCTTGTCCAGCTCCGACTTCTGCTTGAAGCGGATGGTGACGCGGCCGCTACCGTCGCCGCCCTGTTGCACGCGCACCGGCAGGCCGATTCTCTGCGAGAGGTCGGTCTCGATGGGCGAACGACTCGGCTTGCGGCCCTTGTTGGCGCCACCGCGCCCGGCAAGCGCCTGGCGCACGAGTTCCTCGGTCTGTCGCACCGAATAGCCGCGCGCGATGATGAGGCTGGCCAGCGACGACTGCCGTGGTCCACCGACACCGAGCAGCACCTTGGCGTGGCCGAGGGAAAGTTTTTCCGTGCGCAGCAACGCCTGCACGTCCTCGTTGAGTTCGAACAAGCGCAGCAGGTTGGTCACCTGCACGCGCGAAAAGCCGAGCGCCTCGGAGCATTGCTCGTGCGTGAGCCCGACTTCGTCGATCAGTTTCTTGATGCCGGTGGCCTCTTCCAGCGGGTTGAGGTCGGTGCGCTGCATGTTCTCGATCAGCGCGACCGCCATCGCAGCGCGATCGTCCATCGCGCGCACGACGCCGGGGATGGTCTTCTGACCGATCTTCTGGACCGCCCGCCAGCGGCGCTCGCCGGCGACGATCTCGTAGCGGCCACCGCCGATAGGGCGCACCACGATCGGCTGCACCACGCCCTGCGACCTTATGGAGTCGGCCAGCGAGTCGAGCTGCGCGGCGTCGAAATTGCGGCGCGGCTGATGCGCGCCGGGCTCCAGCAACGAGACGTCAAGGTCGACGAGGTCCTCGCCCGGCTCGTGCGCGGACGGGCCGGCGCCGACATTGCCGAGCAGCGCGTCGAGCCCGCGACCGAGTCCCCGTTTTTTGATTGCCATCAACGACCCCCTCACCCTGGCCCTCTCCCCGCTAGCGGGGAGAGGGGATAAATGCAGGTCAAGCTATCCGCAATTGTCCGCCGTCCTGGCGGCGCAGCATCTCACCCGCGAGCGCAATGTACGCGCGCGCGCCGGGACAGTCGAAGTCGTAGATCATCGCCGGCAGGCCGTGGCTTGGCGCCTCGGCCAGGCGCACATTGCGCGGCACCACGGTGCGGTAGACCTTGTCGCCGAAGTGCTGCGTCAGCTGCGCGGACACGTCATTCGCCAGGTTGTTGCGCGGGTCGTACATCGTGCGCAGCAGGCCCTCGATCTCGAGCTTCGGATTGATGTGCTTGCGGATGCGGTTGACGGTGTCGACCAGCCCGGACAAGCCCTCGAGCGCGAAGTACTCGCATTGCATCGGGATCAGCACGCCGTCGGCGGCGACCAGCGCGTTGACGGTGAGCTTGGACAGCGCGGGCGGACAGTCGAGCAGGATGAAGTCGAAACGCTCGGCCACGGTCGCAAGCGCCGACTTCAGCGCGAACTCGCCCATCGGGATTTCGCGCAGCCGCACCTCGGCCTCGGTCATGTCGGCGTTGGCGGGAATCAGGTGCAGGCCCAACTGCGGCAATTCGACGATGGCCTGCGTGGCCGTGGCCTTTTCCAGCAACACGTCGCGGCAGGTCAATTTCAGCTGGCTCTTGTCGACGCCCACGCCCATCGTCGCGTTGCCCTGCGCGTCGAGATCGACCAGCAGCACGCGACGACGCGTGGCCGACAGCGAGGCGGCGAGGTTCACCGCAGTGGTGGTCTTACCCACGCCACCTTTCTGGTTGGCGACGGCGATGATGCGAGTCATGTGCGAGTGGCGATGATGAGGTGGCGTTCTTCGTCGAGGCCCGGAACCTTGAGCCCGATCGTCTGCTCGACCCGGAACCCGGGCGGCACATCGGCCAGCTCCTGCGCATCCAGCTTACCCTTCATTGCCAACCAGCGGCCATCGTCAGCGCCCAGGCCGCCGGTCCATTCGAGGAACTGGCGCAGCGTGGTGAAGGCGCGGCTGATCACGGTGTCGTAGCGCTGGATCGGCTCATGCGACTCGGCGCGTGCCTCGGCGATCTCGACCAGCACCGGCACCTGCCGCGCGGTGTGTCGCAGGAAGCGCGTCTTTTTGCCGTTGCTGTCGAGCAGGGTGACGGCGAGCTTCGGGTTGGCCAGTGCCAGCGGGATGCCGGGCAGCCCAGCGCCGCTGCCCACGTCGATCACGCGGCCGCGCACGTGTGGCAGCACGGCCAGCGAATCCAGCAGGTGGCGCGTGACCATCTCGGCGGGGTCGCGCACGGAGGTGAGGTTGTAGGCCTTGTTCCAGAGCACGAGCTCGCCGAGGTAGCGGAGCAGTGACTGCGCCAGTGCCGGGTCGAGCTTGAGCGCTGCCAGCCCGGCGACCAGCCGCGCCTCGGGGGAGGCCCGGGGATCGCGCGTCGCGTTCATGGCGGTAGGTTTGGCCGGCGAAAAGGGCGCGTAGTGTAATTCAGCTCTCGTGAGGGCCTGCCGCGTCGGCATCCACGCATTTGGTCGCGTTGAACTGACGCGACGGCGGGGATAGGCTGCGCGCCGGACCTGAAGCCCTGCTGGATTCATCGACCAACGGACGGGTGGATTAGGGTCTTTTTTTCAGTCTTCCGCGCAACACTCCTTTAAACTGCGCGGACTGAGTGAGTCGTCATAAAGTGGTTCTGGCGAGAGTCCCCATGCGCAAAATCATTCCCCCGACGGCCCTCGCGGCTGCCCTCTTCGCTGTCGTGGGGCAGATCCCCGCAGCCACCCCTGCGTCCGGGGTCATCAGGCCCAATGCGCGCACCCTGAGCTATACCTTTCCTTTCGCGGCAATCGCAAACGCCTCGGGAGCGAGCGAGGACACCTACACCTGCAACACCGGGCCGACCGACCCCTGCGACATTTTCACGCTCACCGTAGAGCTGCCCGCGAATTTTTTGACGACGAATCCCAACGACTTCCTGCGCATCGAGGCGGCCGTCACCGGGGGGGCCAGTGACATCGACCTGCAGCTCGCGAGCGAAAGCGGCGCGCTGCTCAAGAGTTATCGCGACAACCCGCCCGCCCAGCCCTTCCTCGAGTACCCGGTGACCAACGGCACGACCCGTTATCAGATCCAGGTGGTGCCAGGCTCTCCACACGAAGGCGGCGACGTGACGGTCACGCTTGTGGAGGGGCCACCGCCACCGCCGCCCGACGCCGATGGCGACGGCGTCGGCGATGACGTTGACGAGTGTCCCGACACGCCGAGCGGCACGTCCGTGGACACGCGCGGTTGCCCGCTGCCCGAAGGTGAACCCGAGAGCTGCCTTGCTCCCGGTTTGACGGTGCTCGTGGACCCGGCTGCCGACAATACCGGCAGCGTGCCTGGAACCGACTTGCGATCGCTCCAGATGTATCAGCCGGCGCAGAATCCAGCCACAGGCGATCGTATCGAGGACCAGCTTCTCGCTTTCCGCCTGACCGTCAACGCCGGCGCGCAGCCAAATCCGTCAAATTCCTGGTTTGTCTCTTTCAATGCACCGGGCGGCGTCCGTGGCGTACGCATGACCGGCGACAATGCCGGTACGCCGATCTTCCAGCTCTACATCCCCGGGGCGAACAGCGCCGGGACCGTCGACGGCCGCTTCGTCGGCGGCGCGCAGCCGGCGGACGGATCCAGCTCGTTCGACTCCGCCTCGGGCGTGATCACGATCGCCGTGAAGGCCACCGACCTCGGCCTCACCGCGCCCGGGCAGGAGCTCACGGCATTCAACGCAGGCGTGACGGCGACGACGGACGTCGGCGGCGTCGGCGCCGGCGCTACGTCGGTGATCGACGGCATGCCGAACAACGACCTGTCGCGCAGCACCGCGGCCTACGTGCTGCACGACAACACCATCTGCGGACGGCCGCAGCTCCAGAAAGTGGGGCCGCCCAAGCTGGCCAGCGGCTTGCCGCCGCGGTTCTATGACTTGCAGTCGCCTCCCGGGCTCGCCGACACGGCAGGCGAACCGACCCTCGGCTACAACCCGGCGAGCAAGGCCTCGATGTTCATCGCCAGCACCGAGGTCGACCGCGTGACTTACGCCGAAAATGCGGCGGCGATCGGCGTGGTGGACGCGGCTGGCAACGCGCTGCCCGAGTCGTGCCCGGCGATCTGGGAGGACAAGTCGTACGTCGGCGCGGTGAACACGCTTGACCCCATCCTCGAGACCGAGCAGACCACCGGTCGCACGTTCCAGTCCTCGCTGTCGGGTGCCAACAGCATCTTCGCGTTCAGCGACGACGACGGCGAAACATGGATTCCGGGGCAGGCGGGTCCGCCGAACGGCGGCGCAGACCATCAGACGATCGGCGTGGGCCCCTGGGCCCCGGGCGCCAAGCCGCCCTCCGCTACCGAGGACTACGCCGTCTACTACTGCTCGCAGTCGGTGGCAGCCGCGTTCTGCTCGCGCTCGGACAACGGAGGCATCAGCTTCGGGCCCGGCATCGTGTTCCGTGACACGGCGACCGACTGCAACAACACGCTCGGTGGCTTGCACGGGCACGTCCAGGTCGCCCGCAACGATGGCACCGTCTATGTCCCGTTCGGCAACTGCGGTGCCAAGGTCGGCTTCGGCATTTCGAACGACAGCGGCGTGACATGGGCGGTGAAAACCATTCCGCAGTCGTCCGCGGGGGACGATCCCGGCCTCGGCGTCGCCGACGACGGCACGGCCTACATGTGCTACGCGGAAGGCGGCGGCGGAAAGATTTTCGCAAGCGTTTCGCAGGACAAGGGCAACACCTGGTCGGGCCATTACGACCTCGGCGCCGCCGTGGGCGTGGTGCATACCGTCTTCGCGACCGCCGTGGCCGGCGATGGCGACCGCGCCGCGTGCGCATTCCTCGGCACCAGCACGCCGGGCAATCCGGAGGCGGAGGACTTCCCCGGCGTGTGGTACCCGTACGTCGCCACGACCTACGATCGAGGCAAGACCTGGCACACCGTCAATGTTGCCCCGAACGATCCCGTGCAGGGCGCCGGCGGCATCTGCCTTTCGGGAACGCTGTGCGGCACGAACCGCAACCTGCTCGACTTCAACGACATCGTCATCGGTGACGACGGCCGCGTGCTGTTCGGCTATTCCGATGGCTGCCGCGGCGCCTGCGTGCTCAAGCCCTCACAGAACACGTACTCCGACAACGCCGTCATCGCGCGCCAGTCCGGCGGCCGCACCCTCCGCGCCGCGCTGGATGACCTCGTGGGCAAGCAATTCAACAGCGCCATACCGGTGAAGCCGGCAGCCGCTTGCGCGCGCGCGGACCTCAGCCTGCGAACGACCTTCGAGACGCGGGTCAACTGGACGGAGCCCGACACGGGCGGCAGCCCCATCCTGAACTACAAGGTTTATCGCTCCACGTCTCCGACCGGCACGTTTGACCTCATTGGCGATGCCGGCCCGAAGACGTTTTTCCTCGACCCGACCGCGGACGAGGCGGTCGAGGAGTACTACTACAAAGTCGTCGCGGAGAACGCCAAGGGCGCGGCGTCCGCGAGCAACGTGATCGAACTGCCGATCACGGTGCCCGTGGTGGAGGATTCCTGCACGCTGCCAGGCGTGACCGTTGCGACGGAACCGTCGGCAGGCGCCTGCACCGGCACCGGCGGCGGCTGCACGCCGCAGACCGACCTGCAAGGCCTTTATGCCGCCGAGCTCCCGAGCCAGCCGGAGCATGTTTTCATCACGATGAAGGTCGACAGCCTGGACCCGGCGCCATCGCCCGGGCAGTACTGGTTCGCGATGACGAAAAAGCGCTCGGGCGAAAATTTCTACGTCTCCATGGATACCGAGAGCGGTGCGCCCGCGTTTCGCTACGGCACCTACACCGTCGACACGGTGACGACGTTTACGCCCCAGGGCACGCTGGCCGATGGCAGCACGTTCAAGACCGATGGCTTCATCCACCTGGTCGTCCCGCGCAGCCTCCTCGGCACGATCAGCCCGGGTGACGTGCTGTCGGGCCTCGAGGCTCGCACGCGCGCTGGCCAGAGCGCCGCGCCGAGCCGCGACGTCATCGGGCCGGGTGATTACACGATCCGCGGCACACGCATCTGCCTGCCGAACACGGCGCCCGTTGCCGTGCTCGATGCCACCCCGCAGGCGGGCCTCGGCCCGCTCACGGTTACCTTCGACGGCAGGGCGTCGTACGACGCGGATACCGAAGTACCGGACTCGGTGGTCAACTACATCATCGACTTTGGCGATGGCACCGGATCTTCCGCCAGTGGCGGCGCAACTCCGGTGTGGACACACACCTATGACCGCATCGGCCTGTACAACGCGAAGCTGCGCGTGACCGATTCGCGCGCCAAGGGCAGCGACAATGTCGCCCAACGCGTCATCGACGTGCGCAGCGTGGGGGTCGTAACCGCAGAATCCGCCGGCAACAATCGCTTGGGCGGTGCCGTAGCCCCGCTCAGCCTCCTCGTGCTGGGCCTGCTGGCCCTGCGACGCCGACGCCCGCGGCACTGACCGATTCGAAGAGGCCGCCCCAGGCGGCCAGTGGAGTGACCCGATGTTCGAGCATGCCAAATTTGGCGCCCTGACGGCGCTTGCCCTTTGCGTGATGGTCGACGCGCAGGCGCTGCCGGAACGCGCCGCCGCGGACCGGCAGCAATCGCTCGAGCGATTCCGCGCGGCAGCGGGCGAAGCACTGGTGCACCACTCGTCCTCATTGAGCGCTTCCGCTTTGGTGCGCGCGCCCGTGGGCCGCACGCTGTTCGCCGACGGTGGCGCCGGTACGCCGGAGCAGCGCGCGCGGCTGTTCCTCGACCTGCACGGAGCTCTGTTCGGTGATCCGGACCTCGAGCGCCAGGTGACCCTGCGCAGCGTGTCGCGTGACATCGCCGGTCGGACGCACGTGCAGTTCGAGCAGCACCGGGAAAGCGTGCCGGTCTTCGCCGCGCGCCTGATCGTGCACCTTGACGATCAGGGCATCACCGGCATCAACGGCGTCTTTGTACCAGATGCTTCGCGCGTCGCCGTAGACCGGCCGCTGACCGTGGCGCGGCTGCGCGATGTCGCCCGCATCCATTCGGCAAAGCACCATCCGGGTCATGCACTGCGCGTGGGCGCCGGCTCCTGGACGATTTACCCGATCGGCCTGCTACAGGGGCGCTTCGTCGGATCGCGCATGGCTTACCAGGTCACGGTTGCTTCCGAGCGTGGCGACGTTCGCGACCACGTTTTTGTCGATGCGCGCACTGGCGCGGTGCTGAACCGGATCAGCCAGGTGCACAGCGTGCTGAACCGCGAGATCTACACCCCGGAACAGCAGACGGCGGCGGGCACGCCGATCCCACCGACTTATACGGAGGGGAGCCTCGGCGCACCGGCGGACGTGCCCCTTATCAACGACCCCGGCCATGGCAGCACGGCTGCCTCGGATTACCCCAGCAATCCGCCGCTCGACAACCTGTACATCTTCGCGGGCGGAACCTACAAGCTCTACGACAACATGTTCGGCCGCAAAGGCTACGACGCGTGCGACAACGGCGGCCCGTGCCAGCCGGACGTCAAGGCTCCGGCCTGGTCCCCCACGCGCGGCGATGACTACGTCGGTCAATTGCAGAAAAGCGTGCTGCTGACCAACGAGAACTGCCCCAATGCCTACTGGAACGGCGACTCAACCAACTATTGCGCCGGTTTCGACGTCGACGACGTCGTCAGCCACGAATGGAGCCATGCCTATACGCAGTTCATGCACGGGCTCATTTATCAGTACCAGTCCGGCGCGCTCAACGAGAGCTACTCGGACATCTTCGGCGAGACCTACGACCTGGTGAACAACCTGGAAGGCCCGCTGGGCGGGCTGACCCTGAGCGAGCACGAGTACTACGAGGACGGCGGCAGCCGCTGGGTGGTTGGCGAGGATCTCAGCGAAGAAGCCGCAGCGCTCTTGTTGCGGGACATGTGGAAGCCCGATGACTTCGGCCTTGGCAACCCCGGCAAGGCCACCTCCGAGAATTACTCCTGCGGCGCCGACGACAACGGCGGCGTGCACTACAACTCCAGCGTTCCGAATCACGCCTTTGCAATGTTGGTCGACGGCACGGCCGGCCAGGGTGCGGCCGGCTCGCCGGCAGCGGAGCGCAACGCCTATAACGGCCAGACCTTCACTGGCCTCGGCCTGGTGAAGGCCGCGCAGATTTATTTCCACGCATCGAACAACTATCACACCCCCACCACCGATTTTCCCCAGCATGCGGCGGCGCTGGAGGCGTCTTGCCAGGACCTCAAGGGCGTCACCGGGCTGCGCGGTCCGACCGGCGCTCCATCGGGCCAGGTCATCACGCAGGCCGATTGCGACACGCTCCACAAAGCCATGCTCGCAACGGAGATGTTCCTCAGCACACCGTGCCCGTTCTTGCCGGTCCTGCAGCCGAATGCGCCCGCAGCCTGCGACGGCGCTGCAAATGTTTTCGTCGAAGACTGGGAGTCGGGCGACGACGGCTGGGCCAAGACCAGCACGGGCGAATTCACGGAGTGGAATGACGGCACTCGCAGCCTGCGCGATTTCACGCTGGATGCGACCCTGCCGGCGGGTCGTCCCGGCACCGCCGCGCTCGCGCGCAACATCCCGCTGGGCCAGGCGGGTGGCGGCGACTGCTCGCCGGGAACCGGCGATTACTCGGGCCAGTTCACCTATGACAGCCCGGCGATCGTCATCCCCGCGGGCGCCAACGACCTGCATGTGCGCTTCGATCACTACGTCGCCACCGAAGCCGGCTTCGACGGCGGTCAGCTCGAGGTCAGCGTCAACGGCGGCGCCTACGCGCTGGTGCCGCAGGACAAATACGCGTTCAATGCGCCATCGACGTCCTTTGACGCGCCCCCACCGATCGGGCTCAACACCAATCCAAATGCTGGCGAGGCGGCCTGGAACGGCGTCGACGTCAACGCACCGTCCGGCTCACCGCCGGGTTCGTGGGGCACCACCATCGTCGATCTCGCTGGCATTGCCGCCCCTGGCAATACCGTGAAGCTGCGGCTCACCTACAGCCAGGACGGCTGCAACGGCGTCGATGGCTGGTATGTAGACAACGTGCGCGTCTACAGCTGCCCCGCCCTGGACGCGCCCGTCCTTACGCTCGGCGCCGATTACGAGAACCCGGATAGCGACGGCACGTACACGCTCAACTGGACTCAGCCGGCCGGCGCGAGTGGTCCCGACCTGCTGCAGGAAACCCAGATTTCGTGCGGGCCGGTGCTCGAAGATGATGCGGAGAACGGGCTCGGAATGTGGACCGCGGCAACCGACGATCCGGATTTCGGGCCGGTCTGGACCGAATCCACGAGCAAGCCCAAACCGCTGCACCCAGGCACGACGTTCTGGGCGAGTGCCAACAGCGAAGTCGTATTCGGCACCTCGACACTGACGTACAAGAACGCGATCAACCTCCCCGCCGGTGCCGGCGCGTCGCTGCAGTTCTCCGAGTGGTACATGAACGAGCCGGAGGACAAGGGCAGCGTCGAGGTGTCGGTCGACAACGGCGTGACGTGGGTCGAGGTCTACAGCACGGCTCGCGCGCTCGAGTCCGATGCCGCGGCCGAGGCTTATGCCGCCGACGCATTGGCTGTCCGTACGATCGACCTGTCGACGTACGCAGGCCAAAGCCTGCGCCTGCGCTTCAAGATGTTCGTAGGCGACTCGGAGTTCTTCCTCTACAACCAGTACGGCTGGTACGTGGACGACATCCGGCTCAGCGTCGACAAGTGGGACAACCTCGTCACCTCGGGCCGTTCGCACACGCTCAGCGGACGCACGGGCACGCACTGCTATCGGGTGCGCACCTCGTATCTGGTCGGAGGGCAGCCGATCGCGAGTCGCTTCAGCGCGATCGTCCCCGCGGTGGTGAACATCAACCTGCCGCCGGTCGCGAACGCAGGCCCGGATGCGCAAGTCATCGAAGGCGCCGACCGCACTTTGGACGGATCAGGCTCGAACGATCCGGACGGAGAGACCTTGAGCTTCAGTTGGTCGCAGCTGGCGGGCCCGAGCGCGACGATGACTGGCGCCAACACCGCCAGCCCGAGCATCCGCGCTCCCAGCGTGTGCACGAACTCGCTCCTCGATTTCCGGTTGACGGTTACGACGCCCACCGGCAGCAGCACGGATGACGTGCGGGTGACCGTCGTCAACAACAACACCCCGCCCGTTGCCTCGGCGGGCAACGACTTCGCCGTCGAGGAGGCGTCCGGCGTCATGTTGAGCGCGGCAGGCACCGTCGATCCCGATTGCGAGCCGCTGACCTATGCCTGGTCCCAGGTCGCCGGGCCTGCCGTCACGCTCACCAACTCGAGCACGGCCAATCCGAGTTTCACCGCCCCGACCGTGGGAAGTGACGCGGTGCTTACGTTCGAGGTGACGGTCACCGATCCCGCTGGCGAGGAGAGCACGGACCAGATCAACGTGCTGGTCGCCGACACTTTGGCCAACACGCCGGGAGTGATCGGCAACTCGCAGGTCGGTGCGATGCCGCCGCTGGCATTGCTGATGCTGGGGCTTGCGTGCATCCGGCGCCGGCGACCGGAACACCCGAACGCGTGAAAGCGCTGAAGGTCGGCTTGGCGCTGTTCGCGGCGGCGCTGCTGTACCTGCTGGCGTGGCCGACCGGCATGGAGCCGCAGGCGTGGACGCCGCCGCAGGCGCCGCCGCTCGAGGGCGTTTACGCCTACAACGACAAGCTGAGGGGTATCGAGAAGCTGCTGCCCGGCGTCGGCAAGGGTCCCGAGGCGGTGAACGTCGACGCCACAGGCCGGGTGTATGCGGGCTATGCCGACGGTCGCGTCGTCAGGCTCGAGCCTGATGGGGCTTCTTTCACTGAGGTGGTGAACACTGGCGGCCGGCCGCTGGGGATCACCTTCGGACCCAAAGGCGGCATCGTCATCGCCGATGCCAAGAGAGGCCTGCTGCACTTCGGACGGACGCTGACCACGCTGGGCCAGGAAGCCGATGGCGTGCCCTTCGGCTTCACGGACGACGCCGACAATACGCTCCTCGACAAGAACATCTATTTCACCGACGCGTCGCACAAGTTCCGGTATGGCCGGCACATGGTCGACCTGCTCGAGCATGGCGCCAACGGACGGTTGCTCGAGTACAACGTCGCCACCATGGCCACTCGCGTGCTCCTTTCGGGCCTGCACTTTGCCAATGGGGTCGCGGTGGGCCCTGACGACGCTTACGTGCTGGTCAACGAGACCGGCGAGTACCGCATCCTGCGCTACTGGCTGAAGGGGCCGAAGGCCGGCACGCACGACGTGTTCATCGACAACCTGCCCGGCTTTCCGGACAATGTCACTTACAACAACCGAGACCTGTTCTGGGTGGCCATCTTTGCGCCGCGCGACGCGCTGCTCGACCGGCTGCTGCCCGGCAATGCGTTCCTGCGTAGTGTCGTCGCCAAGATGCCGGCATTCCTGCTGCCGCGCGCGAATAAGCACGCCTTCGTCCTGGGCCTGAACCTCGACGGAAAGGTCGTCCACAACTTGCAGTACGCCGGCGACGACGCCTATGCCCCTATTACCAGCGTGCGCGAGCATGGCCCGTGGCTGTACTTTGGCAGCCTGACCTACCCGGCCGTCGGCCGCATGGCTTTGAAAGAGGTGATCGCCGACGCCACACCCCCGCCAGCGGGATCGCAGCGGATTCCGTCGCCGCGCATGGTGGAGCGCAAGAAGACTCGGCGCGAGCTGGCCAAGGAAGCCGCCAAGGAAGACTGAGCCCCTCGGGCCCCCGTCTTCGGTAGAGCAATTTTCCTAGACCCACGGCAGTGATGGCGGCGTAAACTAAACGTCATCTGAACCTATCGTCATCTCTCCCCGTTTCCCTTTGTGAGCCCGCTGCTGCTGGCCTGCGTGGGAGCGGCTACGCGCGGGGCGAATATCGTTGAGGAGTCTTTCGATGAACACGTTGCTCGCCCGCGGTCTCACCGTACTTGCCCTGCTGCTGGCGCAACCCGTTCTCGCGCAAGCACTCCCCGAGTACCTGCTGCATTTCCACGGCAACACCCACGACAGCGACCCCGACCTCGGCACGCCTTGCACGGGCAACGGCGCCAACGATTTCGTGACCTGCTTCGGCCCTTTCCTGATGCCGTCGGCGACGCTCGACGTCGCGCCGGCTGCGCGCTACGAATTCAATCCAATCATCGGCGGCACCGCCCAGGGACCGTACGACTCGAACTGGACCTGGCATCCGGCCGCTGCCGTGACGATCCAAGGCAAGGTCGCAGTGAAGTTCTGGGCGTCGTGCAACGCGACCTGCACGTCGCTCGCCCTCGGCGAGTGGGCCGCGCAGCTATGGAAGAACGACACCCAGGTTTCTCCGACGACCGTCGACGAGTTCCACATCATCGTCGACACGCCGCCGACGCCGGACGTACCGACCCTGCTGCGCGGCAGCTTCGTCGTCACCACACCGATCACGCTGAACGGCACGACGGATACGCTGACCCTGAAGCTTGAGCACAACTACCTCGACGCCGGCCAGGGATCGCGGATCTATTACGACTCGCAGCAGGCCTGTGCCGGCACCGGCCCAGCGTGCGACTCGATCGTTGCCCTCAACGCGACGGACTCGGACAACGACGGCGTACCCGACCTGGTCGATGACTGCGCCGGCACGCCCCCTGGCGCGTCGGTGGACGCCAAGGGCTGCCCTGCAACGGCGGCGTGCGCAACCAGCGGCGCCGCGATGGCGGTCGCGCAGGTGCCCACGAGCGGCGCCACCTCCGTCGACTCGGCCGTGCAAAAGGAATGGACGCGCCTCGGCAATGGCGCGCCCTACGGCGCGTTCGTGCACTTCTTCCGCGCGGGCACACGTGCGCAGCAGGACGCGGCAGTGCAGGCGCTCGGCCTGAAAATCTCGCACGACTTCCGGCGCTACACGACGGCGGTGTTCGCGGAAGGCCGGGTCGCGGCATTCCGGAGCCTGGTGAACCACCCGTTGGTCATGCGCATCCAGCACAACAAGCCGCTGCGCTACCTCGACGCCACGCAAAGCTGGACCACGCGCATCCGCATGGCGCAGGAAACGGTGGCCGACGGGCCGTATCGCGATGCGGGCGGCAAGATCCTGACCGGCGAGGGCGTCACGCTCGGCGTCATGGACAGCGGCCTGTTCGGCGCGCACCCGGACTTCGCCGGCCGCATCGTGCACAACTTCAAGTACGCGGCGGCGGGATACGTCGACGTCGGCTACGCGGACAGCGAGAACGCCGGCGGCGGGCACGGCACGCACGTCACCGGCATCGTCGCCGGTGACGGCACGCAGTCCAACGGCAGTTACGCCGACGCCGCCACGGCGCCGTTCCTGCCCGGCACATTCACATCGGCCTCGCCAAAGGCCCAGATCATGCACTGGGCCCACGGCGCAGTGATCTTCGTGCTGAACATCACGGTCGCCTACCAGCACCTGCTCGACAACATCGGGCTGCCGGAATTCCGGACCCTCAAGGCCGTGAACAATTCCTACGGCGACGGCATCAACCCCGACACCGACGAGGGCTATCCCTACAACGGGGGCGATGCGGACTCGCAACTGATCAACCGCATCATCGGCTGCGGCGTGAACATGGTCTTCGCGGCCGGCAACGACGGCGGCGACGGTACCAAGGACCGAACGAGTTCGGCCTGCAAGAATCCCACGCCGGGCCTGATTTGCGTGGCGAGCTACAACGACCAGGGCACCGGCGCGCTCGACGCGCCCCTGTCGAGCTTCTCGAGCCGCGGCAAAAAGGGCAATCCCGACAAGTACCCCGACATCTCGGCACCGGGCGATCTCAGCACCTCCGCCTGCACACAGGCGACGCCGACGCAGGCCATCTGCACCGGCGGCGACGACGCTGCAGCCGAAACCGAGTGGCAGCCCTGGTACGGCACCATCTCCGGCACGTCGATGGCGACGCCGAACATCGTCGGCGTCATCGGCGCGATCGCGCAGGCCAAGCCCAACATCACGCCCGCCGAAATCGAGCTGCTGCTGCAGCGCACCGCGCGCAAGGTTGGCGGCAACTACGAGGCCGACCCGCAGCACGCGGGCAGCACCATCCACTTCGGCTACGGCGCCGGCCTGGTCGACATGCAGGCGGCGCTGAACGATCTCCGGGACAGCGGCACCACGATCACCAAGGCCGGGCTGCGGCCGGTGGACGAGGAATGGACCGTGCTCGTCGACAACGAAGACTTCGACATCGCCGAAGGCGCGGCTGACGTCGTCCAGCTGACCATGCAGAATTACAACAGCGAAGGCCCGGGGATTATGTACCGGCTCACGGTCGCCGACGCGGCAGACTTCGCGTCGCCATCGCTGACCTATCGGGTCGAGCAGAACGTGCGCGGCGTGCCTACGCGGACCGCGATCATCGCGGACGCCGACGGCGTTGTCGCCGCCGAGCCGAGCGCCACCAACACTGCCGTCGCGACGCTGGTCGAGCGTGCCGGAAACGTCATCAGCTTCTTCGTGCCCTACGCGCAGCTCGGCTATCCGCCGATCAACGAGCCGATCCACAACATCCGCGTGCTGGTGCTGAACGACGCGGGCACGCTCGAATATGCGCCGTCGCCGGCCACGAGCACCGGGCAGACCGCCGTGGGCCAGCCGATGTTCGGCCGCGCCTTCACCACGCGCCTCGCCCCCGGCACCGTGCCGCCGTCGAACGAGCGCGCGTGCGAGCTCCCGGGCCTGACGCGCGTGCTCAGCGGCCCTGGCACAACTGGAGACAGCTCCCAGACCGGCATGGACGACCTGCGCCGCATCTGGCTGGCGGAGCCTGGCGATATGCCCGGCAAGCTCGTGGTCACCATGAAGGTCGACAACCTGAATCCCGCGCCGATCGCGAACTACCGCTGGTACGTGTACTTCAACACGCCTGCGCGGACCGACGTCGAGGCTCAGTTCGTCGCGATGGACACCGTGGGTCCCGGTGGCAGCAGCGCGGCTCCGGGCTTCAAGCGCGGCTATCGCTCAACGCAGGCGGCTCCTGGCACTTCCGGAGTGGGCCTGTTCACGATTGAGGGTGACCTGCCTGGCAGCAGCTTTGACACCAACGGCACGATTACGCTGGTGCTGGACAAGGCGCAGTTCAGCCTGAACACCGGCGACGCCATCACCGGCCTCGCCGGCTCAATCCGCCAGACCAGCAACCCGAACAATGGCGCGGGGCTGACGGTCGACAGCGCCGCCGCGCTGGAGTCGTACGTGCTGGTTGGCAACCTGCCGTGTCCGATCGTTGCCAAGCCACTCGCAGTGTTGACCGCCGACGTGACCAGCGGCCCCGCGCCGCTGACCGTCACCTTCGATGGCTCAGACTCCACCACACCCGCGGTCGCCGGCAGCGTCGTCAGCTACACCTTCGATTTCGGCGACAGCAGCGCTCCGGTGACGCAGGACGAGCCGCTGATCGAGCACGTCTATGCACAACCCGGCAGCTATACGGCCACCCTGGAGATCCGCGACTCGGAAAACGCCGGCAGCACCAACGCAGCGGAAGTCGGCATCACCGTGCTGAACCCGCCGCCTGAAGTCAGCGCCGGTGTGGATTTTGCCGTCGATGAGGGCGCGGGAGTGATGCTGAACGCCGTGGCGGTGGACGCCAACGGCGATGGGCTCACGTATGCATGGACGCAAACGGCCGGACCCTTGGTGACGATCACCGGCGCCAACAGCGCCAGCGCGTCGTTCACGGCGCCGCCGGTGGACGTCGATCGGCCGCTGACGTTCCGGGTCACCGCCAGCGACGGCACGTCCCAGGACACCGATGACATCACCGTGATGGTCCGCAACGTGGCGGCAGTGGCGCCAGCGGCCAACGCGCTCAGCGACAACAACAAGGTCGGCGGCGGCATGTCGGGGCTCGCGCTGCTGATGCTGGCGCTGTTGGGCGGGCTGCGTGGCCGGCGAGGAGCCGGCTTCGCCTGCTGACCGGGGACATTTGAAATTTTGTTTCGCAGTCTCTTTTTACTAGCTCGACGCCCTGCGCCGGCACCGGATAGTCACGGTAGACTCGCCGGCATCACTGAAGCTCCGTCCACGTCGAGTGGAGGCCCGGCCGGGCGGAGCGGAAGTACCCCTGTTCCAGAGGTTTTTTAATGCGCTCTCCCGCTCGCCTTGCGGCCGCCCTGGCCCTGGTCTCCCTTTCGACGCTGGCCTCGACGCCCCCGTCGCAGACGGTCGCAGTGCCCACGGCGCACGGCCAGGTCGTCGTCGTCACGTGGGAGGGGACCGCCCCTGCGGGGGTGTTCGGCGGCGCCAATACCTGTGCCGGTGCCGGCGTGGGTGAAGACGGTCACATCATCAACCTGACGGTGCCGCCCGACCTCTACGACGACTTTACCGTCAAGGCTGATTTCCACGTCGAGTGGGATACCGACGGCGACTACGTGCTGACGGTGCTGCAGGACGGCAACCTGGTCGGCGACAGCGACGGCGGCACGCCCGAAGAAAACGTCTCGGCCAACGATCCGGTCGCCGGCGCGTACGACGCGATCATCTGCCCGTTCGTGTCGCCGACGGCCACGCCGTATCGAGGCCGGCTCACGCTCACTGCCACCTCCAGGTCGGGCGGCTCGCCGGACCTCGACGACGATGGGGTGCCGAACGAAGTCGACGTCTGCCCCGGCACGCCCGCTGGCGCCAGCGTGGACGCTGACGGCTGCACCATTTCAACCGCCTCCGGCCTGGGGCCGCGCTTCCAGATCCATGTCGCCCCTTCCGGCATGGGCGACGACGCGGCCGAGCCATCGATCGGCTACAACAAGTTTACCAATCGCACGATGTTCATTTCGTACACGCACGCGCTGCGCCAGACCTACCAGGAAGAAGTGGTGCCGCCGCTGCTGCCGGCGAGCTGCCCCGCTACCTGGGAGGACAAATCCGGTTTGCTGACCACGATCAACAGCCTCGACCCGATCCTGTTCACGGACGAAGCGACGGGCCGCATATTCAACTCTCAGCTGACAGGCTCGAACAGCGCTTTCGAGTTCACCGACGATGACGGCGAGAACTGGACGCCGGGCCAGATCGGCGCATCGAACGGAGGCGCCGACCACCAGACCATCGCCTCAGGACCCTACCCCGCCGCCGCCACGCCGCCCACGGCGACGTGGCCGCCGGGCGTCCCAAAGCGCGCGGTCTATTACTGCTCGCAGTCTGTGGCGGCAGCTTTCTGTTCGCGCAGCGACGACGGCGGCCAGACTTTCGGCCCGGGCATGGCGTTCAAGAACCTGGACTGTGGCGCCGGGGGCCTGCACGGTCACGTCAAGGTCGCGCCGGACGGCACGGTCTACGTGCCTGACAGCTCGCAGTGCATCGCGCCGGTTGGCGGCACTGCCGGCCAGGTCATCGTGCATGTCAGCAACGACGCCGGCCAGACCTGGACCGTCCACACATTGCCGGAGAGCACCGGCGGTGCCGGCTCGGATCCCTCGATTGGCATCGCCACCGACGGCACGCTGTACATGTGCTACGAGAACGCCGACAGCAGCGTGCGCATGGCCGTGTCGAAGGACAAGGGCGTGACCTGGATCAGGGACAAGAACATCGGCGCGCCGCTCGGCATCGTGCAGTCGCGCTTCCCGCAGGCGGTGGCCGGCGACGGCGGGCGCGCGGCCTGCGCGTTCCTCGGCACCACCACCCCGGGCAACGGCGCCTCGCTGGCGTTCCAGGGCGTGTGGCACGGCTACATCGCGACGACCTACAACGAGGGCGTCGATTACCACGTGGCCAATGTGACGCCGTTCGACCCCATTCAGGGCTTCGGCGGCGTCGGCCCCGACGGCACCAACCGCAACCTGCTCGACTTCAACGACCTCCAGATCGACGATGAGGGGCGGCTGTTGTTCGCCTACGCCGACGGCTGCATTGGCGGCTGCGTGCGGGACCCCAGCGCGAACGGTTTCGCGGCCAAGGCATCCATCGTGCGCCAATCCGGCGGTCGCACCATGTTCGCGGCCTTCGATAACAAGCCGCTGACGCAGTACAACAATCCAACGCCGATAAAGCCCGCTCCCGCCTGCGGGCGCCAGGACCTCAGCGTGCGCACCTCGGAGTTCAGCCGGGTGGTGTGGAATGCGCCGGACACCGGCGGCAGCAAGATAACCAATTACCGCGTGTCGCGGGCGACCAGCGCAGCCGGACCGTTCTCCGTCCTCGGCGACGCCGGCAAGGCGACGACATTCGTCGACACGACCCCGGACCCGCTGGTCGAGAAGTACTACTACAAGGTCGTGGCCCAAAACAGCGTCGGCATGGCGCTCGACAGCAACATTATCGAATTGGTCGTCACCATCCTGCCGGTCATTGACACCTGCACGGCGCCCGGGGACATCGTCATCACCGATCCGACCGGGGACGCCAGCCCGCCCAGCGACGACATGGACATCGTCTTTGTCGGTGTCTCGGAACCCGTCGACCGCGCCGACAGCTTCGTGTTCACCTACAAGGTCGCCGGCTTCACGGGCGGCACGCCGGCACCCGGCGCGTTCTACGCGTTGCTGTTCCCGGGAAACTTCTACATCGGCATGAATGCCGCCAATGCCGCCGCGCCCAGCTACGAGTACGGCACCTACGCTGTTGCCACCGTGACGACCTTCGCCAAGGACGGCGACCTCGATGCGGCCAGCGGCTTCGCCGACGACGGCACCATCACCTTGGTCGCGGCGCGCAGTTTGTTCGGCAATCCCGACGCCGGCGACCTCCTCGCAGGGTTTGAGGCGCGCGCGCGCATCGGCGCCAACACCACCAGCCGCGACACCAGCGCCACGACCGATTACACCGTGCGCGGCATCGACGTCTGCTCTGCCGCGGCACTAGTGCTGGGTGAGCTGAAGGCATCGCCGGGTGAAGGAGCGGCACCGCTGGACGTGATCTTCTCCCTGTCGGGAACGGTGCCGGAAGGCGCGACCCTGGACACTTGGTCCATCACCTTTGGCGATGAGCCCGGCACCCCATCGCCCCAGACCGGGAGTTTCGGCGGTCGCGGTTCGGTGCAGGTGTCGCACCGTTACCTCACACCGGGCGTTTACCGCGCCAAGCTGACAGTCAGCGACGACACCGGCCGCGCCAGCACCAACCTCGCGGAGCAGACGATCACGGTCCTCGGTGACGTCGCGGCGCGGACCGATGGCAATAACCGCATCGGCGGCGCGATCGCGCCGGCCGTGCTGCTGATCCTGGGGCTCGCCGGACTGCTACGGCCGCGCCGCCGCCTCCACGCTGAATAGTTGTCCGCTCCCTGTGGGAGCGGCCCACCCTGCAAACAAACGGGCGGCCCGAAGGCCGCCCGTTTTTGTTGATGCCCAGGCTATTTCGTGCGCAGCAGCAATTCAACGCGCCGGTTCAGCGCACGCCCTTCCACCGTCTCATTGGTCGCAATCGGCTGCGTCTCGCCGAAGCCCTTGGCGGTCAAACGCGAGGGCTCGACGCCGCGGCTGACGAGATAGGTCATGACCGAATTGGCGCGACCGTCGGAGAGCTTGAGGTTGTAAGCGTCGCGGCCCTGCGAGTCGGTGTGCCCGAAGATGTCGATCTGGACTCCCTTCTGGTTCTGCAGGAACGCCACCACCGCCTCGAGTTTCTCCTTGCCGCCTCCAGCCAGCACGATTGAGGCCGGCTCGAACTCGATGTTGGGCAAGCTGATCTTCTGCTGCTCCTTGACGCAGCCCTTCTCGTCGACCTTCGCCCCGGCCAGCGTTTCCGGACAGGTGTCGGCGGAGTCGGGCACGCCGTCGCGGTCGGTGTCGCTTTCCACTACAGGCTCGACCGGGGCCGCAGGCGCCTCAACCGGCGGCACCACGCAAACCACTTCCTTCTCGACGATCTTCTCGACCTCGACCGGAACCTCGACGATCTTCTCGACCTGGACGATGCGCTCGACGATTTTTTCCCGCTTCGGCGGGATCTCGAGCGCCAGGCCTATGACGATGTCGCCGACGCCCTCGTCGAAGGTGTCGTAGACATAGCGCAGGTCGGCCCGGGGGCGTACGCCCCAGTCTTGCCAGACCTTGCCGCGAACGCCGAAACCGACGTTGGCGTAAACGCTGGTGCCGTCGTTCTCGTCCGGAGTCGCGTCATTGATCGCGACGCCCCCGCCCAAGAGGCCATAAAGGTGGGTGCTGCGCTCATCCGAAAACGACTGGATCAGGTTCAGGCCAAGACCCGATTGATACCAGTCGGGAGCGGCGGAGTCACCGGTCTCGAGCACCGTGGTGAAGACATTGCCTTCCCACCACAGCCCTTGGGCGATACGGCGGCCATAGGCCAAGTCGAAGCCGATGCCGTAATCGACCTCGCGGTCGCCCGGCAGCATGTACAGGCCGCCGAATCCCACATAGCGATCCGGTGGCAGGACCTCGTTGGCCGCGCCGGCGCTGCCGGCGGTGATTGCAGCGACAGCCGCGAGCGCAAAGCGTGTCTTCAGACCGAGCGAGAATCTCGCTGCGGCGCGTGTTTTCTTGTAGCCCATGGTGCTCCCCGGATTGCAAACGTGATTCTAACGTCAGGAGAAGCTTGGCGCGGTGGGAAAAACGCCTTGGTCAAATCTTGACCAGGACACGCCCCGTGACGGTACCCTGCACAAGGTCGGTGCAGGCAGCCTGTACCTGCTCCAACCCGACTTCGCGGGTCACGATGGATCCCAGATGACGCGGCTTCCAGTCACCGGCCAGCCTTCGCCAGATTTCCTCACGCCAGGGCCGCGGGCACTCGACCGAGTGGATGCCCAAAAGCGAGACGCCGCGCAGGATGAACGGCATCACCGTGGTCGCCAGTTCGTGTGACTGCGCCAGGCCGATCGAGGCAATGTTGCCCCAGGGCTTCACCGTGCGCGTGAGCCAGGCCAGCGTCGGGCCGCCGAGGTTGTCGACCGCGCCGCCCCACAGCCCGCGCTCCATCGGCTTGGTGCCGAGGTCCAGGCTTTGGCGCGACACGATCTCGTCGGCGCCGAGCCCGCGCAGGTAATCGTCCGCTTTGCCGGCCTTGCCGGTGACGGCGTGGACCGTGAAGCCAGCGCGCTTGAACAGGTCGATGGCGATGCTGCCAACCCCACCGGTCGGCCCGGTGATGGCGATCGGGCCCATGCCGGGCGCCTGATGGTTCTCCAGCATGCGCTTCAGGGCGAGTGCTGCGGTGAAGCCCGCGGTGCCGATCGCCATGGCCTCGCGGGCGGTAAGGCCTTCTGGCAGCGGCACGATGGCGTCTGCCGGCAGGCGCGCGTACTCGGCATACCCGCCATCGAGCACCTCGCCGATGTTGCAGCCCGTAACCAGCACCGGCTGGCCGGCGCGATACGACGGCGTGCTGCTCTGCTCGACCACGCCCGCGAGGTCGATGCCGGCGACACGCGGGAACGCGCGCATGATTCGGCCCTTGCCGCTGACGGCCAGCGCGTCCTTGTAGTTGATGCCGGACCACTGCACGCGCACCACGACCTCGCCGGGACTCAGGTCGTCGATCGAAACCTGATCCAGCTGCGCGCTGGTTGCCTTGTCGACCTGGTGCACGCGCAGCGCGCGGAACGGCTTCATGCGGACGCTTCCGGGTAGGATGAGGCGCACATTCTAGACGGGCCCGCCGACGGCCATGCCGCAGTACACCCGCAATTCGCCGTTGCTCGAGCAGGATCTTGCGCCCGAGCCGATGGATCAGCTCGCGCGCTGGATCGCCGACGCATCCAGCGTCGGCATGATCGAGCCTACCGCCATGACGCTGGCGACCGTTGGCGCCGATGGCCGGCCTTCTGCGCGGATCGTCCTCTACAAGGGTCCGCAGAATGGCGGGCTGTCGTTCTTCACGAACTACGACTCGCGCAAGGGAAACGAACTTTCCGCCGGCGCGCCGGCGGCGCTCGTATTCTGGTGGGACAGGCTCGAACGTCAGGTGCGGGTGGAAGGGCCGGTCCATCGTCTCCCCCGCGAGTTGTCAGAAAGCTATTTTCGCCGCCGTCCGCGCGCATCGCAGATCAGCGCGTACGCCTCGCATCAGTCGCGCGTGGTCGCGAGCCGCCGAGAACTCGAGCAGCGATTTGCCGACAACGAAACGCGTTTTGAAGGCCGGGACGTGCCCCTGCCTGACGGCTGGGGCGGGTATGTGCTGCAGCCGGGCTATTTCGAATTCTGGCAAGGGCAGCCCGGCCGGCTGCACGATCGCATCACGTTTCGTCGCGCGGGCGGCGCCTGGCGCTGCGAGCGGCTGGAGCCCTGAGCCCGAGCTAGTTGCGCGCGCGCAGCCAGGCGTCGAAATCTTCTGCCGGCAGCGCTGGCGCAAAGAAATATCCCTGGTGCAGGGAGCAGCCCAGTTCGGTCATCTGCTGCAGCTGCGTCTGCGTCTCCACCCCTTCAGCGATGACGTCCAGCCCGAGGTTTTCCGCGAGCGCGAGCGTTGCCGAGACGATGGCGCGAGACTGGCGCGACGTATCGATACACTCGACAAAGCTGCGGTCGATCTTGATGCGATCGATGGGAAAGCGCTGCAGGTAGCCCAGCGCGGAGTGACCGGTGCCGAAATCGTCGATGCTGAGCTTGTGGCCGCGACGGCGGATTTCCTGGAGCGTCTGCTGGCTGAGCTCCGGCCGCTCCATCACCGCGCTCTCGGTGATCTCGAACTCGAGGCAGTGTGCGCTCAGCTCGTGCGCGGCCTGCAGTTGCTGCACGACGTTGAGGATCTTCTGATCCTGCAACTGGCGCGCCGAAAGGTTCACTGCAATCGGAATTGCGCGGTCCTTGTTGCACCAGCGCAGTGCTTGCTCGTACGCCATGGTCAGGCAGCGTTCGCCCAGGTCGCCGATGAGGCCGGCATCCTCGGCCACGCGCACGAATTCCCCCGGCAGGATGATTCCGCGCTGCGGGTGGTGCCAGCGCAGCAAGGCCTCGGCGCCGGCCACCTGGCCGCTGCGCACGTCGATGATCGGCTGGTAAAAAGGCGTGAACTCGCCCGCGGCCAGGCCGCGCCGGATTTCGCCGGCCAGCAGCAGCTTGCGTCGCGCATCGTCCGTGAGGTCAGGGCTGGCGAACTGGAGGTTGTTGCGCCCGCTGCGCTTGGCGAGGTACATCGCGGCGTCGGCCGCGCTGACGAGCTGTTCGGCGCTTTGCCCGTCCATCGGATACACGGCGATGCCGATCGAGACGGTCATGTAAACGAAGTCTTCATCGCTGCGATACGACTCCGACATCCCGCGCAGGATCGCGCCAGCAATGTTGCGCAGCTGGGTCTGCTGCGTGCCATCGCGCTTGAACCCGTCGACGAGGACGGTGAACTTGTCCCCGCTGTAGCGGCTGATCAGCGCCGTCTCCGGCGCGAGGCGCTGCAGCCGCCGCGCGGCTTCGCGCAGGAAGCGGTCGCCGGCGCTGTGGCCCAGGCTTTCGTTGACCGACTTGAAATTGTCGAGGTCGAGGAACAGCAACGCCAGGCTCGTGCCGCCGCGCGCACAACGCACGATGCCGCCGTTGAGTCCCTCCTCGAGCTTGGCTCGGTTGGCCAGGCCTGTGAGGGGGTCGCGGTAGGCGATGACGCGCAGTTTTTCGGCCTGGTCCTGGAACTGTCGCAGCGCGACCGTCATGTCGCCGAATTCGTCGGGCCGCGGCGGCGGCAGCGCCACATTGGACTCGCCTGCGGTCAACCGGCGAACCGCCGATACGATGCGGCGCAGCGGCCGGACCAGCGAGCGACTTATGGTCAGCGCCAGCAAGAGGCCGAGCAGCAACGTCAGTGCGATGCAGTACAACGCCCAGCGTAAGGCGGCTTTTGCCGCGTCGTGGTCGGCGGTGCGCAGCGCGCTGTAAGCATCTCCCACCCGGCGCTCGGCGCCGGCCAGCTCACCTTCCATCGTCAGCGTCACCGCGCGGAAATCCCGCATCGCGGTTTCCGCCGCGGCGCGCTTGCCAGCCTTGATGGCGGCGACGGTTTCGCCCCGACGGAGCGCCAGCTCCTGCGCCCACTGCTGAATCGCCTCCACCGCTTCAGGCGATAGCGGGGCGAGCATCGCGAGTTGCGACTCGAGGTGCGCGCTGGCTTTGGCCAAAGCGCTTTCGGAGGTTGCCTGCCAGACACGGTCATTCATCAGCGCCGCGGCACTAATATTGCCTTGCCACAGGCGTACCGACGACAAGGCGTGCTGCACCGAATGGAACAGCGCCAGGTCGCGCGCCTGCTGCGCCTCGCGCTGGCGCAGTCGATTCTCATGGCGCACTACGTCACCAAGTATGGCGGCCGTGGCCACGAGCACCACGAGAATGCTCACGCTGAGCAGGAACAGCCGGGAGCTCACGCTGCGCATCACCTTCATTGACGCGCGCCCCCCGAGCCTGGGCTACAAACCAACACCCGGCCCGCGGCCATACAGGTCAACACAGCATCCCCCGTCGCGCGTGCGCGATTGTTGCGAATTGAATGGAGTACCCCGCGAGTGCGGGACGCCGGAGCGCACCTTAGGCGACTGTTCGGCCTTTGGCAGTAGTAATTCATGCTCTGGACCGGCTGGATCGATTTGAGGCTCGTCCGCCGACCTGATTTATAGTCCTGACAGGGGAGGATTCGCGATTACACCTGCACGGAACCTGGGAGGGACCCGGCGCTGGTCGTTCGGGACTGCGGTGCTCGACGAGCGCTCGCTGGAGCTCACCGTGGGCGGGGTACTGGTCCACCTCGAGCGCAAGCCCCTGGAAGTACTCCTCTACCTGCTGAGCCACGCCGGCGAGGTCGTCACCAAGGAGGAGCTGGCCGAGCACATCTGGCCGGGACGCATCCTTACCGAGTCGGTACTGACGCGCTGCATGAGCCTGCTGCGGCAGGTCTTGAAGGACGACGACCGCGCGTTGATCCGCACCGTGCACGGCTTCGGCTACCGCCTGGTCGCGGAAGTCAGGATCGACGCGACGCCGGCGTCGACACCGCCGGTGTTTGCCTTCAAGGCCGGCGAGCGTCCGCCGTTGCGGCCGCAATGGCGGCTGATCGAGCGTCTCGGCACCGGCGGTCACGGCGAAGCCTGGTTGGCACGGCACGAAGGAACACAGCACGCGCGCGTGTTCAAGTTCGCGCTCGATGCCCAGGCTTTGGTGTCGCTCAAGCGCGAGATCACGCTGTACCGCCTGCTGCACGACAGCCTCGGCGCGCGCGCGGCGGTGGCGAGGGTGCTGGACTGGAACTTGGAAGAAACGCCTTACTTCATCGAGACGGAATACGTTGATGGCCGCGACCTGTCCGCCTGGGCCGACGCCCGCGGCGGACTTGCCAGCTTCACGCTGGAACAAAGGCTCGACCTGGTCGCGCAGATCGCGGAAGCCCTCGCGATGGCCCATTCCGTCGGCGTGCTGCACAAGGATCTCAAGCCCGGCAACGTCCTGGTTGAGGGCAGCGCCGATGTTCCGACCATCAAGCTTTGCGATTTCGGCAGCGGCGGCATGCTGGACCTTGCGCGACTAGAGGCGCTCGGCATCACCAACCTCGGATTCACCAAGACCGCCACAGCGGACCAAGTCTCGGGCGGCACGCCGCTCTACCTGGCGCCCGAGCTCATTGCGGGTCAGCCGTTCACGGTCGCCGCCGACGTCTACGCGCTCGGCGTGATGATGTACCAGATGGTGGTGGCGGATTTGCGCCAGCCGCTGGCGCCGGGCTGGGAGCTGAAAGTCGAAGATGAGCTGCTGCGTGAAGATATCGCCGCGGCGGCTGCCGGCGAGCCTGCGCGGCGGCTGGCCGATGCGGCGCAGCTCGCCACGCGGCTGCGGTCGCTTGAGTCGCGGCGAAGCGCGCGTGCGATTGAACAGGCTGCGCGGGAGCGCGCGGAGCGAACGCAGCGAATTCTGAAAGAGTTGCGCCGGACGCGGGCTTTTGCGCTGGCGGTGCTAATCCTTGCGGTCGCGGCAATTGTGGGCGGGGTTACGGCGTATCGGGCGCGCAACGACGCAATCGCGGCTCGCGCGACGACGCAAGCGGTCAACGATTTCCTCACCGAAGGCGTACTGAGTGTCGATCCCGCCGCGGAAAGGCCGAAAGATGCGTCGTACGAGTCGCTGCTGAGTCGGGCTGCGACGCAAGTCGATTTGCGGTTCAAGGGGCAGCCTGAGGCGACAGCGAGTATTCACTGGTTGCTGGGGAGGAGGTTTCAGGAGGTCAGCCAACTCAACTCCGCCCGAGTGCAATACGAAAAGGCCGCGGCGCTCCTCCCAGAACTACGTGGGCGAGCGGCATTGCCGGCCTTGCTTTCGCAGGATCGGCTCATTCCGATTTATTTCGATAGCGGCCGGCGGGATGAAGCTATTGCGATCTCCCGAACGCTGTTGGCTAACTGGACCGCGCGCTACGGCCACACAAACCTCTCGACATACTTGTTGCGCTCGCGCATTGCCAGGATGCACGCCTACGCTGGCGACCTGAACAGAGCAGAGGCCGAACTAGTCAGCATCCTAAAGGATATGCCGTCGGCCACCCCCCTATCGGGGGAGACGCAAGTTGTTTTGAAAGAATGGCTGAGCGTAGTTCTTGCGACCGACACATCACGGCTAAGGTCGAAGCAAAATATAGCGGACGTGGCTATTAATCATGTTTCGTTGGTTTACGCTGGATACCTCGGAGAG
The DNA here is from genome assembly GCA_035526825.1 of Verrucomicrobiia bacterium. Classification (GTDB taxonomy): domain Bacteria; phylum Pseudomonadota; class Gammaproteobacteria; order Nevskiales; family Nevskiaceae; genus JACPFV01. Next base: position 15,901 of record DATLBT010000094.1, on the reverse strand, counting down.
TTCGCCGAGGACTATCGTCAAAGCGAAGTTCGATATCGCGAAGCTTTTCCAGTGACGTTGAGAGTACTAGGCGACGGCAACGTTGCGGCACTCGCGCGCACAGGCTTCGCCGTGGCATTGATGATGCTGGGCCAGTTCGAAGAAGCCCGACATCACATTCAGGATGTCGAAGAATTCTTCAACACCGCCTTGCCGGCGCACCATTGGCTGCGGGCCATGCCCAAATTCTTTAGTGGCCGCCTCGCACTGGAGCAGCGGCACTTTTCACTTGCGAAGGCGGAGTTAGAAGCGGCCATGTCGGCTTGTATCCATGGCGGCTGCTCTCCGCGGGTTACAGAAGACGTTTATTACGAACTGGGTCGCGCCCACGATCAATTGGGTGACTTGGAACGTGCAATTGAAATTTATCGAAAAACTCTAAACACCTATGAGCTGCTAAGGGGCCCTGACAATCTCGGGTGTCTGAAGAGGCGATTGAGCCTTGTTGATGCACTGCGTCGCACGGGCAAAACTCGAGAGCCTTTCGCTTTGCTTTCCGACATAGAGCCCGGAGCATTGGCCGCCCTACCTGCCCAACACCTAGTTGCGGCGGAATTCCATCGAGTTCAAGGCTTACTTTGGTTGGCAGATGGGCAACGAGCGAAAGGGCAGAAGGCGCTGGAGGAGGCACTTCGAGTTTTTGAGTTCCGCCTCGCAGCCGATCACTGGCGTACCCAACAGGTACGCATGGAGATGGGGCAAGCGGCCGAGTCGTGATCCCAGTGTGTTGAACGATACCAGCGTGTTGAACGATATTTGTAATTTAAACAATGAAGTATGCTCCCACATTAATGTTTTGTCTCGTTTAAGGTGACGATGCCCGTTTTTGGGCCACCAAACCAGACATCAGGGAGTTTTCACATGAACACGAACATTGCAGACACGCTCGACATTGCTGACCTCGAATACGACGTGGGCGGCACTTCTTCGCTGGAACCGGGAGATGCGGAAACATCGAATGAGGCCACCATCATTTGGTTTGTTCCGCCGCGGTAAAAGGCTACGCCAATAGCGGGGCTTCGGCCCCGCTTTTTTCTTGTCCTCGGTAGTATGTGTGGATGCCAACTCCATACCAGCCTCGCGAATTAGTTGAGGACATTCAGTCGCGCTATTCCGCCTTAGAAGCGGCGACATTTTGGGATTGCGAGTCTCTATTCAAAAAATTCCTCGCTGAAGGCTCCCCCATTCGTTGGTTAAATGGGCAATTAGCAGGTCTGCTGGAGTTTGAAGTTAAGCAGAACGAAATTTCCGAAAAGCAGGCACTGATGCATCAAGGCGATGGATGGGCGATCTCCGTTGCGACACTTGAGCCGGCCCGACGGTTCATCCATGCCCTGCCCTACTACGCGTTCTATTCCCCGCTTGCTGAAGAACTGGTCGTCGACCGCTATCGTTTGCCGAACGGTTTTCGAAGCGATGTGTTCGATCCTAGCGTGCGGATTGCCCACCTCGATACCCTCAACATCGCGAAAGGCGACGTCCTGAAGCTCGAGACGAATCAGTACGCCTACGATTTCCGGCTCACTAAATCGCTGCCAATCCTGCGCTTCGCGTCGCGATGCGTGCGGCCGCTCGAATGGCTGTTTAGCCGCTCGACGCTGCAGGCTTGGCAGGCGAACGACGCGGAACTGCGACTGACGCAATTGCGCGTCGCCGCCCACGCCCTCGGCAAGATCGCGCACCAGTCGTCCATAGACCCGTTGAAGCGCCTCTCGGCGCACCCCCATCACGCGGTGCGGTGGGCGGCAATCCAAAACCTGGGCCGGCTGAGCCGCTCCGCCGCCTTGGCCAAGATCAAGGAGGCCGTCAACGATCCACATCCGCATGTCAAGCGCGCGGCGCAAAAAACGCTTGAGCAGTTGAGCGGGCGCCCGCAGCCGGAGTAAGAAATCGTCGTGGCTCTGACTATCCCCTGCAGCACGAAGTCGATCGCGAGCATCGACGAGTACATCGACCACATCCAGTCGAAAGTCGATCTGCAGGATGTCGACAGTTTGGCCGGCTCCGCTGCGATGTTGAGAGCCTTGTCGAATGATCGCGCGCTCGTTGTCCGCGAACTCAACAACCTGATAGTCAATGCGGTCGCCTACCTGCAACCAACGTCGGCGCAGACCATCGTGCTTGGTAGCGGCGAGGGCTTTTATGTAAGGGCCAACCTGTGGCCCGCCATCAGCGATATGAGCAATGCCCGGGCCTACCAGAACCAGTTCGCCTACAACATCGCGCACGATCACAACTTCACTTTCATGACGGTGACCCACCTCGGACCCGGCTACGAAACCGAGATCTACGAGTACGATTACGAACGCGTCGAAGGCTACGTCGGTGAGAGCGTCGAGCTGCAGTTCCTGGAGAAAACACGGTTCACCACCGGCGCCGTGATGATGTACCGAGCGAGCCGCGATGCGCATGTGCAGCACGCACCGGAGGATCTCACGGTTACCCTAAACCTCATGGTCGCGACGCCAGGCATCCCACGTGACCAATACCAGTTCGATCTGGCGAGCCGAACCATCATTGCGGTGGGGGACGTGCATGCCGCAAGCCGGATGTCGCTGATAAACCTCGCCGCCAGCGTCGGCGATGCGCAAACGCTGGGACTGTTGCACGACGTTGCCGCAAAGCATTCATGCCGGCAGACGCGCCTCGCCGCGTACGACGCCCTGTCATTGAAAGTTCCGGCCGAAGCGGCCGAAGTATGGTTGCAGGCCGCACGGGATCCAGCACCGGTGGTGGCGAACGCCGCGAGAAAACGGCTTGCCAAACTGGACGCAGGCTGAGGTCAGGAGACCGCACTGAGCCTGATGGTCGCCTGTTGGCACCAGGATTCGAACGCGGTCGCCTGCAAGGCGGGAGTGAAGTAATAACCTTGCTGAAGCACACAACCCAGCGCGACCAGGCGTCGAACCTGATCCTCCGTTTCGACGCCCTCCGCGACAACTTCGAGGTCGAGGCTGCGGGCCAGGGCGACGGTGGCAGCGATGATGGCTTGGGCTTCGCGCGTGCTCCCAAGTCGCGCAACGAACGAACGGTCGATTTTGATCCGGTTGATCGGGAACCGCTGCAGGTAAACCAGCGACGAATAACCGGTGCCGAAATCGTCGACACTCAGGTTGTGGCCAAGTCGCCGGATTTCGTTAAGGGTTTCCTGGGCTCGATCGACGTGCGCGAGGATGGCGGTCTCGGTGATCTCGAAATCAAGGCCGTCCTGGGCGAGGTCCTTATCCGCGTGCACACGTTCTATGAGTTGCAGAACCGTCCGATCTTCAATCTGGCGAGCCGACAGATTGACCGAAATACGCAGGTCGGCAATCGCGGATGATCCTCGCCAGGCCGTCAGCTGCCGGCTAGCCTGCAAGATGCACTGCTCGCCGAGAGTGTCGATCAGGCCCGACGCTTCTGCTGCGGGCATGAACTCGCCGGCGTTGACGATGCCGCGCTGGGGGTGGCGCCAGCGCAACAGGGCTTCGGCGCCCACAACCCGGCGCGATGTCACGTCGACGATTGGCTGGTAGTACGGCTCGAACTCCCGTTCGTCAATACCGCGACGAATGTCGGTCGTGGTTGCCAGTTGCCGGCGCGCATCGCCGGTAAGCTCTGGGCTCGCAAACTGCATGTGGTTACGACCGTTACGTTTGGCCAGGTACATTGCAGCATCGGCACTGCTGACCAACTTTTCGCCCGACTGGCCGTCCACTGGGTATACGGCCACGCCAACGGACACCGACATCGGCAGCAATTCTCCGCTCAACTCGAAGGGCTCCGACATGCCGAGCAGGATGGCCTTGGCCGCCGCGCGCAGGTGTGAGCGCAGCGAATCGCGATCCCACGCCGGCAAGCCTTCGATCAGGACGGTGAACTTGTCTCCGCCGTAGCGGCACACCAGTGCCTCGCTCGGCGCAAAACGGCTCAGTCGCTCGACGGCTTCACGAAGATATTGGTCCCCGGCTCCGTGGCCCAGGCTGTCATTCACCGTCCGGAAGTTGTCCACGTCGACGTAAAGCAACGCCAAACCGGTGCCATTCGCTTTGCAGATTTCCAGACCCCTGCGCAAGTCTTCTTCAAGGCGCGCCCGGTTGCCGATTCCGGTTAGCGGGTCGCGAAACGCCAAGTGGCGCAAGCGCTCGGCTTGGTCACGAAACTGCCGCAAGGCTGCCGCCATGTCGCCGAATTCGTCTTGGCCTAGGGGTGGCAAGTCGACGGAAGTCTCCCCGGCATTAAGCATGCGAAGGGCATTAATTGTGGTCTGCATGGGACGAACGATTGAATTCAAGACAAGGGTGGTAAGAAGTAGTCCGAAACCACCCGACGCGACAATGATGGCTATTGAAATTTTCTTGCTATCGGCAGCCTGCTTTCGAGCAACGCGCTGCGCCGTTTCGGTCAGGTCCTGTTGACGCTTTGTTGCTGCCGTTAGGGCTCCTTCCATGTCGGTCACGAGGCTTGACGCATAACTAATGCGGCTCTTGGCCGTGGGATCGCCTTGCGCGAACGCGACCACGCCTTCCCGCATTCTCTCGATCAGTTTTCCAAGCAGGTCAGTAATTTCCGATGCGGCAGTTGCATCAAACTCTTTCATTTCGTCGAATCGTTGATTGAGGTGCGCGCGAGCCTCGTTTAATCGCTGCGTCGCCAACTTTTCTGCGGAAACGTTACTGACGAGAATGGAGGAGTTGACTTGCCCTTGCCAAAACCGCACCTGCACCATTGCCTGCTGCACCGAAAAAATCACATTCACCCTGCGATACTGCTCCTGTAGCAGCGCCACTTCCTCTTCATGCTTCTGGTTGATCTGCCCCAGCAGCAAGTTTGCCCCGCCCATGACGGCCAGCAGACTTACGCACAGCGCGAACAGGCGGAAACGGACGCTGCGAAACACGTTCATGCGTTCGTGCGCCTCGCGGCCAGTCCCAAAACGATTTTTTGGCACATCCGCAACAACTCCCCCGCCTAGCGGCGCCTTGATGCAAAGCGCCTGCGCCCCCGGCATCATAAGTCGCGCGGCGTTCCGTGGGGCACCCACAAATCAATCCCGGAGATCCGATGCGCAACACCCACATCCTGATCGCGCTGACAATCGGCCTTACCGCCTGCGGCAAGCGGTCAGACGACGCCGCTGACACCAACTACTCGGAGCGCATGGCACAGCAGCACGCGCAGGATCAGCCCACACCCTCTCTCGCTGCGCGCGCCAGTGCCCGCGCAGCGGTGAAATCGCAGCCAGTCGATTACGCCACGATCAACGGCCGCACCATCACCGGCTACCTCGCTTACCCCACCGCCGCGGAGGGCGGCCTCCCCGGCATTCTTGTCTTCCATGAGTGGTGGGGACTCAACGCCAATATCAAGTCGATGGCCGATCAACTCGCCGCGCACGGCTACGTGGTTCTTGCGACAGATCTTTATAACGGCAACGTGGCCGAGCAACCGGATGCGGCGCGCGCGTTGATGGACAAGGCCTTGCACGATCGCGAAAGCATGGCGCAGAACCTGAGGCAGGCGCACGGTTACCTGCGCGAACAGGTGAAGGCGACCCGCGTCGGCACTATCGGGTGGTGCTTCGGCGGTTCCGTCTCGCTGCGCGCAGGCCTGCTGCTGGCCGACCAGGTCGACGCGGTGGTCCTCTACTACGGCCACGTGGGCAGCGATCCCGCCGAGCTCAAGTCTCTGGGGGCGCCGGTGCTCGGACTTTTCGGCGCCGCTGACGACGGCATTCCGGTGGAATCGGTACGCGCTTTCGAGTCGACGCTGAAGCAACTCGGCAAGCCCGCAGAGATCCATCTCTACCCAGGCGCCGCACACGCCTTCGCCAACCCTTCGGGCGGCAACTACAAGCCCGATGCGGCCGCCGATGCGTGGGCCAAGACCCTGGCGTTCCTCGCTCAGCACCTCAAGGGCGACTAAGCCATTCGCGGAACCGCCCAAGCCCGGGCGCGTTCTATCATTGATGACCTGCCACGCCGGAGACGCACCGTGCGCCACCTCACTTTCCTGTTGATCCCGTTGCTCATCGCGGCGTGCAGCACCTCTCCCCTGGGCCGCCGCCAGTTCAAGCTGGTTTCCGACGAGCAGATGAACGAGATGGGCGTCGCCTCCTTCAACGAGCTCAAGACCAAGACGCCGGAAACCCGGGACACCAGGGCCTCGGAATACGTCAGTTGCGTCGCGCGCAATATCACGTCCGTGATGGGCGGCGGCAATTGGGAGGTGCGCACTTTCGAGGACAAGTCGGTCAACGCCTTCGCGCTGCCCGGCGGCAAGATCGGCGTCAACACCGGGTTGCTGAAAGTGGCCACGACGCAGGATCAGCTCGCGGCCGTCATCGGCCACGAAGTCGCCCACGTGATCGCAGGACACTCCTCGGAGCGCGTGTCGGAGTCGATGGCCGCGCAACTGGGCCTCGGCGTGGTGGAGGCCAGCACGGGCGTCAATGGCGAGATGCTCGGCATCGCCACGAACGTGCTGCTGCTGCTGCCGCACTCGCGCGCGCACGAGTCCGAGGCGGACCTGCTCGGCCTGGATTACATGGCCAAGGCCGGCTTCGACCCGCGCGCCTCGATCACGCTGTGGCAGAACATGCGCGCTTCCGCCGGACAAAAGCCGCCTGAACTGCTGTCGACGCACCCGTCCGACGCCACGCGCATCACGCACCTCGAGCAGCGCCTGCCGATCGCGATGCCGCTGTACGAGCAGGCGCGAGCCGGCGGCCGCAGGCCGGCCTGCTGAGGCGGTCCTAGGGACGCGGCCGCGGCGTTGCGGTGGCGCGTCGCGGCTCGCTGACCACGCCTTCGCGCAGGGCGGGGTCGAGGATCCCGGCGGCGCCCGCCTGCGCATAGTGGCACGCAGCGTGGCCGCGCAAACCGACACGCCGCAGCACCGGCACTTCGCGTGAGCACAGGTCGTCCGCCATCGGACAGCGCGTGCGAAACACGCAACCGCTTGGCGGATCGATCGGGCTCGGGGGCTCACCCCCGAGCGGCGCACCCCGCTGGCCGCCTTGCGGCACCGAAGCAATCAGCGCGCGCGTATAGGGATGGCGAGGCTGCCCAAACACCTCGTCGACCGGGCCCTGCTCGACCACGCGCCCGAGGTACATGACGAGTACGCGGTCGCAGAACTGCCGCACCACCGCAAGATCGTGCGACACGAACACGATCGACAGGTCCTGCTCGCGGCGTAACTGGGCGAGCATCGCCAATACCTGGGACTGCACCGCGACGTCCAGCGCCGACACCGGCTCGTCGCAAACCAGCACCCGCGGACGCGCCACCAGCGCGCGCGCGATCGCGACGCGCTGGCACTGGCCGCCGGACAATTCGTGCGGATAGCGCGCCGCCACATCGGCCGGCAAGCCGACGCGCTCGAGCAATGTGCGCGCGCGGTGTGCGCGCTCCGCCGCGTCGAGTTCGGGATACAGCGAAATGAGCGGCTCTTCGACGATGGCCGCGACGGGCATCTGCGGGTCGAGGCTGCCTTGCGGATCCTGGAACACCATCTGCAGGTCGCGCCGGATTTGCCGCCAGCCGGCCTCCGGCAGCCGCGCGATGTCACGCCCGTCGAGCACGATGCCGCCGGAAGCGATCGGCTGCAGGCCGACCAGCGCGCGTGCCAGTGAGGACTTGCCGCAGCCCGATTCGCCGACCACGCCCAGCGTCTCGCCGGCGGCGAGGTCGAAGTGGATGTCATCCACCGCGCGCAGACGCTGCGGCCCCGTCCATGGCCAGGCCGTACCCACGGGGTACTCGACCGTGAGGCGACGGACCGCGAGCAGCGGTCGTGGGGAACTCATTGGAGCTGGCTGCGCAGCATCCGGGCGGCAGTCCAACGAAAACTGTGGGTTTTTGGATACAGGGTGCATTCGTCGGCAAGCGGCTGGAACAATCCGCCCGGAATCGCCGTGCGGCTCTCTTTGTCGATTCCGATGTCAATCTTCATAAGGCACCTCCGCCATCGTCGTCACGATAGCCGGCGCGCGCAGCGGAGGGAAATTGACCTGGTCGGATGGAAGCATAGATGTTCCCAATCAAGCTGCTCGCGGCATTGATCACGGCCTGGCCCCTGGCGGGGACAGCCGGGCCGTTGGAACTGTTCGACGCCGGCGAGTTCGCGCCGGCCGCCGAGGCCGCGCGCGCCGAACTGGGACGGGATCCGGAGAATTTCGAAGCGCTCATCGTCCTGGGCCGTTCCCAGCTCACGCTGGACCAGGCGGCCGACGCGACGATGACCCTGACCATGGCCACCCGTGCCTACCCGCGGTCCGCGGAGGCCTGGTACCGCCTCGGCCAGGCAGTGACCGTGCAGTTGGGCGAGTCCGGCATGTTCCGGCGCATGATGCTGTCCGGCGACATCGGCGAGGCGTTCGGGCGCGCGGTGGAACTGGCGCCCGACAACGCTGAGTACCGCTGGGCGTTGTTCGAGTTCTGCCGGCAGGCGCCCGCCTTCGTCGGCGGCGGCCAGCGCAAGGCCCGGGCGCAGGCCGATGCGCTTGCGCGCATCGACCCGCCACGCGGGCTGCGCGCCGAGGCCGCGCTGCTGGCGCAGGACGGCAAGGCCGAGGCCGCAGAGGAAAAGCTGAAGGCCGCGATCCGGTTGTCGCCCGACGAATCCGACCATCGCTATGGCCTGGGCTATTTCTACCTGCGCGCCGAGCGCTGGGACGAGGCAGATGCGGTGTTCCGGGAGATCGTCGCGCGCTTTCCGGACCAGCAGCAGGCGCTGTTCCAGATCGGCAAGACGGCCGCGCTGAGCCACCGGCGCCTGGAGGCCGGCGCCGCGGCGCTGGAGCGCTATCTCGGCTACAAGCCGCGGGCCGGCGAACCGCCACTTGCCTATGCGCACCTGCGGCTCGGCCAGATCCGTGAGCAACTCGGCGATCGTGAGGAAGCCGCGGCCGACTATGCGATGGCCTCCCGGCTCGACCCCAAGCTGGAAGAGGCGCGCGCCGCGCTCGCCGCGCTGCGGGGCGCCTAAGCCAGGCTGGTCAGCGCAGGCACCGGGTGCTCCCGCTGCTGCAGGCGCCAGGCGCGCGCATAGGCGCCGTTGGCTGCCAGGAGCTGTTCGTGAGTGCCTGATTCGGACACGCGGCCCTGCTCCAGGAACACGATCCGGTCCGCGTCCGTGATGGTGGAGAGGCGGTGTGCAATCACGAGCGAGGTGCGCCGCGCCGCGACCTCGCGGATCGCGCCGAGGATGGCTTGCTCCGCGTGCGAGTCCAGCGAGGAAGTTGCCTCGTCGAAGATCATGATGTGCGGGTCCTTCAACAACGCGCGCGCGATCGCCACGCGCTGCTTCTCCCCGCCGGATAGCTTCAGCCCGCGTTCGCCAACCTTGGTGGCGTAACCCTCGGGTAGCTGCGCGATGAAGCCGTCGAGGTGCGCGAGTCGCGCCGCGCGCTCGATGTCCGCGCGCGGAGCGCCCGGTCGGCCATAGGCAATGTTGTATTCGAGCGTGTCGTTGAACAGCACCGTGTCCTGCGGCACCACGCCGATGTGCTCGCGCAACGATTCCTGGCTCAGTTCGCGCACATCGACGCCATCGACGGTGATGCGCCCCGAGCCGACGTCGTAGAACCGGAACAACAGGCGAGCCAGCGTCGACTTGCCTGATCCGCTCGGGCCGACCACGGCCACCTTGCGTCCCGCGCCAATCTCGAAGCTGACGTCGTCGAGGATGGTGCGTCCCGGCCCGTACGCGAAACTCACGTGCTCGAACCTCACCACCGGAGTGCTCGCGCGCAAGGCGCGCGGGGCGGGGACGTCGGTTACGCGCGGCCGCTGCGCCAGCAAGTCGAACATGCGCTGCAGGTCGGTCAAGGCGCGGCGGATCTCGCGGTAGACGAAGCCCAGCACGTTGAGCGGGATGAACAGCTGGATCATGTAGGCATTGATGGCGACAAAATCGCCGAGGGTCATCGCGCCGCCGGCGACGCGCTGCGCGGCCAGCACCATCATCCAGGTCAGCCCGCCGGCGATGATCAGTGATTGGCCGGTGTTCAGCGCCGCGAGGCTCATGCGGCTCTGGGTCTGGGCGCGCTCCCAGTCGGCGAGGAAGCGATCGTATTCGGCGGCTTCGTGGCGCTCGTTGCCGAACAGCTTCACGGTTTCATAGTTCAGCAGCGAGTCGATGGCACGCGTGTTGGCGCGGGAATCGAGCTGGTTGGCCTCGCGCACGAATCTCGTGCGCCATTCGGTGATGGCCACCGAAAACGCAACGTAGAGCCCCACCGACACCAGCGCCAGCGCGCCGAACGCCGGCGCGAAGGTGGTGGCCAGGATGGTCACGACCAGCGCCAGCTCGAGCAGCGTCGGCAGTATGTTGAACAGCATGAAGCGCAGCAGGAAGCTGATCCCCGCGGTGCCCCGCTCGATGTCGCGCGACAGCCCGCCGGTGCGGCGCGTGAGGTGGAATTCCAGGTCGAGCGCGTGCAAGTGCCGGAAAACGTTGAGCGCCGCCCGCCGGACCGCGCGCTCGGCCACGCGGCCGAAGACCACGTCGCGCAGCTCGCCGAGCAACACGTTGCCGAAGCGCAGCGCGCCGTACGCTGCGAGCAGCGCCAGCGGCACGACCACCAGCGCATCCGGCGATTCGAGCGCATCGACGATGTGCTTGAGCACCAGCGGCAAGGTGACGCCCGCGACCTTGGCGACCACGAGGCAAGCCATCGCCAGCGCGACGCGCCCGGGAAAGTCCTTGAGGTAAGGCCACAGCGAAGCGAGCGTGCGCCAGGTGTCGACAGCCACCGGCGGCTCGCCGGACTCGGGAATTTTCGATGCGTGCCGGGCCATGACGCTAGAGTGTAGCGATGACGCCGCCCGACTTGCCCGACTTGCTGGGTATCCGCATCGAGTTCCTGCTGTTCGGCCTGACGCTGGCCGGCGTGGCGCTGCTGCATGCGCGCAGCTTCGAAGTCGCGGTCGCCGGGCTGGTCGCAATCGTCGCGTACAAGCTCGCCTTCGATCCGGCTTTCGCGCCGACGCAGCACCTGGTCCACGAGGCGCCAGTCCTGGTCAACCTCCTCGGCCTCTTGCTCGGTTTCGCCGTGCTGGCGCGACATTTCGAGCAGTCGGGCGCGCCCGAGGCCTTGCCGCGCTGGCTGCCGAATGGCGTGGCGGGCGCCTTTGCGCTGCTCGCGATCGTCTTCGTGCTGTCGGCGTTCCTGGACAACATCGCCGCCGCGATGATCGGCGGCACGCTGGCATTGCACGTATTCAAGCGCCGCGTCGACGTGGGCTACCTCGCCGCCATCGTCGCAGCGAGCAATGCGGGCGGGGCCGGTTCGGTGATCGGTGACACGACCACCACCATGATGTGGATCGAGGGAGTGCCGTGGGACTGCGTGCTCCGCGCGTATGGCGCCGCGATCCCCGCGCTGCTGGTGTTCGGGTTCTTCGCGGCGCGTCAGCAGCATGCGCACCAGCCGATCGTTGCCGTCGTCGCGGCAGCGACGGTCGATGCCCGACGCCTGGGAGCGGTGGCGCTGATCCTGGTCGGTGCGATCGCAGCCAACGTGCTCATCGGTTTTCCGGCCGCTGGCGTGTGGCTCGCGATCCTTGCCTGCGCGCCGTTCCTGCGCACCGACTGGTTGGTGCTGCGCAGTTCACTGAAGGGCAGCCTGTTCCTGCTTGCGCTGGTCATGAGCGCCTCGCTCATGCCGGTCGATGCCCTGCCCGCCGCGTCGTGGCAGACCGCGTTCGGCCTCGGCTTCCTGTCGGCGGTGTTCGACAACATCCCCTTGACCAAGCTCGCGCTCGACCAGGGCGGCTACGACTGGGGCATGCTCGCGTACACCATCGGCTTCGGCGGCTCGATGCTGTGGTTCGGCTCCTCGGCGGGCGTGGCGGTGGCCAACTTGTTTCCCCAGGCGCGCTCGGTCGGGGGGTGGGTGCGGCGTGGGTGGCACATCCCGCTGGCCTACACGATCGGGTTTGCCGTGATGTTGCTGACGCTCGGCTGGCACCCGTTTGAGGTGCCGCACTGATTCAGGTAATCGGCGCCTCGCCGGCGAGCCCGGGCCGCGCGCTGATGCGCTCGCGCATGCGCTCCATCTCCTCGGCGACGATCTCGGGCTCATTGACGCGTGCGATATGGAAGGTGGCGTCGCCTTCGTGCACCAGCGGCAGGTTGAGCCGGCCGATGACGACGCCGGTCGCCGGACTCACGATGGGTGTTTCGTTCTCCGACAGCGGGTCGCCGACGATGCCGATCACCTGTCCGCCTTGCACCACGTCGCCCAGCGCTGCCTGTGCGCGCAGCACGCCAGATGCCGGCGAGCGCGCCCAAGTGCTGGACTCGGCGATCACCGGTTCGACGGCCAAGAGCCGAGTACCCTTGGGCCGCTCCAGCATCCCGAGCTCATAAAGCACGTTGAGCACCCCCTGCACGCCGATGCGGATGCAGACCTCGTCGAAGCGCAGCGCCTCGGCCGATTCGTAGAGGATGACCGGGATGCCTTTCTTGGTCGTGTACTCGCGCAGCGTGCCTTCGGTGGGCTCCGAGTTGAGCAGCAGCGGGATGCCGAAGGCCTTGCATAGCCGCAAAGTCTCCGGGTTGCCGAGGTCGCCACGAATCTGCGGCAGGTTGGGCCGGTGGATCGCACCGGTATGCAGGTCGATGCCGTAGTCGGAGCGGTCGACGATCTCGCGCAGGAACAGGCTGGCGAGGCGCGCGGCGAGCGAGCCCGACTTGCTGCCGGGAAAGCTGCGGTTGAGGTCGCGGCGATCTGGCAGGTAGCGCGATTGATGCAGGAATGCGAGCGTGTTGACGATCGGCACCGCGAGCAGCGTGCCGCGCAGTTCGCCGAGCGCCGGCATGCGCAGCAGCCGGCGGATGATCTCGACGCCGATGATCTCGTCGCCGTGTAGCGCGGCGCTGACGAACAGCGTCGGCCCGTCGGCGCGGCCGCGGGTCAGCACCACCGGCAGCATGACGGGCGCGCTGGTGTACAGGTTCACCACCGGCAGCTCGACGCGCGCGCGCTCGCCCGCGGCGATGCTGCGGCCACCGATGACAAACGGCTCCGTGATGGGCAGTCCCATCAGCCCTTGCTGCCCTTGGTGCGCGTGCGGTTCGGGCGCGCATGGTTCTCGACGAATTCGATGATGCGCGCCGCGATGTCCTGCCCGGTCGTCGCCTCGATGCCCTCGAGCCCGGGCGAACCGTTGACCTCGAGCACCGCCGGACCCTTGGTGGTGCGAACGAGGTCGACCCCCGCGACGTTGAGCCCGAGGATGCGCGCGGCGCGCGCCGCGGTGGCGCGCTCCTCGCGCGTCGGCTTGATGCTCGTGGCGCTGCCGCCGCGGTGCAGGTTGGAGCGGAACTCGCCCGGCGCCGCCTTGCGCTTCATCGCCGCCACGACCTTGCCACCGATGACGAAGCAGCGGATGTCGCTGCCCTTGGCCTCCTCGATGAATTCCTGCACCAGGAAGTGCGCATTGAGGTTGCGGAAGGCGTCGATGACGGATCCGGCCGCATTGTCGGTTTCCGCGAGCACGACGCCGCGACCCTGGGTGCCTTCGATGAGCTTGACCACCATCGGCGCGCCACCGACCAGCTTGATCATGTCCTGCGTGTCGTCGGGCGAGTGCGCGAAGGCGGTCACCGGCAGGCCGATGCCGCGGCGCGCGAGCAACTGCAGCGAGCGCAGCTTGTCGCGCGCGCGCGTGATGGCCACTGACTCGTTGACGCAGTACGTCCCCATCATCTCGAACTGCCGCACCACGGCGGCGCCGTAGTACGTCACTGACGCGCCGATGCGGGGGATGACCGCGTCGAAATGCTCGAGCCGCTCGCCCCGATAGTGGATCTCCGGCGCGTCCGGCGCGATGTTCATGTAGCAGCGCAGCACGTCGACAACGCTCACGGTGTGGCCGCGTGCCTCGGCCGCCTCGACCAGGCGCCGCGTCGAGTAAAGGCTCTTGTTGCGCGACAGGATCGCAAGCTTCAGGGGACTGCCCCCTTTTTCACGCTGGTCGATAAAGGGGACTGTCCCCTTTTTTCCGGCCGACCCATCAGGTAGGACTGCGCGGGATCGACGATGAAGCGCCCCGCCAGCGCGGTGCGCCCAAGCAGCATGCGAAAGCGCATCGTGTCGCGCGCGGTCAGGGTTATTTCGACCGGCCAGCGCTCGTCGCCAATTTCGACGCGCGTTCGGATCACCGGCCGCAGTTCCCGGTGGCCGCCGGAATCGGTGATCCACCGCTCATCGATGAGGTCAGCCTCGCACCAGACTTCGCGCGGCGACAGCGAGCGGGGGTGGATGCCGAAGCGCAGCCTGCCGTTGCCGGCCTTTTCGACGAAAAAGGCGTGGATCGCCGACGTGCGTGCTCCCGTGTCGACCTTGGTCTTGACCCGGCCGATGCCGAGGTCCGGCAGCGCGACATACTCGCGCCAGCCGAGCGACGTTAGACCTTCGGAAGAGTTCATGAACTTAGTCTAGCCCCCTGCGAGGGCCTATACTGGCGGCCGAATTTGTCATGTCGATCGAGTGCTCCCCGATGCCCGCCAACAAGCCGCAAAAGTCCGAAAAAGCCGACCCGATGATGAGCACGATGGTGGTCGGCCCCGGCTGGCGACCGGAGGGCTACGACTACAAAACGCTGGACGAGTTCTTCCCGTATTACATGCGCGAGCACAGCAATCGCACCTGCCGCCGGCTGCATTTTGTCGGCACCACGATCGGCATGCTGCTGTTCCTTTCGGCGGTGCTCAGCGTGGTTTGGGCGGCGCTGACGAAGCAGCCTTTGGGGCCCGCGTTCGGGCAGGCCCTCGTGCTCGTGCTGGCCGCCCATGTCGTGGGCTATGCGGCAGCCTGGACCGGCCACTTCTTCTTCGAGCACAACAAGCCAGCCACCTTCAAGTACCCGCTGTTGTCGTACCGCGGTGACTACCGGATGTGGTGGCGCATCCTCACCGGCAAGATCGCCTTCTAGGCCGTGAAGGGGTCTGACCCCTTTTCTTTTCCGATGAGCACGCGCAATTACGAGGTCATCGTCATCGGTGGCGGCCACGCCGGCACCGAAGCCGCGCTCGCGGCCGCGCGCACCGGCTCCCGCACGCTGCTGGTCACGCACAGCATCGAGACGCTCGGGCAGATGTCGTGTAACCCGGCGATCGGCGGCATCGGCAAGGGTCATCTGGTGCGCGAGATCGACGCGCTCGGCGGCCTCATGGCCCGCGCCGCCGACCACGCCGGCATCCAGTTCCGCGTGCTCAACGCCAGCAAGGGCCCGGCGGTGCGCGCGACCCGCGCACAAGCCGACCGCGCGCTGTACAAGGCCTTCGTGCGCGCGCACCTCGAGCGCCAGCCGAACCTCGACCTGTTCCAGCAGGAAGTCGCCGACCTCCTCATCGAGCACGGTTGCGTGGCGGGCGTGCGCACGGCGAGTGGCCTCGAGTTCCGCGCGACCGCCGTCGTGCTGACTGCGGGCACCTTCCTCGCCGGGCGAATCCACGTCGGCCTCGCCAACCATGCCGGCGGCCGTGCCGGCGAGCCGCCGAGCAAGGTCTTGGCCGAGCGCCTGCGCGCGCTGGACCTGCGCGTCGGCCGGCTCAAGACCGGCACGCCGCCGCGCCTCGACGGTCGCAGCATCGATTTTTCGGTGCTCGCCGCGCAACCCGGCGATACACCGACGCCGGTGTTCTCGTTTCTCGGCTCGCGCGCGGACCATCCGCGCCAGGTGCCGTGTCACATCACCCACACCAACGAGCAAACCCACGCCGAGATTCGCGCCGGCTTCGATCGCTCGCCGATGTTCACCGGCGTAATCGAGGGCACCGGGCCGCGCTACTGCCCGTCGGTGGAGGACAAGGTCAATCGGTTCGCGGGCAAGACCTCGCACCAGATTTTCCTCGAGCCGGAAGGGCT
>DATLBT010000093.1:0-2166 GCA_035526825.1 Verrucomicrobiia bacterium | reverse complement strand
AGGTTCCCGGCATAACATTTCGGAGTTGCTGCCGGGCGGCCGGGCTTGGTGCAGCGGGAGGGATGATGACCGATTCGAACCGGACCCAGTCCGACGCGCGCAGCCAGACTGGCATTCGCGGATTGGACACGCTGCTGGCCGGCGGGTTCCCCGCGAATCGCCTCCACCTGGTGGAGGGGAGCCCGGGCACCGGCAAAACAACCCTGGCGCTGCAGTTCCTGCTTGAAGGGCGTCGTTTGGGTGAGCGCTGCCTCTACGTGACGATGTCGGAGACGACACGGGAATTGCGCGGCGTCGCGGAGTCGCACGGGTGGACGCTCGACGGCATCGAGATATTCGAGTTGGCCCGCCCCGACGGGCTCGCCGCGGAACAATACACGTTATATCACCCGTCCGAAATCGAGCTTGGCGAACTCGCCAAGGCCGTGCTGGAGACGATCGACCGAGTCAAACCGACCCGGATCGTCCTCGATTCGTTATCCGAGATGCGGCTGCTGGCGCGGGATCCGCTGCGCTACCGGCGGCAGATTCTGGCGTTCAAGGAATTCCTGGCACAGGAAGATCGGACCGTCCTGATGCTCGACGATCTGACCAGCGGCGACAACGAGTTGCAGCTGCAGAGCATCGCCCACGGCGTCGTGCGCCTCGAGCAGGCACCGTATGAATACGGGCGGTCCCGGCGGCGGCTGCGCATCATCAAGGTGCGCGGGGTCGCGGTGACGGAGGGCTACCACGACTTCAAGATCCAGCGCGGCGGCCTTGTGGTGTACCCGCAGCTCACGGCCGGATCCAACGACAGCCCGCGGACCGGCATGATCCACAGCGGTGTCGAGGAGATTGACCGGCTGCTCGGCGGCGGCATCAACTGGGGTACGTGCACGCTTCTGCTCGGTCCAGCCGGCGTCGGAAAATCGAGCCTGGCGGCGCAGTATGTGACCGCCACGGCGCTGGATTCTCCGGCGGCCGTTTTTCTGTTCGACGAGCGCCGCGCCACGTTCATAGACCGCTGCGAAAACCTGGGTATGGATATGCGGTCCCGCCTCCGCAGCCGCCAGCTGACGATCGAGCAGGTCGAACCGGGCGACCTGTCGCCGGGCGAGTTCGCGCATCGCGTATGCATGCGAGTGGATGAGGGTGGATGCCGGGTGGTGATGATTGACAGCGTCAACGGCTACCTGCATGCGATCCCTTCCGCGCACGCACCGCTGGTGCGGATGCACGAGCTGCTCGCGTACCTGAACGAGCGGGCCGTCGCAACCCTGTTGATCGCGGCGCAGCACGGACTCATGGGGGCGCAGATGATGGCGCCCATTGACGTCAGCTACCTGGCTGATTGCGTCGTGCTGCTGCGCTATTTCGAGGCGCAAGGCGCCGTGCGAAAGGCCATCTCTGTTGTAAAGAAGCGCACCGGCATGCACGAGTCGACGATTCGCGAGTTTGCCGTCGGCCCGGACCGGCTGCGTGTGGGCGAGCCGCTTGTCGGCTTTCAGGGCGTGATGACCGGCGTACCCCAATATGTCGGCTCCGCGGCGCCGCTCCTCAACCAAGATGACGAACCCGGGCGCTGAACGCGAACGACGCGTGCTCGTCTTCGCGCCGATCGGCCGCGATGCGGCGCTCACCTACGAGCTGCTGCACCGCTCCGGGATCAATGGATACATCTGCGGCTCGGTCGGCCAGCTGGTGGTCGAACTGGCTCAGGGCGCCGGCGCGATCATCCTGACCGAGGAAGCGTTCGAGGATCCGGGCTTTCGCAGTTTGCCTGCGACCCTCGACCGGCAGCCCGCGTGGTCCGACATCCCGGTGATCCTGTTCGCCGGTAGCACGCAGGCGAGCGCATCGATGCGCACCATCGGCTTGGGCGAGCGTCTCCGCAATCTCACGCTCATCGAACGTCCGATTCGGACGGCAGCTGTCCTCAGTGTCGTCCGCGCTGCGCTCCGCGCAAGGGCACGCCAGTACGAACTGCGAGACACGCTCGTGGCGCTGCACGCGGCTCGCGGTGAGGCAGAGGCTGCCAGCCGGTTGAAGGACGAGTTTCTTGCCACGCTCTCGCATGAGTTGCGTACCCCCTTGAACGCAATTCTTGGCTGGACGACCATGCTGCGCCACGGCCAGGTCGATCCGCCGCGAATCGCGCGGGCGCTGGAGGTAGTGGAGCGCAAC
>DATLBT010000092.1:0-26184 GCA_035526825.1 Verrucomicrobiia bacterium | reverse complement strand
TTCGGCAACGACCATCTCAAGGACAACTACCTGAAGCCCGCGATCAAGGGCGACATGGTGGCGTGCATCGCGGTCAGCGAGCCGGGTGCCGGCTCCGACGTAGCCGGCATCAAGACGCACGCGCGCCGCGAGGGCGGCGATTACGTGATCTCCGGGCAGAAGATGTGGATTACCAACGGCACGCAGGGCGACTGGGCGTGCCTGCTGTGCAACACCGGTGAATCCACGTCGGGCCGCCACTCGAACAAGTCGCTTATCGTCGTGCCGCTCGACGCCAAGGGTGTCGATAGAAAAACCAAGCTCGACAAGCTCGGCCAGCGCTCGTCCGACACGGCCATCATCTTCCTCGACAACGTGCGCGTCCCGGCCAGGAACCTCATCGGCGAGGAAGGCAAGGGCTTCACCTACCAGATGCTGCAGTTCCAGGAGGAGCGCCTGTTCTTGTCGGCCAGCATCCTCGCCAGCATGGATCGCTGCATTGATGAAACGGTGAAGTACACCGGCCAGCGCAACGCCTTTGGCGCGCCGATCCTGCACAACCAGTACGTGTACTTCCGGCTGGCCGAGCTCAAGACCGAGGTCGAGGCGGCGCGCTCGCTGGTCTATCGCGCCACCGAGGAACTCATCGCCGGCCGCGACGTGACATTGCTGGCGTCGATGGCCAAGCTCAAGAGCGCGCGCGTGGCGCGCGAAGTCACCGACGGCTGCCTGCAGTACTGGGGCGGCCAAGGTTTCATGTGGGAAAACCCGGTGTCGCAGTACTACCGGGACCTTCGCCTGCACTCGATCGGCGGCGGTGCCGACGAGGTCATGATGGGCATCATCGCCAAGAACCTCGGCATGGCTCCAGGAAAAAAGAAATGACGCTTCCCGAAACGCCCAACCTCATCGCCCACGAGTCGGAAGGGCTGCTGTTCCTCATGTTCAACCGCCCGCAGGCGCGCAACGCCATGAGCCGCGGACTGCTCGAGGACATCGTCAACGTGTTCGACGCCATCCGCGACGACCGCTCGATCCGCGTGGTGGTGCTGCGCGGCGCCGGCGGCAACTTCTGCGCGGGCGGCGACATCAAGGACATGGCCGCCTCGCGTCAGGCGCTGGCCAACAACAAGGGCGCCGGCCCCGACCCGATCGCCGCCTACAACCGCGGCTTCGGCGTGATGCTGCGCAAGGTCAACGAAGCGCCGCAGGCCGTCATCGCGGTGTGCGAGGGCGCGGTACTCGGCGGCGGCTTTGGCCTCGCTTGCGTCTCCGACCTTACTTTCGCGCACGTCGAGGCCAATTTCGGCCTGCCGGAGACCGGGCTTGGCTTGCCGCCGGCGCAGATCGCGCCGTTCGTGGTGCAGCGCCTCGGCCTGCCCCAGGCGCGCCGGCTCGCGGTGCTCGGCGCGCGCTTCCAGGGCGAGGAGGCCAAGCGGCTCGGCCTCGCGCACGAAACCTTCACCACCGAGGCGGAACTGACGCTGCTGCTCGGCCACACCGTCAAGCTGATCCGCCGCTGCGCGCCGCAGGCCAATGCCGATACCAAGCAGATCATGCTGCGCGTCGGCCACATGCCGCAGGACGAGATCCTCGACTACGCCGCGCAGAAGTTTTCGCAGGCGGTGCAGGGGCCGGAAGGCGCCGAGGGCACGATGGCTTTCATCGAGAAGCGCCTGCCGAAGTGGGCGCAATAGGGAGCTGGCATGGGCAAGAAGATTTCACTTGCGGCGACGATCCTGCTGGTGGCGGGATGGCTCGCGCTGTTTTTCTCGGGACGTGGCGTGCTGATCTGGTTCACGCAACCGGGCGAGAAGGTCGGGATGCTTCACTGCCATTACTTCACCGGCACGGAGATCGTGAACCGGCAGTTCCTTTATTCCCAGCAGGGCTTCCTGGGACGCGAGACGTGTCCGCGGGTGGTGGAGTTGGAGCAGTGAGAACGCGATCCCTCGCGAAGCCTGTCCTGAGCGAAGCCGAAGGGCTCGGGATGACACTGTGACTCGGTTTACCAAGGTGCTTGTCGCCAATCGCGGCGAGATCGCTGTGCGCGTGATTCGCGGCGCGAAGCACGCGGGGTACCGAACTGTCGCGGTCTATAGCGACGCCGATGCGGATGCGATGCACGTGCATGAGGCCGACGAGGCAGTACGCCTTGGTCCGGCGCCGGCGAAAGAGTCATACCTGTGCATCGACAAGATCCTCGCCGCGGCCCAGGCCAGCGGCGCACAGGCAATCCATCCCGGCTACGGTTTCCTCTCGGAGAATGCCGGGTTCTCGAAGGCGTGCAAGGACGCCGGACTGGTCTTCATCGGCCCCGACGCGCCCTCGATCGAGGCGATGGGCAGCAAAAGCGCGGCGAAAGAGCGCATGCTCAAGGCCAAGGTGCCTTGCGTGCCGGGTTACCAGGGCACCGAACAGTCTGACGACCAGTTGCTCGCGCACAGCCGCTCCGTCGGCTTGCCGGTGATGATCAAGGCGGCCGCTGGCGGCGGCGGTCGCGGCATGCGACTAGTGGAAGAAGACAGCAAGCTGCTCGAGGCCATCAAGTCCGCGCGCTCCGAGGCTGCCAACGCCTTTGGCAGCGGCGAGCTGCTGGTGGAGAAGGCCGTCGTCGATGGCCGCCACGTCGAGATCCAGGTGTTCGGCGACCGTCATGGCAACGTAATTTTCCTCGGCGAGCGCGACTGCTCGATCCAGCGCCGCAACCAGAAAGTCGTGGAAGAGGCGCCGTCCCCGGCGGTCGACGACAAGTTGCGCCGCTCGATGGGCGAAGCCGCGGTTGCCGCGGCCAAGGCCGTGAACTACGTCGGCGCCGGCACGGTGGAATTCCTGCTCGGTCGCGACAAGCAGTTCTACTTCCTCGAGATGAACACGCGCCTGCAGGTCGAGCACCCGGTCACGGAGCTGGTCTACGGCGTCGACCTGGTCGAGTGGCAGTTGCGCGTGGCGCAGGGTGAAAAGCTGCCGCTGACGCAGGACGAGGTGCTCGCACGCAGGAAAGGCTGGGCCATCGAGGTGCGCCTGTGCGCCGAAGACCCGGCGCAGAACTACCTGCCGCAAACCGGCAGCGTGCTCGCATGGCGAGAGCCAACCGGCGCGCACTTGCGCACCGACACGTACCTGCGCGACGGCATCGAGATCACCCCGTTCTACGACTCGATGCAGGCCAAGATCATCGCCTGGGGCGAGACGCGTGAAGACGCGCGTACGCGCCTGGTCCACGCGCTCGAGGACACGCTGCTGCTCGGCGTAACGAGCAATCGCGACTATCTTCTCGACGTCCTGCGCACCGAGGCCTTCGCCTCGGGCGACTTCAGCACGGCGTTCGTCGGCAAGTACTTCCCGCAGGAAAGGCTCAAAGCCGAGAAGCCGAGTTCACGCCAGTTCGCGCTGGTGGCGGTCGCCGCATATCTCGACGCGGCGCGCGCGCTGCTGGCCGATGCCGGCCTGCACGAGGAATACCTTGGCTGGCACAACTCCCACGAGACGCCGGCCGAGTTCAAGCTCAAGTGGCGCGACTACGAGACCGTGGTCGACGTGCAGGTGCAGGACGGCCGCGACTTCCACTGCGAGATCGGCGCGGAAAAAATCACCGTTGCCGTGCAGGCCAGCACCGCGGACGGTTTCGACTACCGCATCGGCGACCGCACCCGCTCGCGCGCGCGTTACGCCCGTCAGGGGGACCAGCTGTTCGTCTGCGCGGAAGGCCGCACGCTCGGCGTGGCCGATCGCAGCTACGCGGTGGCGGAAACCTCAGCCGCCGGCTCCGATGGCCGCATCACCGCCCACTCCGACGGCAAGATCGTCGCGGTGCACGTGAAGCCGGGGGATACCGTGAGCAAGGGCCAGACGCTGGTCGTGCTCGAGGCGATGAAGATGGAGTTCCAGCTTGCGACGCCGGTCGATGGCACGGTCGCGGCCGTCAGCGTTGCTGCGGGGACTCAGGTGAAGGGCCGGCAGTTGCTCGTGCAAATCAAGCCGGCCCCGTAGCCACTCCTACTCGAACGCAACCCTGTCGTCGTTCATGCCGCTGGCGGCGGCGGGGCTAACGTTCGGACCGGGGTGCAGCTCGCACAGCGACCGCTGGCCGTTGCGGCGGCAGACCTCGTTGAATGCGCTTGCACACGCCGCGCAGTAATAGCGGCCGTTGGTGTCGTTGAACCAGTGTGCCTCGCGGTGTTCGCAGGCAATGCGCTGGCACTGGCCGCCAAACTCGCCCTTCAGCGGCGGACGCGAGTCGCTCCAGGTGCGAGTCGAGGCCATCAAGGGCATCTGCCACCACGGCTTGCCCGCAAAACGCGAAGAATCCCGGCCCATTGTTGCTCCCTCCAGCAAAATGTTATCGATCTGGGAGGCGATGCTATGGGTGTAAATTCGCCAAGCAACCTGTCGCTAACCGGACACGTAGCCAAATACCGACAGTTGCGGCGCTAAGTACCTGATTCCCGGGTCAAGTCGACGCCGGACGCTTCGAGCTCGTCGGCCGCGGCGAGCCACTCGTGCTCGACTTTCGCCACCGCCTTGCGCAACTCGCGCTGTTCGCGCTCGAGCCTGGCGGTCTCCTCGGAGCGACCGCCGGCGTACAAGGACGGGTCGGCCAGCCGCGCCTCGAGCGCGTGGAGCTGCACACTGAGTTTGTTCAGTTGCGCGTCCAGTTTCCCGACCTTCGCACGCTGTGTGCGATCGTCGGCCGCGGCCTTGCGCTGATCCTTCTTGTCGTTCCGGCGCAAGCCGGAATCCAGCGTCTTCTCCTTCGCCGGGGTGCGATCGCGCTCGGTGAGCCATTTCGCGTAATCGTCGAGGTCGCCCTCGAACGCTGCGCAGGCGCCGTCCGCCACGAGGTAGAGCTGCTCGCACGTCGCCGAGATCAGGTGGCGGTCGTGCGAGACCAGCACCACCGCGCCCGCGTAGCCATTGAGCGCGAGCTCGAGCGCATGCCGCATGTCCAGGTCGAGGTGGTTGGTCGGCTCGTCGAGCAACAACAAGTTCGGCCGCTGGTAGACGACCAGCGCCAGCGCCAAACGCGCTTTTTCGCCGCCTGAGAAGGGCTCGACTGCCTCGAACACGCGATCGCCGCGAAAGTTGAAGCCTCCGAGGAAGGAGCGGATGTCCTGCTCGGTCATGCGCGGGTCGAGGCGCTTGAAGTGCAGCACCGGCGAAGCTTTGGGGTCGAGCTGCTCGATCTGGTGCTGCGCGAAATAGCCGACCTTGAGGTGTGGCGAAAAGGTCGCAGTGCCCGCCACCGTCGGCAATTCGCCCGCAAGCGTACGCACCAGGGTCGACTTGCCGGCGCCGTTCGGGCCGAGCAGGCCGATGCGCTCGCCCGGCGCGATGAGCAGGCGCAAGTTCTCGAGGATGCGCTTGGCGCCGTAACCCGCCGACGCCTCGTCGAACCGCACCAGCGGACTGGGCAGACGCTGCGGCTCCGGAAACTCGAAGCTGAATTCCGAATCCGCGTGCACCGCCTCGACGAGCGTCATGCGCTCGAGCTGCTTGATGCGGCTCTGCGCCTGCGACGCCTTGCTGGCGCTGGCCTTGAAGCGCGCGATAAAGCTGTTGAGATGCGCGATCTGGCGCTGCTGCTTGGCGTGCGCCGCGGATTGCAGCGTCAGCTTCTCGGCGCGTTGGCGCTCGAACTGCGAGTAATTGCCGGTGTAGAGCGTCGCCGTGCCACCGTGCAGGTGCAGTGTGTGGGTGGTGACCGCGTCGAGGAACTCCCGATCGTGCGAGATCACCAGCAGGGTGCCGGGATATTCGACCAGCCACGACTGCAGCCACAGCACCGCGTCGAGGTCGAGGTGGTTGGTGGGCTCGTCGAGCAACATGAGGTCCGACCGGCGCATCAGCGTGCGCGCAAGGTTCAGGCGCATGCGCCAGCCGCCCGAAAAGCTCGCCACCGGGTGTGCCTGCTGCTCGGAGGTGAAGCCCAGGCCATGCAGCAGCCGCGCCGCGCGCGCCCGCGCCGCGTAGCCGCCGATGGTGTTGAGCCGCTCGTGGATGTCGGAGATGGCGTGAAGGTCTTCCTTCTCCTCGGCCGCGACCAGCCGCGTCTCGAGCTGGCGCAGCTCGACGTCGCCATCGAGCGTGTATTCGATCGCAAGGTCGGGGAGGGCAGGGGTTTCCTGCGCCACGGTCGCGATGCTGAGGCCCCTGGGCAGGGAGACCGAGCCTTCGTCGGCGCTCAACTCGCCGAGCAGCGCTGCGAACAGCGTCGACTTGCCGGTGCCATTGCGACCGACCACGCCGGCGCGCCAACCCGGGTAGATCGTGAACGACAGCTCGTCGAGCAGCTTGCGCGGCCCGCGACGCAGGGTGACGCCGGCGAAATTGAGCATGGGGGCGCGGAGTTTACCTGCGCCCTCAAGAAGCTGGCTGCGTTCCCTCCCCCCGCTCTGCGGGGAGAGGGCTAGGGTGAGGGGCTCAGACGTGCAGCTCGCAGAGCTTCTTCTGGCCCTGGGCGAGGCAGATCTCGTTGATGGCCCGCGCGCAGGGGTCGCAGAAGTACCGACCGCTCGACTTGTTGTACCAGTCCGCGCTGCCGCGCGTGCACGTGAGGTGGTAGCACTGGCCGCCGTACTCGCCCTTCAGCGGCAAGCCGTATTCCTTCCAGTAAGTCTCGACCGGCGACGCCAGTTTCAGGTTGGACCAGGGGACTTCGTGTGCCACGGTGCTCTCTCCCAACGCGTCTGCCTGGTATGCAGACTAGGAGAGTGGTCGACAGTTTCAACCTGTCGCAAGCGGGCGACGCGAAGCCCGGGTCAAATCACGACCGGTTTCTCCGGCTGCGGTCGCTCGCCGCGCTCGTTGCTGCCGATGTCGCCGCTCTCCGCCCAGTGCCAATGCCGGTGCCGCGCGATGGCATAAAGCAATTCGGCCGAGAACAGGAATACCAGGGAGGAATAAAACGCCCACAGCAGCCATACCACCAGCGCGCCCGCAGGCCCGAACGCGCCGGCGGCATCGGTTTTCTCGAGATAAAGACCGATCAGCATGCGCCCCACCATGAATAGCGCTGTCGTCAGCACACCGCCGCGAAACGCCGTCATCCAGGGCACGCGGCCGTCGGGCAGCCAGTGGTACAGCGTGGTGAACAGCGCGGCGTAGAGCAGGAACGTGATGATCCAGGCCACTGCCGCGAACGCGGGCGCGATCGTTACGAGGTTCAGCACGCCCTGCGCGACGAACGACACCAACGTCAGGAACAGCACGGCGAGCAGCACGCCGGCCGACAGCAGGCGCCGCCGTATCCAGCCCATGGCGCCGTGGTACACCGGGCTGTTCATGCCCCAGATGCGATTCAGCGCGAGCTGCAGTTGCGCGAACACGGCGGACGCGCCGAACAGCAGGACGCCGACCCCGATCCAGCCGGCGAACTGGCGCAGGTCGGGCCGCTCGCTGGCGTTTTCGACAATCGAACGGATCACTTCCTGGCCCTGGGCTCCGACCAGCGCGCCGACATCGGCGAGGAAGCGTTCCTGTGCGCTCGGATACAGCGCGCCGATGACTGCGAGCGACAGCAGCAGCAAGGGCGACAGGCACAGCGTCGTGTAATACGCGGTAGCCGCGGCCAGCGGGATCACGTCGTCGTCGACGAAGTCGTTGGCGAGGTCTTTCCAGAAAGTGAGCGACGGCAGGCGCAGCAGCATCAATCTTCGACCGCCGGATCGTGCATCGGACTCCCGCTACCATGCGCGCCATGCCCGCCCGCGTCCCCAAACTCGACCTCGATGTCCTCGTCATCGGGGGCGGTGCCGCCGGGCTGTTCTGCGCCCTCAGCGCCGGCCGGCGCGGCCGGACCGTACGCGTGGTCGAGCACGCCAACAAGGTCGGCAAGAAAATCCTGATGTCGGGCGGCGGGCGTTGCAATTTCACCAATTTGCGCGTCGGGCCGGAGCATTTCATCTCGGCCAATCCGCATTTTTGCAAGTCGGCGCTCGCGCGCTACAAGCCGGAGCACTTCATCGCGCTGGTCAAGAAACACGGCATCGCATTCCACGAAAAAGAGCTGGGACAGTTGTTCTGCGACGACTCGAGCAAGCAGATCGTGCAGATGCTGCTGGTCGAGTGCGCGACGGCGGGCGTACAGATCGATGTGGATTGCGAGATCTTGGAAGTCGCGCAGTGCGAGGGCGGCTTCACATTGACGACGGCGCTGGGTGAGATGCGTGCGCGCAAACTGGTAGTGGCGACGGGCGGGCTATCGATTCCGTCGATGGGGGCGAGCGGGTTTGGGTACGAGGTGGCGCGACAGTACGGGCATGGCGTGGTGCCGACCCGGGCGGGGTTGGTGCCGTTGACGATTACGAGTGGTCGATCTGTGGGAGGGGCCCTGGCCCCGACGGTTGCGCTACCGACATCGGGCCCAGGGGCCCTCCCACAGACAAATAGGGCCACAGATCGCTCAACCCATATCTGGGGAAACCTCTCTGGGTTGAGCCTCCCCATCAGCGCGCACGCCGGTGGCGCGCGCTTCGACAACGCCATGCTCATCACCCACCGCGGCCTCTCCGGCCCCGCGATCCTGCAAGTCAGCAACTACTGGCAGCCCGGCGATCCCCTGCGCATCGACCTCTTGCCCGGCCGCGACGCCTTCGAATTCCTGCTCGATGCGCAAGCCGCCCGCCCGCGCGCCGAGCTCGGCACCGTGCTTGCCGAAGCCTGGCCGCGGCGCTTTGCCGAGCGCTTTGTCGAGCTGCTCGCCCCGCCACCGCAGCCGGGCAAGGCACCGAACCTCGCCGATTACTCCAAGGCACGACTGCGCGGCATTGCGGACGCGATGAACCACTGGCCGGTCACGCCCAGCGGCACCGAGGGTTACCGCACCGCGGAAGTCACGCTCGGCGGCATCGACACGCGCGAAGTGTCCTCGAGCACGTTCGAGAGCCAGCGTGTGCCCGGGTTGCACTTCATCGGCGAGGTGCTCGACGTCACTGGCTGGCTCGGTGGCTACAACTTCCAGTGGGCATGGGCGTCGGCGCACGCCTGCGCGCAGTCTTTATGACCATCACCGAGCTGCTGCTGGCCCTGGCGGTGGTGTTCGTCTGGGGCACCAATTTCGTCGTGATCAAGATCGGCCTCGGCGATTTTCCGCCGCTGCTGTTCGCGGCGCTGCGCTTCGCCTTCGCCGCGCTGCCGTGGATGCTGTTCATCCGGCGGCCTGCGGTGCGCTGGCGTTATCTCATCGCATTCGGGCTGTTCCTCGGCGTCGGCCAGTTCGGCCTGCTGTTCATCGCCATGCGCGCGGATATCACGCCGGGGCTGGCGTCGCTGGTCATGCAGGTGCAGGTGTTCTTCACCGTGGCGCTGTCGCTGTGGCTGTTCCAGGAAAAAATCCACGCACGCAACCTGGCCGGCATCGCGCTGGCGTTCGGCGGCCTCGCCATCATCGGCATGCATGTCGATGCCAGCACCACCGCGCGTGGCCTGACGCTGTTGCTGTTCGCGTCGCTGAGCTGGGCCTGCGCCAACGTCACCGTGAAGTACGCCGCGCGCGCGCATGGCTCGATCAACGTGCTGGCGTTCATGATCTGGTCGAGCGCGTTCTCGGTGCCGCCGCTGGTGGCGCTGGCGTACGTGTTCGAGGGGCCCGAGGCGATCACCACTGCGATTTCGCAGGCCGGAGCGGGCGCTTGGGTCGCAGTGCTGTGGCAGTCGCTGGGCAACACGCTGTTCGGCTTCGGTGTCTGGAACTGGCTGCTGGCGCGGCATTCGGCCGCGGTGTTCACGCCGACCGCGTTGCTGGTGCCGGTGTTCGGGATGGGCGCATCCACGCTGGTTTTGCACGAGCCGCTGCACGGCTGGAAGCTCGCCGCCGCCAGCCTGATCGTCACCGGACTCGCCGTGAACATGTTCGGCGGCTACCTGCTCGCCCGGCGTAAATCGGTGGTCGGCAGTGATGAGAGAGAGTGAGCCAAATCAATGGGTTAGGAGAAAACGTTCCACGGTTACACCCCGATTGTGGTAGGGTGCGGCCCCGCTTAGGCGGTCAGGTTTTTTCCAGAGAACGTTCATGGCCCGTAGACCGAGCATCCTTCCCAACGCCGCGCGCGAAGCCCGCGACAAGCTAGTCAATGCTGCCCCGCTGGTGAGCGACCACAAGGACGTCGAGGAGGTCGCCGTCGACCTCCATTTCAACGATCCCGAGGGCAAGCAGAAGCCGTCGCCCCGCGGCGCGAGTTACGCGCCCGACATGCACGCGTATTTCCACTTCACCTGCCCGATGCGCGACTGCGTCGGCGGTGGCTTCGAGGCGAATGCCGACCTGTCCCGCGCGCTGCAGCGCCGTCGCCACGGACACACCGGCACGCTCACCTGCCAGGGCAAGCGCCCGCGTGGCGGCCTGAAGGAGCCGGCGTGCAACATCGAGCTGCGCTACACGCTGTCGATCCGCACCAAGCAGAAGAAGGCGGCGGCGTAACGGCTCGGGGCCAGGGCCCCTCCCACAGAAAGGTTGCTGCTGGGCCATCTGTGGGAGGGCCCCTGGGCCCGACGTCTAACCCCTAATCCCGGAAATTCTCGAACTGCAGCGGTAAGGGCAGCTCGGACTTCTTCAGCAGTGCGATCACCAACTGTAAGTCGTCACGCTTCTTGCCGGTGACGCGCAGCTTGTCGCCGTTGATCGAGGCATCCACCTTCAGCTTGGACTCCTTGATCACCGCGATCACCTTCTTGGCGTTCACCTGTTCGATGCCTTGCTTGATCTTGACCAGTTGGCGCGCCTCCGAAAGGTTGGTCTCCACCGCGCCGATGTCGAGCGCCCGCAGGTCGATGCTGCGCGCCGCGAGCCGCGGCTTCAGCAAATCGACGACCTGCTTGAGCTGGAACTCGTTCGCCGCGACGACCTTGATCTCGAATTCTTTCTCGCTGGTTATGGCCGCGTTGGTCCCGCGCAAGTCATAGCGGTTCGACAGTTCGCGCTGCGCCTGGTCGATGGCGTTGGCGAGCTGGTGCTTGTCGACCTGGGAGACAACGTCGAATGAAGGCATAGGGTCGATATTATGAGTGGGAGCGCCCCTGGGCGCGATGTCGGTGGCGCGACATCGGGGCCAGGGCCCCTCCCACAGATTGATCACCACAGTAGAATTGCGGCGATGACTCCAACCCACAAACCCCTCAACCCCGTCCCGGCGCTGATCTTCTCTTCGCGCTGGCTGCAGTTGCCGCTCTACCTCGGCCTGATCGTCGCGCAGGGCGTCTACGTAGTCTTGTTCTGCAAGGAGCTGTTCCACCTCATCCATGGCGCGTTCGAGTTCAACGAGCAGCAGATCATGCTGATCGTGCTCGCGCTGATCGACGTGGTGATGATCAGCAACTTGCTGGTGATGGTCATCGTCGGCGGCTACGAAACCTTCGTCTCACGCCTCGGCCTGCAGGGCCACCCGGACCAGCCGGAGTGGCTCAGCCACGTCAATGCCTCGGTGCTGAAGGTGAAGCTGGCGATGGCGATCATCGGCATTTCCTCGATCCATCTCCTCAAGACCTTCATCGAGGCCGGCCAGCTCGGCGTGTATCCCTTGTGCGGCACGGTGGCGGAAGCCGTTCGCTGCTCCACCGTCAGCGAGGCCGGCGTGAAGTGGCAGGTGATCATCCATGCGTTGTTCATCCTGTCGGCGCTGGGCATCGCATGGACTGACCGGGTGATGGGGTCGACGGCGGCGGCGAAGCCGGCGGCGGCGCACTAGCCAGAAAAGAATCGCGCCCAGGGGCGCTCCCACAGAAAGTGGTGACTGGTGCTTTTGTGGGAGGGGCCCTGGCCCCGATGCCTTATTTCCTTAACCGGCTGATCTTCAGCTGTTGCCCGCAGACCCAAACCTTCTGCAAGTGCTTGAAGATCTCCTTCGGCATGCCTTCCGGCAGGTCGACCAGGCTGTGGTCGTCGAAGATCTGCACGCGACCGATGTTGTGCGCATCGAGCTCGGCTTCATTGGCAAGGGCGCCGACGATATTGCCCGGCTTCACGCCGTGGCTGCTGCCGACCTCGAGGCGATAAGTCTCCAGCCCCTCCGACCGCTTGGCCGGACGCACACGCGGCGCGCCGCGATGCTCCTCCGCGTCGCCCTCATGCCGCCGCTTCGCAATGAACGGCGACCGAGGCTCATCACTAATCTTGCCTCTCCCCGCCCCAGTGGGGAGAGATCGCGGCCCTTCGACGGCGCTCAGGGCAGGCTTCGCCGCGGGTGAGGGGCCCGCGGACGAGCCAGCGCTCGGATCATTCAGATAAGCCAACCCCGCCGCCAGCTCCAGGATCGTCACCTCCTTCTCCCGCTCCAGGTCCGCAAGCACATTGCGAATCGACGCCAGCGTCTCCACCAGTTTGGGATCCGCGAGCGTCTCCAACAGCTTGTCCTTGAGCTTGGCCATGCGTTGCGCCTGCACCGCATCCGCGCTCGGCAGCTCCATGGGCGCGATCGTCTGGCGCGTGGCCTTCTCGATGATGCGCAACAGGTGCCGCTCGCGCGGCAGGATGAACAGGATCGCCTCGCCCTTGCGCCCCGCGCGGCCGGTGCGGCCGATGCGGTGCACGTACGACTCGCTGTCGGTGGGCACGTCGAAGTTGACGACGTGGCTGACGCGCTCCACATCGAGGCCACGCGCGGCGACGTCGGTGGCGACGATAATGTCAAGCGATCCGCCCTTCAGCCGCGCAACGGTGCGCTCGCGCGTGCGCTGGTCGATGTCGCCGTTGAGTGGCGCGCAGGCAAAGCCGCGCGCCTCGAGCCGCGTCGACAGCTCGATCGTGTCCTGCTTGGTGCGCACGAAGACCAGCATGCCCTCGAACGGCTCCGCCTCCAGGATCCGCGTCAGCGCTTCCAGCTTGGTCACGCCCTGCGCCAGCCAGTAACGCTGGCGCGTGTTGGCCACGGTGGCGGTCTTCTCGCGCACCGTGATTTCGGCCGGCTTCTTGAGATGCGTCTGCGCGATCTTGCGGATCTGCGGCGGCATGGTTGCGCTGAACAACGCCACCTGGCGCGTCGGCGGCGTGCCCTTGAGGATCTTGTCGACGTCGTCGATGAAGCCCATGCGCAGCATCTCGTCGGCCTCGTCGAGCACGACCCAGCGCAAGGCGTGCAGCGACAGCGTGCCGCGATCCATGTGGTCCATCACGCGGCCCGGCGTGCCGACGATCACGTGCGCACCACGGCGCAGCGCCGACAGCTGCGGCTGGTAACTCTGGCCGCCGTAGATCGGCAGCACGTGGAAGCGCGGCAGGTGACTGGCGTAGCGCTGAAACGCCTCCGCCACCTGGATCGCGAGCTCGCGCGTCGGCGCCAGCACCAGCGCCTGCGGCGCGGCGAGCTTGAGGTCAATGCGCGCCAGGATCGGCAGCGCAAACGCCGCGGTCTTGCCGGTGCCGGTCTGCGCCATGCCGAGCACGTCGCGGTCGGCGAGCAGGTGCGGAATGGTCTGCGCCTGGATCGGCGAGGGCGCCTCGTAGCCGACCTCAGCGAGCGCGTCGAGGATGGGCTTGGGCAGACCGAGGTCGGCAAAAGTGGGCGGGGTGGGTGCTTCGGTGGGGGTCGTCATGCGCGGGAGCATGCCAGAACGTGTGTTGTGAGAGGGGCCCTATTTGTGGGAGGTGAGGTGCCTGTCTGTGGATGAATGAGGTGACCTGTCTGTGGGAGGGGCCCTGGCCCCGACGTTAATGCCAAAGACATCGGGCCCAGGGGCCCTCCCACAGAAAGGTTTTCTCCCACGGAAAGGCTTTCTCCCACAGAGAGGTTTGCTCCCACAGAGAGGGTTGCTCCCACAGAAAGGGTTGCTCCTACAGACAGAACAACGCATCGACACAACGATTGCGGCTAAGCGATCTGTGGGAGGGCCCCTGGGCCCGACGCTAAAAATTGACCACTGAGCCTTAAAGAGTTGTGATGCCGTGGGCTCCAACAAGAACAAGAATGCCCGCCATCACCAAGCCCGAGCGCGGCTACCGCGCCTTGCGACGCGGCCGCCTATCGCTGGAAGGCCATGTCTATCACGTCACGACGACCACCTCGCGACGCAAGCCGCTATTCGCCGACTTTGCCACCGCGCGCATCGCGGTGCGCGCACTGAACGAGCCGGCACATCGCGGCCACTGCACGCTGATCGCGTGGGTTTTGATGCCGGACCATCTACATGTGCTGCTGCGACTCACGCCGACCGCCGCTCTGGAAGGCACGGTGAGCCGACTTAAATCCGCGATTGCGCGCGCCTCCAACCGGCATCTCGGACGCAGCGGCGCTTTCTGGCAGGGGGGTTTCCACGACCACTTGATCCGGGATGGCGAAGATCTGCGCGCGGTGGCGCGGTACATCGTGATGAATCCGTTGCGCGCGGGGTTGGTGGCGCGGGTGTCTGGGTATCCGCATTGGGATGCGATCTGGCTTTGAGGTCGTCGGGGCCAGGGCCCCTCCCACAGATAGGGGTGCGCTACCAAAATGGATTGATCTGGGCTTTCTGTGGGAGGGCCCCTGGGCCCGAATGTCGGTGGCACAACTGTCGGGGCCAGGGCCCCTCCCACAAAAGCCAAGTGCCCTCCCACAAAAGCCAAGTGCCTTCCCACAAAAGCGCCTTCCCCCAACAAATTTCCCACCACCAAACCTATTCCCGTTCCTGTTTCGGAACTCGCGTTCAACGACCCCGGTCACACACCACGCACCCAGCGGTTTCCGGAGCACCTGATGGCCTCGACTCTTGCGCGCATCCTGGCCGCGGCACTCCTTGGCTGCAGCGCCGCCGCTTCCGCCGCCACTTTTACCGTCAACCGCACGACCGACGCATGGGACGGCTCCTGCGATGCGCACTGCACCCTGCGCGATGCAGTGCAGGCGGCCAACGACGCGCCGGGGGCCGATGTCATCCAGCTCGCAGTCACTACCTACAAGCTCACGCTGCCGCCACCGGTCGACTCCGAGTCGAACATCGGTGACGAGGACGAGAACCGCAACGGCGACCTCGACATCACGGGTGAGCTCACCATCAAGGGGCACACCGGCGGGACCTACGTCGACGGCCGCGGCCTGACGCGGATCGTCGAGGTGCTCGCGGGCGCCAACGTCGAACTGCGTGATTTGAAACTGCGCAACGGTAATACGCCGGCGCGCGGCGGTGCTGTCGCCAATGCCGGCACGCTGCGGATGGTGCGCGTCGATGCGCGCCTCAACACCGCTAGCAGCAGCCACGATCTCGGGCAGGGCGGCGCGGTGTTCAATGACTCCGCCGGCATCCTGTCGATCGCCGACTCGCATTTCCAGCTCAATCGCGCCGGCGGCGGCGCGGCGAGCCATGGCGAGGGCGGGGCGGTTTACAACCTGGGCCGGCTCAACGTGCGCACGACGGGCTTCGTCGACAACCGCAGCGGCGACGGTGAGGACGTTGGCGGCGGCGGCGCCATCATGAATCGCGTGGGCTTCGCGACGATCGAGCGCTGCTACTTCGTGCGCAACTCGACGATGAGCGAAGGCCAGGGCGGAGCGATCGCCAATCGCGAGTCCGGGCGGCTGCGCCTTGCCAACTCCACGGTGAGCGCCAACATCAGCGGCACGCTGGATACGCTCGGCGGCGCGGTGGCCAACGGCACGCCGTTCGAGGTGCCGGGGCGCATGACGCTGTCGTTCAATACGATCGCCGGCAACCAGGGCGGCGGGCTGTTCGTTGCGGGCGAGGCGACGACGGCGCACAACATCATCGGCGGCAATTACGAAAGGGTCGGCGACGCGCGCGACTACAACGCCGGTAGCAACTGCGTGGTCGTGGGCGCCGTCACCGACACCGGCAGCGTGGTCGGCCTCGACGGCAACTGTCCGTACCGCACCGGCATCCTCAACCACGAGATTTTCACCGTGCTGCTGCGTGGACTTGCGGACAACGGCGGCTTCGGGCTCACGCACGCGCTGCGCCGAACGTCGGATCACGCGATCGACCGGGTGGCGCCGTTCGAGGCGTGCCCGGCCGTGGATCAACGCGGGGCGCCGCGGCCCGTAGATGGCGACGGGCGGGATGAGGTGGGCTGTGATGTAGGCGCGTATGAGGTGCAGGTGATTGACGATTGAGGTTCCGAGATAACCCTTCTGTGGGAGGGCCCCTGGGCCCGATGTCGATGGCACAACTGTCGGGGCCAGGGCCCCTCCCACAGACAGATGAGTTACGGCAGGCGGGTAAAGTAGCCCCGCCATGCCCGCCACCGCCCAACAACTCAAGGACAAGCTCAAGCGCCTCGGCGAAGCAGTCCCCGAGAAATCGCGCGTCCGTCTGCATCGCGCCATTTCCTGGCTCAAGCGCGCCGAGCAGGAGGAGGGCGACCACGACGCACGCTTCATTTTCCTGTGGATCGCATTCAACGCCGCTTACGCGCGCGAGTTTGGTTTCGAGAAGCCGGAGCGCGACCTGCTCAAGGGCTTCCTCGCGGCGCTGGTCAAGGTCGACGACGAGCGCCTGATCCAAAAGGTCGTGTTCGAGCAGTTCACCGGGCCGGTGCGGCTGCTCATCGACAACAAGTATGTGTTCGACCCGTTCTGGCGCGCGCTGCGCGACCACGACGGCTCAAACGAGTGGGGCATGCGCTTCGAGCAAGACAAGCGCGCGGCGCTGCGGTCGGTGATGAGCAACGACACGGTCAAGGTGCTCGGCGTGATTTTCGACCGGCTCTACGTGCTGCGAAACCAGCTCGTGCACGGCGGCGCGACGTGGAACGGCAAGGTCAATCGGCGGCAGGGATGGCGCCAACCTGCTGGGGTCGCTGTTGCCGGTGATGATCGGGTTGATGCTGGATCATCCCGAGATGGAGCTTGGGGAGATTGCTTATCCGGTGGTGGGGGTGGGGTGAGTTCAATGCACCTTGGGTAGCTGCTGCTCCACGCCGAGGAACTGTGCCCACGGATCCTTGCGGCGCTTCTTCAGGATCCCCGGCACGCTCGCTACCGTGAACGTTTTCGGATCGAGTCCATCGAGCTCATCCCAGGAGACCGGCATCGCCACCGTGCATCCGGGCCTCGCGCGCGGCGAGTAGGGCAGCACCGCAGTCGCGCCGAGACCGTTGCGCAGCCAGTCGATGAAGATCTTCCCCGCGCGCTTGGCCTTCGACATCGTCGCCACGTACGCCTTCGGCGCATCCGCGACCATCACGCCGGCGAAGCCTTCAGCGAAGGCCTTCACCTCGTCCCAGTCGTGCTTCGGCGCGAGCGGCACCACCACGTGCAGGCCCTTGCCGCCGGTGGTCTTCACGAAACTGCGCAGCTCGAGCTTCTTCAAGCGTTCGCGAATCTCGCGCGCCGCGTCGATCACGCGCGCGAACTCGACGCCGGTGTCCGGATCGAGGTCGAACACCATCCAGTCGGGCTTGTTGAACTGCGGCAACCGGGAGCCCCAGCCGTGGAACTCCACCGCGTTGAACTGCACGAGCTCGAGCCATCCGCGCGCGTCGCTGACGTACACGACTTCGTTGCCGGCGATCTGGCGGTGCTTCACGGCGCGGGTCATACCGCGCGAGGTGCGTTTCTGGAAGAAGCAGGCGGCGGCGTCGCCGCTGGGGCAGCGGACGAGGGCGACGGGGCGGTTGGTGGCGTAGGGGAGCAGGAGTGGGAGGAGTGCCTCGTGGTAGCGCGCGAGTTGCAGCTTGGTCGTGCCCGAAGCCTGGTCCATGACGCGGTCGGGGCTGGAGATGCGCACGCCCTGGATCGTCGGGGCCAGGGCCCCTCCCACAGAGCGACCACCTCCCACAGAGCGACCACCGCCCACAGATGGACCATCTCCCCCCGATCGACCACTTCCTGCAAATAGCCTGGACATAATCATTGGACCGCGATAATTGCCCGCCGTCCCTGTCTGTGGGAGGGCCCCTGGGCCCGACGCGACAGGTCACCAACCCCGTTGTCCTAGCCCCATGCCACGCCACCTATTGCTGCTCTTAACCGCGCTCCTGACCGCCTGCTCGAAAGAGCCGCCCCCACCCGCGCCCAACTTCACCGCCGCCGACGCGCTCGCGCAGCAATTCGTCGCGCGGCGCGACCTGCCGGCCGTGGCCTACGCCGTGGTCAGCGGCGGCAACATCGTCCACCAGGCCGGCCTCAACGCCACGCCGTCGACGCCCTTTGCGCTCGCCAGCCTGACCAAGCCGATCACCGCCACCGCGCTGATGGCGATGGTCGAACAAGGCGCCATCGAGCTCGACGAGCCCGCGCTGAAATACCTCGGCCAGGAGCCCGTCGGCGACGCGGCGTACACCATCGCCCAACTCGCCGGCCACACCGCCGGACTGCCGACCTACGCGCGCATCTGGTGGAAAGGCCAGAAGCCGCGGCCGCTGCTGCAGAACCTGGCGGCGTACGGGTTCACCGCGCAGCCGCCGGGCGCGGTGTTCGAGTACTCCAACTTCGGTTACGGCCTGCTCGGCGAGATCATCGCGGCGCGCGCGCAGGTGCCGCTCGCCAAGGTGCTGCAGGACCGCGTGTTCAAGCCGCTCGGCATGCAGAACTCATCGCTCGTCGAGGGTTTCGACGTGCCCAAGGGCGCCGCGCCCAAGAGCAGTGCCAAGGGCAAGGCGCTGCGAGTCACCGCCAACGACACGCCGGGCGCCGGCAATGCCTGGTCATCGGCGCGCGACCTTGCGCTGTTCGCCGCGTTTCACCTGGGCTTCGACACTCCGGGCAGCAACGACGTGCTCAGCGCCAAGGCACGCGAGCGCATGCAGGACCCCAGCGACCTGCGCGCGCAGCATCCCTATTACGGCGGCGCGGGCTATGGCATCGGCTGGTACGTGAGCGACACCGGCCCCGAGCGCGTGGTGTGGCACGAGGGCGGCATGCCTGGTGCGAGCAGCATCCTGGTGATGCTGCCCAAGCGCGGTGTCGCGGCGGTGGTGCTGAGCAATGCCGCGGACGTGAATGCCAAGACGCAGGAGCTCGCCAACGCGCTGCTGCGCGCGGTGGCGCCGGAATACGAGCCGGTGAGCTTCCTCGCGACGCAGGGGTTCGATGAGTTCCGCGACCAGCGCGGCCTCGCCGGACGCTGGGCCGGCGAGATCGTGATCGACGGCAAGCCGATGCCGTGGACCCTGGAATTCCAGGACGGCGGCGCCGTGTGGGCGACGTTCCCGTTGCGCGTCGGCAAGCTGGGACCGACGCAATCGGCCTACGCGGCGCTGGTCAGCGGACCGCTGCTGGTGGCGACGTTTCCCGGGCGGCTGCCGGGCCAGGACGTCAATCCGCGCAACGGGATGGTGCTACTGCGGATGATTGCGCGCGACGATGAGTTGACGGGTCAGGCGGTGGCGTACTCGAGCGAGCAGCGGCTGGAGCATCTCTACCCGTTCAAGGCGAGCCTCAAGAAGCGGTGAGCGGTGCTGGTCATGCGTCGGCGCGATCTCGCGCATCCAGGGCCCGCCGCAGCGCAAGGTAGCGATCCTCGGCGATGCGCATGCGCTCCTCGGCGTGCGCGCGCTCGAGGCGCACCCAGATGCGCGCGGCCAGCTCGCGGAGCAGAACGGCTTCTTCCAGCAGCCATTTGCGCGGCCGCGGATCGAGCAGCGCGACGTGAAACTGCCACTCGCCGTTGCGCAACAACGGCATGCCGAGGAACCCGCCGTGGCCTACCGCGCGAAAGCGGGGCGCATCCACGCGCGTGTCCGCGGCAGCGTCGTCGATCACCGAGGACTCACCGGCCCGCGCGGCGCGCTCCATCTCGGGAGACATGAAGTCCTTGATCGCGTAACGCGCCACGACACTAGGCAGGCCCGGTGCGCGCCACTCGTGCGTGATCTCGCAGTGATCGCCGTCGACCTGGCTGAACAGCACGCGCGAGACCTTGAAGCGTTCGGCCAGCCGCGTCGACATCAGCCGCATCGCCTCGTCGATGCTGGACACGCGCGCCAGCCGTTCCGTGATTTCGTCGAGGAAACCGAGGTCGGCGCCACGCTGCTGGCGCTCGGCGATATTGGCGAGCAGCACCTCCTCGGCGAGCTTGAGGTCGGTGATGTCCGAAAACTTCACGGCGACGCCGGTGGGCGCGTCAGCGGCCCCCCGATATGGAAACACTCGCCGCATGAACCACCGGCCGTCGGCGGCGCGCACCTCGGCCTCGCGGGTCTCATCGGTCGCCAGCACCGCACGGATGTCGGCCGTGAACGTGGGATCTTCGTAGCGGGCGGTGAGGTCGGTGATCGGCCGCTCCGAGTCGCCGAGGCGCAGCGGGAACAGCTCGGTCATCGCCGGCGTGAACCAGCGCAGGTGCAGGTCCTCGTCCAGGAACATCGCCATGATGTGGCCGGAGCTCAACACGTTGCTTTGCGTCTCCAGCGCCTGCACCTTGTCCTTGAGCAATCCGTTGGCGTGGGCGAGGTCGTCGTTGGCGAGGTTCAGCTGGTCGTTGATCGAGCGCAGTTCTTCGTTGAGCGATTGCATCTCCTCCCGCGATGCCTGAAGCTCCTCCGCCGAGATGCGCAGCGCCGCGCCCAGCGTGCTGCCCTTGGGTATGCGGGTTGGCCGCCGCGGAAAGCGCAGCTTGACCCCGGTGACATCGCCGACCTTGCGGTATACGCGCAAGCTCGTCGAGATCGCCTCGAAACCGCGCTCGTTGTGCGCCAGCGATTCACCCTTGCCCAGGAACAGCAGCCCGCCGAGCCGCAGCGACGCGTGGAGCATGTGCAGCACGCGCTGCGATGCCTCGGGGTTGAGGTAGATGAGCAGGTTGCGGCAGGTGACGAGGTCGAGGTTGCTGTACGGCGGATCGGCGAGCAGATCCTGCGGCGCGAACACCATGCTCGAGCGCAGCGCCTTGCGCACGCACCAGTGTTTTTCCACCGGGTGGAAGTAGCGGCTGCGCCAGGCCTCCGGCACCGCCTGCACCGATTGGTCGGAGAACACGCCGCGACTCGCGCGTCGCACGATCTCCGGTGAAGCGTCCGTCGCGAACACCTGGAAGTTGCAATTCAGTTCGGCGAGCAGCATCGCCACCGAATAAGCTTCCTCGCCGGTGGCGCACGCCGGCGTCCATGCCTTGAGCACGCCGCCCGGCGCGAGCTCGCGGACCAGCGAAACATTCACCTCGTCCGACAGCAGGCGCCAGGCATCGGCGTCACGGAAGAACTCGGTCACGTGGATCGGGATGCCGCGCACCAGCGACTCGAGCTCCGACGGATCCTCGCGCAGCAGCGCTTCGTAGCCGCGGAAGTTGCTCACGCGCCGCAGCTCCATGCGCCGCTGGATGCGCCACAGCAGCGGCGCCACCTTGTAGCCGCGCAGGTCGAGTCCTGCCTCGCGCCGCACCAGCGCGATGATTTCGTCGAGCGTGCGCGAGATCTCGCCCGACCATTCCGGCGAGCGTTCGGGCGCGCGATAGTCCGGCGCGGTCACCGCGCGCAACTCGCGCGCGATCTGCTCCGCCGACATCACGTAGTCGGCCGAGCCATTGGTGATGGCCGCGAGCGGCATGCTGTCGTGCAAGGCCATGCCGGGCTCCTGCACGAACACCAGTCCTTCGGCCTGGCGGATGCGGATGGCACCCGCTGCGCCGTCGGCGCCGCTGCCCGAGAGGATCACGCCGATGGCCTTGCTGCCGCAATCCGCGGCCAGGCTTTCCAACAGCGTGTCGATGGTGTCGAGCCCCGCCCGCGTCCTGGCACCCGACTGCCAGACCTGCAGCACGCCGCGATGCAGCGTCAGGTGATCGCCGCCGCGCGCGACGTAGACACGCCCGGGCTGGATCTTGGTGCCATTGCGCGCGACGAACACCGGCGCGCCCGACCAGCGCTCGATCATCGGCCCGAGCTGGCTCTTGCGCTCCGCCGGCAGGTGCAGCACCACGATCACGGCGAGGCCGACCGGTTTTTTCAGCGCCATGAACAGCGCCTGCAGCGCGGCGATGCCGCCCGCGGACGCGCCAATCCCGACGACTGGAAACTCCGCCGCCGGCTTCCTGCGTGTCGCCCGCGTCACCTTGACCACGCCCCGAGTCTGCGCCTTTTCCCGAACTCGGGTTTTCCGGCGCGGTCCATTGCTGCGCTGCGCCCAAACCCCACTTTCCCGGAGCCAACGATGCCCAGCGATACCCTGATCGAAACCGTCAAGGCCAAGGCCGCCTTGGCCCGCGCCCACGCCCCCGACGTCATTCAGACCGGCGTGGAAACCCTGCGCGCCGCGAAGGGCGTGGTGACCGGCGCCCGTGACGAGCTCAAGCGCACACTGAAGGAAGGCGCCCAGAAGATCGGCGAAAAGCTAGCCCACATCGCGACCCCGACGCGCAAGGAAGTCGCCGAGATGAACAAGGCCGAGGTCAAGGCGAAGAAGCGCGCGAAATCTCCGCGCAAATCCAAAGCCACATCCAACGGCGCGAGCCCAACCTTGCAATAACCCGCGCCCAAAACAAAAGCGCCGGTCGCTTGCGCGACCGGCGCTTTCTTTTTGCCTAAACCGTCAGCGGACTACCGGTCCACCACTGACACCCGTGCTCCGCCCACGGCGGAACAGGTTCACGATCGCGAGCAGGATCACCGCACCGATCAGCGACGTGATCAGCGAAACCACGCTGAAGTCGCCCTGGTTGATCGTGCCGGAACCGAGCAGCGGAGCAATCAGGTAACCGCCGAGGAACGCGCCGATCACGCCGACAACGACGTTGAGCAGCATGCCCTGCTGTGCGTTGGTTTTCATGATGATGCTGGCAACCCAACCAATGAGTCCGCCAACCACGAGCCAGATGATGATGTTCATGTTGCTACCTCCGTAACGTTCAAAGGGGGACTCGCGGATAGCAAGCCTCTACCGGTTGGAACGGGTGGGGAAGGGTCAGTTCCGTCCCCCCAATAGGCGCTCCTACAAAACGCTGTGCAAATCCGCGCAAGAACCGCTGCACGGCGTGGGCGTCAAACCATAACCCCCGAATCTGGAGTTGAACCCATGGAAAACCGTACCGACACCCGCGGCGGACTCATCGACAAGGCCAAGGGCCGCGCCAAGGAAGCGGTGGGCACGGTCAAGGAAAAAACCGGCCGCGCGCTCGGCAACCGCGAGCTGGAAGGCGAGGGAATCTTGCAGCAGGGCGAAGGCAAGGTTGACCGCGCAAAGGGCGCCGCGAAGGAAACCGTCGAGAAGGCGAAGGACACGGTGCGCGCCGGCGTGGCTCGCGCGAAGGACAAACTCGACCGCGACCACTGAGGTTGAGGTCAGTTTTCGATTTGAGGTCAGTTTTTCTGTTGGGGGAGGGGCCCTGGCCCCGATGCCGACACATCGGGCCGGGAGCCCCCTAACCGCGGGGCCGCCGGCCGCGCTTGTCGAGCGCGCCCCGCATGAGCCGCCGAAACGTCGGGCATTCAAGATGCGACGGCGCCGGACACGCTGCCGCGTGCTTCAGCCCCTTGCGCATCGCGATGAGTCGTCGAATTGTCGCGTCGAGTTCGCCGGCCTTAATTGACAGCGCCTCGCGATCGATGCGCACCCGGCCATTCGAGCCGAAGATCTGCGCCACTTCCTTGAGCGAGAAGCCCGCCGCCTGGCCCAGCGCGATCAGCGAGAGGCGCTCAAGCACGTCGGTGGAATAAACCCGTCGCAGGCCCGCGCGCCCGATCGGGCGGATCAACCGGCGCTCTTCATAGAAACGGAGCGTGGCCGCAGTCACGCCGGAGCGCTTCGCCACCTCGCCGATGTCCAGCTCACCCATGGGCTTGACCTCAAGTGCACTTGAAGTGGCAGCTTACACGCCATGAGCTACTTCCTGACGTGCATCGCCATCGGCATCGGCGCCACCGCGTTCCTCGACCTGTGGTCCTGGGCGCGCAACCGCGTCGCCGGTGTGCCGCTGCCCGACTACCGCCTCGTCGGCCGCTGGTTTGCGTACATGCCGCGTGGCCGGTTCTGTCACCCGTCGATCACCGCGACGAAGCCGGTCGCCGGCGAGGCGCTGGTGGGCTGGGTTGCGCATTACGCCATCGGGATCCTGTTTGCGTTCGGGTTGCTGGCGTTTGCGGGCGAGGGCTGGGCGCGCCAGCCCACGCTTGGTCCCGCGCTGCTCATCGGCATCGCAACCGTTGCCGCCCCGCTGCTGCTGATGCAACCCGCGATGGGCGCCGGCCTCGCCGCGCGCCGCTCACCACGACCGTGGGCCGCTCGCGCCCGCAGCCTGGTCACGCACGCCGTATTCGGCGCTGGGCTGTATCTTGCGGCCCTCGCTATCAGCCTCCCCACGCAATCCGGAAACTGACCATGAAGATCCCCAGTCGTTACGCACCGCTGCTGTTCGGCGCCATCCTAGCTGGTCGGGCGGGTTACGGCTTGATCACCTTGGATGGCCTGGTGGATGGTCTTGTGGGATAGCTTTGTGGCTGGCTTTGTGGGAGCGGCCCTGGCCGCGACAGGGACCTACATAGATCGCGGTCTCAGGGCGTGAGCGTCGGGGATACAGCCATCGCGCCATCCACCGCCACCAGATACCCCGCAATCAGCCGATGCGCCCACGACCGCGCGCCCCACCCCTCGAAAAACGCGCAGTGACTCCCCCGCGCCGTGCGCACCAGCAGCGCGTTCGGCACGCGGCGCACCGCATCCACGTGGTCGCTCACGTTCTGCTCGACGCAGACCGGATCGTCGTCGGCATTCAGGATCATCACCGGCACCGCAACCTTGTCGAACACCAGCACCGGGTTGGAGCGCGCGAGGTAAGCGTCCATGTTGGCGCAGCCCGCGATTTCGTAGAAGTGCGAATGGAACTCGGCCAGGTCCCGCGTCGCGAGACAAGCCTCGTACGTCTTGAGATGCCCGAACACCTGCGCGTGCGGCTCGAGGAAGTGACGCTTGAGCCGACGCGCCATCGCCTGGCTGTACGTC
Organism: Verrucomicrobiia bacterium; assembly: GCA_035526825.1. GTDB lineage: Bacteria > Pseudomonadota > Gammaproteobacteria > Nevskiales > Nevskiaceae > JACPFV01. The sequence continues at coordinate 1,411 of DATLBT010000092.1, read as the reverse complement.
GCGGGCACGCGGCCCCAGGCAACGCTGATGTCGTAGGCCGGGCAATACGCGACGCCGGCCCGGAGCAGCGAGCGCGCGCCTTCCTCGCCCAGGTAGCGCACCAGCAGCCCCGAGCCCGCGGACACACCGACGCCGTACAGCGGCGATTCCGGAAAGCGCTCGCGGATGCGCGCGAGCTGCTCGCGCAGGTCGTCCGTGCAGCCCATCGTGTTGAGGACCGGAGCTGTGAGCTCGAGCGCGCCGTGGCCGCGGCGCGTGCATACGACGATGCGCCAGCCTGTTGCGCGGTTCAGGTCGCGCACGATCAGGCGCAGGCTTTGCGCGTCGCCGGTGATGCTGTGGAGCAGGACGATCGTCGGCGCCGACGGCGCGCGATCGAGGCCGAGCCAGTCGAGCGCGGTGGTGCCACCGTCGCGCATGCGCAGGACTTCCGTTTGCTCGTAGCGCAGGGGTGGGGCCAGCGCTTCGCGTAGCAGCAGCCAGAGGAGCTGGAAGTGCGCGTTGGGCAGCCAGGGGGTGGGGCGGTAGGGTTGGTGTAGTTGCGGGAGGCGCGGGAGGAGGGCGCGGGTGAAGTCGGAGTTGCCGAGGTGGAGCTGGGGAGCTGGCATACCCCGATGATAAGCGGCGAGCGGCAAGGAAAATTGCCAAAGTCCCATTTTGGGACTAGACTCCTATCTTCATGCGAGTCATTGCGTTGTCGACGCTAAAGGCGTTTTGGACCGGACATCCTGAACACCGTGAAGCCGAGCAGCCGACGCTCGCCTGGTATCGCGACGTGCTGCACGCTGACTGGACGAAGCCCGCGGATGTAAAAGCCAGGTTCGGCACGGCGAGCATCCTCAAGGACGGCCGGGCAGTGTTCAACATCGGCGGCAACAAGTACCGCATCGTGGTGTGGATCAACTACCCATACCGTGTGGTTTACATCCGCTTCATCGGAACACATCGGCAATACGACGCAATCGACGCACAGGCCATCTGAGCAAGGCATGGACATCAAGCCCATCAAAACCAAAGCGGATTACCACTCGGCCCTCAAGGAAATCGAGTCGCTGATGTCGGCAAAGCTCAACACGCGCGAGGGCGACCGCCTGGATGTGCTGGTGACGCTGGTCGAGGCCTACGAGCGTAAGCACTACCCGATCGACCTGCCGGACGCGGTGGAGGCCATTCGTTTCCGCATGGAGCAACAGGGCCTCGCCCCGAAGGCGCTGATGCCGGTCATCGGTGGCTTGAATCGCGTCTACGAGATCCTTTCCCGCCGGCGCCCGCTGACCTTGCGCATGATCCAGGGCTTGCACGCCCGGTTCGGGATTCCCGCCGAGAGCCTGATCAACCAGAAGAGCCTCGGAGAGCCCCTGACCTCGGTGCGGGAGCCGAGAGCCAAGTACAAGGTTCGCAGGGGCTCTCG
>DATLBT010000091.1:0-10628 GCA_035526825.1 Verrucomicrobiia bacterium | reverse complement strand
TGCTGCGGCTGCGCCGCATCGGCTTCACCGTGCTGGAGAAGGACGTCGCCCAGGTGGACTTCGTGCGCCGCTTCGGCAACAAGATCTACTACGGCGACGCCGCGCGGCTCGACCTGCTGCGCGCCGCGCACGCCGAGAAGGCGCAGGTGCTGGTGATCTCGATCTCCCGCCTGGAGACCTCGCTGGCGATCGCCGAGAGCGTGCGCCGGCATTTCCCGCACCTCAAGATCTTCGCGGTGGCCAACGACCGCAACCACGCGCTGCGGCTGCTCGACCTCGGCGTGCACGAGGTGATCCGGCGCGCGTATTTCTCCAGCCTCGAGATGAGCCGCCGGCTCCTCGTCTCGATGGGCGATCCCGCAGACGTCGCCGAGCGCTCGATCAAGACCTTCCGCGGCCATGATGAGGCCACGCTGCTCAAGCAGCAGGCCGTGTATCGCGACGAGCATCAGCTGATCCAGAGCGCGCGCGACGCCGCGCGCGAACTGGAGCAGCTGTTCGAGGAAGACCAGGCGCCAGGCTCCGGCGCCGCGGCCGCAGCGGGGTCGCGCGCATGAACCGGGTCGAGGCGCTTGCCACGCTGCCCGACGTCACCGCGCACATCCTGGTGTGCCTGGTCGCGCTCGGCATGGCGCTGGCCTTCATCTCCGCCGATCGCGAGTCACCGACCAGCCGCTGGCTCGCCGCGACGTTTGCGTTCATCGCCATCGCCATCGACCTCAATATCGTCGTGACGCTGACCTGGGGGCCACCGCTGTGGGTGCAGGGGCTGTTCGCGATTCCCGAAGCGCTCTCGATCATCGCCCTGCTCGAGTGGATTTACCGCGTGCGCCGCACGGTGCCGGCCGGCACGCTCGACACGCGCACCGGCGACGTCGCGCTGCGCGTTGGCCAGGGCGCGGCGATCGTCTACGCCGTTGCCGCGATCACCTGGCCGGAATGGCGCAACGACTATTTCTTCGGCGCGCTGGCCAACCCGGAAACGCTGGGCCACTGGCAGTTCTGGGTGTTTGCCGGGCCGGTGTTCCTCGCCGGCTTCGCCGGCATCGCGTCGATGCTGCTGCTGCTCAATCGTCGCCCGGACATGCCCGAGCGCATCCGCGTGCTGGCGATGCTTGGCGCGGTGCCGTTCTGGGCCGCCAGCTTCGTGTTGCCACTGGAGTTCACCGCCATCAGCATGATCATCGGCGAGGTGATCCTGTTCGTCGGCGCCACGCAGTACCACGTGCTGCAGGGCCAGCGCGGCCAGTTCATGTCGCGCTTCCTGTCGCCGCAGGTGGCCGAACTGGTGCGCCAGCGCGGCTTGAAGCACGCAATGCAGGAGAGCCTGCAGGAGATCACCATCGTCTGCTGCGACTTGCGCGGCTTCACCTCGTACGCGCAGGCGCATCCGTCGTCGCAGGTGCTGCGCGTCTTGCGCGAGTACTACGACGCGGTCGGCGAGGTCGTCGGCCGCCACGGCGCGACCATCAAGGATTTCGCCGGCGACGGCGTACTGATCCTGGTCGGCGCGCCATTGCCGCAGGCGGACCACGCGCGCGTCGGCGTGGCGCTAGCCCAGCAGGTGCGCGCCGCCGTGCGGCCGGTGGTGAATCGCGCGAGCCACGGCGACCATCGCCTCGGCATCGGCGTGGGCGTCGCCAGCGGCCCCGCCACCGTCGGCATCGTCGGCTCGAGCGGGCGCTACGAGTACACAGCGGTCGGCCCGGCCGTGAACCTCGCTTCGCGCCTGTGCGAGATCGCGCGCGACGGCGAAGTGCTGGTGGCCGCCGAGACCGTCACGCATTGCGGCGACTGCGAGGACCACAACCGCGCGCTCGAGTCGCGCCGCCCGATCGAGGTCAAGGGTTTTCCGGCGCCGGTGGCGCTGTTCAACGTGCAGGACGCGCTCGCTGGCGCGCCGGCCTGAGGGAGGATTTTTCGATGCACAGCGCAGTTGCCATCGCCAACTACTACATCGGCGCCGCCATCCAGCAGGGGCTCGCCACCCGCGACTTTCCGCCGTCGAAGGTGCACGGCCTCGTGTACCTCGCGCATGGCTGGCTGCTCGGCTCGGCCGGCGCTGGCGTCGTGCGCGGCAACGTCATGGCCGACAAGGACGGCGTGTTCTTCGCCGAGCTGAAGGACGCCGGTTGCTGGGGCACCCGCAACGTCACCCAGCTGGTATCGGTGATCCAGATGGACGACAAGCGCGGCTTGATGATCGAGCAGACGCCGCAACTGACTCCGCAAAACCCGACGGTCGCCGCGCTGGCATGGATCTGGCGGACCTATGGCCCGCTGTCCTCGCTGAAGATCGGCGAGCACATCCGCGAAACGGGCGGACCATGGGAAAAGACTTGGCACTCCCCCGAGCGCAAGGGCGACGAGGCGCGGCCGATCGCGCCGGCGACGATGAAGGGCTGGTTCAGAAACTTGTCCTCGCGGCGAGAGGACCAGAGCCACAACAGCAAGCTGACGAGGACACAGCAGCGGGAGATGAAGCCGAAGGTGGAGAAGACGTTGATGCTGCCCAAGAAACCGCTGAAGTAGCGCGCAGCAGTCCTAGAAAAACCTTTCCAGGGTCAGCATCGTGAAGTCCTGGTCGGCGAGAAAACCCTCGATGCGGCTGCGGTCGAATTTCGAGAAGATTCGCGTCTCGATCGCGAGGCGCCAATCGTCGCTGAGGCGCCGGCTTGCTTCGACGCCGTAAAGCCGGTTCTCGAAGCGTTTGCGGCTGCCAACCACGCCGGCCAGCAACTGTGAGCCGGCGACGTCGTTGATCGCCAACCGTCCGCCGACAAACACTTCGTCGTCCAGCAGCACGCCGAGGAACTCTCCGCGCTCATCGTAAAGGTACTCGCCGATCACCCCGAGGTCGGCGCCGGTGGCCCACAGGTCGCCGAAGGTGTACTCGAAGCCGCTGACCGCGGCGCGCGTCTCGCGACCTTGTTGCTCGCGCCACGCGCCTTCCACCTTCAGCGCCAGGTTGCCGAAAACGACCTGGGCGTCGACGCCGCCCTGGCGCAGCAGGTCGTACTGCGGCACCAGCACCAGGTTGTCGAACACCGCTTGGGCCTGAGCGGCGCTCGGCGCAACGCCGAGCATCGTCAGGATGCTCCCCATCTGGGCCGGAATCTGCGAGGACTCGGGCAGCGTGCAGTTCGGCCCGTCCGCGGTGCCCGCGAACGGATCGCCATTGGCGTCGCGCGCGCCGCGTCGCAGGCACGGCAACAGGCGCGGCTCGCGCGCGGTGCCGTCGAACCACGACAGCCCGACGTCGAGCGGCCCGAAGCTGCCGGCATAGCGCGCCGCGTAATCGAGGTGCTCCTGCGCATCCGCCGACTCGTAGCGCGCTTCATGCGCGTGCACCTGCAGCGGCAGCCGCGGATATCCCTCGCGGCCCGCAAACGTGCGCGCGCGCTGGTACGGCATCACGAACAGGTCGAGGGTCCCAAATGACGGGATCAGCGCCAGGTTGACCATCGGCTGGCCGAGCTTGTCCTCGGCATCGACGTTCTCGACGAAGTCGGACTGGTTGACGATGTCGACCAGGTGGCGCGACTCGGTCACGCCCCAGAACACGCGACGCGCGCCGATGCGCAGCTCGTACACCCCGCCGACCTGCTGCCAGTACAGCTCGCGCACGTCGCCGTGCGTGCGCGCAGAGTCGTGCTCGTCCCAGCGCTGGAAAAACTCGCCGCTGATGCGCTGCGACTCGCCGATCGGCTGGAAGACTTCGAGCGTCGCGCCGACCGCGCCGAGCAGCGGCGCGCCGGGCGCCTCGCTGAACCAGCGCGCCTCCACTTCGGCCTTCGGCTTCAGCTCGAGCGCATGCGCGGGAAAGCACGCGAGCAGCGCTGCCGCGGCGAGCCGCCTCAAGGCTCCACGCCCACTCGCACCTGGCCGTCAGCGTTCGCAGAGGCGCGATACATGACCCTGGAATTGAATGGCAGGGACACGTTGCCGGCCCGATCGATGGCGATGCAGCCGCCGCGACCCTGGTAATGCTTCACGCTAGCGAGTGCTTCGGCGCAGGCCTGCTCGAGCGAGAAATTGGAATAAGCCATGCGTGCGTGCACCTGGAAGCAGAAGCCCGCCTTGATGAACGATTCGCCGGTGCCAGTGCACGACAGCGCGCACGAGCTGTCGTCGGCGAAAGTGCCTGCGCCGATGATCGGCGTATCGCCGATGCGGCCCGGGTGCTTGTTGGTGAGGCCGCCAGTGGACGTGGCCGCCGCCAGGTGCCCGTCCTTGTCGCGCGCGACCGCGCCCACGGTGCCGAACGCGGAGTCATGGTCCAGGGCGATGACGCCGCGCCGGTGCGCCTCCTTGAGCTGCCGAAAGCGCTCCTCGGTCACGAAATAATCGGGCGTCACTTCGGGCAGCCCCAGCTCGCGCGCCAGCGCCTCGGCGCCCGTACCCATGAGCATCACATGCGGGCTCCTTTCCATCACCGCGCGCGCGAGCTGCACCGGGCTTTTGACGCGCGACACGCAGGTGACGGCGCCGCAGGCGCGGTCGGCGCCGCGCATGATCGAGGCGTCGAGCTCCGGCGCGCCGTCGCGGTTCAGCACCGCGCCGACGCCCGCGTTGAACAGCGGACACTCTTCCAGCCGAACGACGGCGCGCTCCACGGCGTCGACCGCGCTGGCGCCCTGGCGCAGGAACGCCAGCATGTCGCGCGCGATGTCTTCGAGCGCCGCGCGATGCGCGGAGTGATCGGCGCCGCCCGCGGCATCGCCGGCGCCGCCGTGCAGCGCGAGTCGGATGAGGTTCGACATGCCGGCAGTCTAGCGTTTTAAACTAGCGCCGCCTTCCATGGTCGCGTTCGTTACGGGGTGAGCGGTAAATTCATGAACGTCGTGCTCGCCTGCATCCTGGCCTACGTCGCGTCGCAGCTGCTCATCGCGTTCTGGTTCTCGCGCAAGAGCCGCAACGAGGAGGACTACCTGCTCGCCGGACGCTCGCTCGGCCCGTGGATGACGGGCTTTGCCGTGTTCGCGACCTGGTTCGGCGCCGAGACCTGCATCGGCGCCACCGGCGAAGCCTACTCGCGCGGGCTATCCGGCGTGGTGTCCGATCCGTTCGGCTACACGCTCGGCATCATCCTGATGGGCCTTTTCTTCGCGGCGGCGCTCTACCGGCGCGGACTGGTCACGCTGGCCGACCTGTTCCGCAACCGCTACGGCCCCGGCGTCGAGCGTTTGACCGCGATCATCATGATCCCGACTTCGGTGATGTGGGCGGCGGCGCAGATCCGGGCGTTCGGCCAGGTCTTGTCCTCGGTCAGCGAACTCGGCCTGTTCATCGCGATCACCTTCGCGGCCACGGTCGTCATTGCCTATACCGTGGTTGGCGGCATGTGGGCCAACGCCGTGACTGACCTGGTGCAGGGCATCGTCATCATCCTGGGCGTCGTGGTGCTCGGCGCGGTGTTCCTGTCGCTCGGCGGCCTCGACCTGGTCGCGGCTCAGCCGGTGGAGCGCCGCTCGTTCAAGACCGACCGCAGCTGGCCCGACCTGCTCAATACACTCGCCGTACCGATCTTCTCGACCATCGCCGCGCAGGAACTCGCTGCGCGCACGCTGGCGGCGCGCAATGCCCACATCGCGCGCAACGCCACGGTCGTCGCCGGCGGGGTATACCTTGTCATCGGACTGGTGCCGGTGATGATCGGCCTGGCTGGCGCCGCGGTGATCGGCGCCGATGCGGATCCCGAGCAGGTGCTGTCGCGCTTCGCGCAGCAGACGCTGCCGATGCCCTTGTACATCCTGTTCCTCGGCGCGCTGGTATCAGCGATCCTGTCGACGCTGTCGGGCGCGCTGCTGGTGGCGGGCGCGCTCGCCGGTCGCAACCTCGTGCGTCCGCTGACGCCGAACCTCGACGACGCGGCGCGGCTGCGCGTCGACCGCCTCGCCGTGCTCGGCTTCGGGGTCGTCGCGTACGTCATCGCGCTGACCAGCGAGGGGGTTTATGAGCTGGTGCAGCAGGCCTCGGCGCTGGGCAGCTCCGGCATCCTGGTGATGATGCTGTTCGCGCTGTGGGGTGGCCGCTTCGGCGGTGCGGCCAGCGCGTATGGCGCGCTGATCGCGGGCACTGGCGTGTGGCTCCTGGGCGAGCATGTGCTCGGTTGGAGCGGCGCGTACATCGTGTCGCTCGCTGCGGCGCTGCTGGCTTACGTGCTGGCGAGTCCGATCACCGGCCGCGCGGCAACACCAGTGGCCGCGTGAACGCGATTCGTGCGGGACTGCTGCTCGGGCTACTGCTCGCGAGCGCGGGGGCACGCGGCGAGGACGTCGCCGGCACCTTGCAGGGCGGCCTTGGCGCGGTGTGGCGCGAGCCGAGCGATGCGCCGCCGTACGACCAGCTGAAGCTGGAGTACGACACCGGCACGCTCGCCTGGATCGAGGCAGCAAACCGGTACGACTACGGCCTGTTGCTGCGCGCGTCCTACGAATACGCGTATTTCGATCGCCTCACCGCGCTCGGCACCCTGACCATCTTGGAAGACTTGCAGCAGCACGACGCGCGGCTCGGGGCGTTCTGGGCACCGTGGTCGCGCGGGCCGCTTGATGCACGCATCGGCGCAGGCTACGTGTTCATCGAGGGAAGCTCTCGCTCGGGAAGCAGCAAAGACCATGCTTCCCAGGATGGCGGCTTCGCGGAAGCCGGGCTGGCGTGGCACGTCACGCGCAGCGTGTCGCTGGATGCCGCGCTTTCCGGCTTCAAGGTTGACGGCGATGAGAACTTCGACGCCGAGGGCGTGGAGCTGGCGCTGGCGGCGTCATTCCGTGCCGGCGCGCTCGACCTGATCGTCGGCGCGCGTTACGGCAAAGGGCAGCACGAGAACTTCGCTGACGAGGAGGTCCTCGAACTGCGGGTCGGCCTCGGCGGCGCGTGGGGCTGGATCGAGAACCGGCCCTGAGTTTTAGTACTTGACCGAGCAGCCGTAAGGCCGCGTCGAGGCATTCGTCACCGGCTTGCCGGCCATCGCCTCGGTGAGCGCAACCTGCACGTACTGCGTCGCCTTCGGGATGTCCGCGGCGTCCGAGCTCGGGATGCTGTCGATGCCGCCCATGTAGATCAGCTTGCCGTCCGGCGCGACGATATACATGTGCGGCGTGGTCTTGGCCTCGTAGGCACGGCCGGCCTCGCCGTTCGGATCCAGCAGCACCACGGTCGGCGCGGCGCCGCGCGCGAGCGTGAGCTCGGTGGCCTTCGCCGCATCGACGGCGCCCTGCTTGCCGGGCGCCGACGACACGATGGACAGCCACACCGCGCCCTTGCGCGTCAGGTCCTTCTGCAGCATCTGCATGTTGCCGGCGTAGTGCTTCTTCACGAACGGGCACTCGTGGTTGGTCCACTCGAGGACCACGTACTTGCCCTTGTAGTCGGCCAGCGAGTGTTGCTTGCCATCGCTGCCGGCGAGCTTGAAGGCGGGCGCGGGCTGGTTCAGTTGCGGGGCGGCGGAAGCCGCGCCGGCGAACAGCACGGCGGCGAGCGTGGTGACGAGGGTGCGCATGGTCAATCTCCTTGCGGCAATGAGGCGAGTTGGTCGAGAACGATATCGGGCGTCAGCAACTGCGGCAATACCACTGCATCGCCGCCACCGGGCGGGTACAGCAGGTATAGCGGCACGCCATTACGGCCGTAGTGCGCCAATGCCTCGGTGATCGCGGGATCGGCGCTGGTCCAGTCGGCAACGAGCCAGGCCACCTTGCGCGCCGCGAAGGCCGCTCGGACCTTGTCGCTGCCCAGCGCTACTTTTTCGTTGGCCTTGCAGGTGATGCACCAGTCGGCGGTGAAGTTCACGAACACCACGCGACCCTGCGCGCGCAGCTCGGCGACGCGCGCGGCCGACCACGGCTCCTGACCGATCTCGGCGACCTTGGCCGTCGCCGCCGGCGCGCGGATCACCGGATGCGCAAGCAAGCCCAGTGATGCAAGCGTCGCCAGTGCCGCGAGTGCCGCGCGCGAGCGCCCGCGCGCCGCACCGCCCCATAGCCACAGCGCAAGGCTCGCGAGCACCAGGCCGCACAACGCGAGCCCCACCGCGTCAATGCCCGATTGGCGTCCGAGCACCCACAGCAGCCAGGCCACGGTGAAATACAGCGGGAATGCCATCGCCTGCTTGAAGGTTTCCATCCACGCGCCCGGTCGCGGTAGCCGCTTGCCGAGCGCCGGGAAGAAGCCGAGCATCAGGAATGGAAGCGCCAGGCCGAGGCCCAGCGTCGCGAATACCAGCAGCGCGACCAACGGCGGCGCCGTCAGCGCGGTGCCGAGCGCCACACCCATGAACGGCGCGGTGCACGGACTCGCCACCACCACCGCGAGCACGCCCGTGAAGAACGATCCCAGGTAGCCGTTTTTCTCGGTAAGTCCCTGCCCCACGCCCATCAGTTGCGTACCGAACTGCACGACGCCCGACAGCGACAGGCCGAGCGCGAGCAGGAGGTACGCGAGGAACGCAACGAACACCGGAGACTGCAGCTGGAAGCCCCAGCCCAGCGCCTCGCCGCCCGATCGCACCGCAAGCAGCATCGCCGCAGCGGCAACGCACGACGCCACGACGCCGCCGGTGTACGCCAGCGCGTGTGCGCGCTCGGCAGCGGGATCGCCGCGGCGCGACTCGAGCACGCTCACCGCCTTGATCGCGAGCACCGGGAACACGCACGGCATCAAATTCAGGATCAGCCCGCCCAGCAACGCAAAGCCCAGCACCAGCAACAGGCCCGGCGCTTCTCGAGGCGACACTGGCGCGGCGGGCGGTATCACCATGGGCGGCGCTGCTACGGTCGTGACCTCACCCGGCAGCGCGCGCACCGTGTAGGCCTTTGTTTCGGCGCCGCGCACGACCAGCACGCCTTCGACGAACGGCGGCATGGCTGCGAAGTACGCGCTCTGCGCCTGTGCGAAGCGCACGCGGCCCGGCTCGAGCGACACGCGCTGCAAGGCGCCGTGATTGACGAGGTTGTTGTCGAACGGGAAGAACTCGGCCGCCTGTGCTTCTGCCAGAGCGTCGTCGCCGATTTCGAGGCGCAGTTCCTGACCGGCGACCGCAAACGTGCCCGCCAGCGCCTCGGCCCGCGGCAAGCGGGCGCGTGCCTCGGTGAATCGGGTGGCCGCAGCGGAGTCCGTCGTCACGATGGCCGCGACCGGCAGCGTTAGCTCGAGTGGGGCCTCGCCGGGAATGCAGATGTCCTTGCACACCAGCCATTTCGCCTTCGCGTGCAGCGTCGCGCTGACCTCCAGCTTTGCCGGCACCTCGATCGGCACGAGGTGCAGCGTCTCCCGGTCGTAGCCGTAGTTGGTCAGTTCACCGAGCGACTCGCGCGAAGGATACGGCCAGAGGATCTCACCGGCCGCGAAGCCTTCCGGCAGCGTCCATTCGAGCGAGGTTGCGAGGCCCGAGTCGCCCGGATTGCGCCAATACGTATGCCAGCCCGGCTCCGGTGCGAGGCGCAGCGCGACCCATTGCGTGGAACCCGGCAGCCACGCCGTGTTCTCGCCAATGAGCTCGGCTTCGATGTGCGGCGCCGCGACCGGCGCCGCCGCTGCCGGGGGGGCAAGAATCGTCAGTGCCGCAAGGAGCAGGAGGCGCGATTTCATGAGAGGCCGCGAGGATACCCAATATCGACGCTATCATCGCGACCTTCCGCACCGCTCGAGGTCCCCGACATGCCCGCTCGCCCGTACGACATGGTGGTCTTCGGCGCCACCGGCTTCACCGGCGGCCTTACGGCGGAATACCTTGCGCGCCACGCGCCGGCGACCGCCAAGTGGGCACTGGCCGGTCGCAATCTCGAGAAGCTCGAGTCGGTGCGCGAGCGGCTCAAGGCGATCAATCCGGCGTGTGCGGAATTGCCCCTGCTCACCGCTGACAGCACCGACCCGGACTCGATCCAGCGTATTGCCGAAATCACGCGCTGCGTGATCACCACGGTGGGGCCGTACATCCTTCATGGCGAGCCGCTGGTCGCGGCGTGCGCCGCGGCCGGCACCGATTACGTCGATCTCACCGGCGAGCCGGAATTCGTCGACCTGATGTGGCTGCGCCACCACGAACAGGCGCAGAAGAGCGGCGCGCGCATCGTTCACTGCTGCGGTTTCGACAGCATTCCGCACGACCTCGGCGCGTATTTCACCGTGCAGCAGCTGCCGGAAGGCGTGCCGATCACGGTCGAGGGCTTCGTGCGCGCCGGCGGGACGTTCAGCGCGGGCACTTACCACTCCGCGATCAACGCCTTCGGGCGCGCGCGGGAGTATGCGAAGACGCGGCGCGAGCGGCACACCCGGGAAGCGCGGCCGGCGGGCCGGAAGATCGGCGCCAGCGGCGGTGGGATCCGCCGCGAGAAATCGCTCGGCACCTGGGTCGTGCCCTTCCCCACCATCGATCCGCAGGTGGTGAAGCGCTCGGCGGCGGCGCTGGATCGCTACGGCCCCGACTTCCGCTACGGCCATTACGTGCAGGTGAAGAAGCTCGCCGCGGTGGCCGGCCTCGTCGGCGGCGTCGCGGCGCTGTTCACCCTGGCCCAGCCGAAAATCACGCGCGACTGGCTGCTGTCGAAAAAGACCTCGGGCGAAGGACCGACGCCGGAACAGCGCGCCAAGGCCTGGTTCCGTGTGCGCTTCCACGGCGAAGGCGG
>DATLBT010000090.1:0-2114 GCA_035526825.1 Verrucomicrobiia bacterium | reverse complement strand
GCGCTCGTCTTCTCGGTCGCGGCATTTCTGTGGTTCGCACTCGGCGCGCCGGGGGGCATGGCAGCGGATCGCTTCGGGCCGCGCCGGGTGGCGCTTGTCGGCGTGGCCTCGCTCGCCGCCGCGCTGTGGCTCGCCTCCAGGGCGCCGTCGCTTGGCGTGCTGTACGCGACGTACAGCATCGGGCTCGGACTCGGCGTCGGGCTGGTCTACGTGCCGTCGGTCGGTGCCGTGCAGCCGTGGTTCACGCGTAACCGGGCGCTCGCGTCAGGGCTCGCGATTGCCGGTATCGGTGCCGGCAATATCGCGGGTCCGCTGCTCGCAGCGTGGTGGATCGGACTCTTTGGCTGGCGCGGCGCTTATGTGGCGCTTTCGATTTTCGTGCTGGTCTTCGGCGGTGCGGCGGCGCTCGCCATCCGGCAAAAGCCGGGCCTCGCGGCCGCGCGCGCAACCAGCGGCACCTCCCTCCGCGGGGCGCTGAAGACCCAGCCCTTCTGGCTCCTCTACGCCTCGCTGGTGCTGACCTGCATCGGGCTCTTCGTGCCGATGGTTCACCTCGGGCCGTACGCGCAGGACGCGGGCTATAGCGAAGCGCAGGGCGTGGCGCTCGTCAGCCTGATCGGCGTCGGCAGTCTCGTCGGCCGGTTCACCATCGGCCCCCTGGCCGACCGGCTGGGACGCACGGCATCGCTCGCGGCGATGTATGCCGGCCTTGGCGTCATGCTCCTGGTGTGGTGGTCGACGAGCGCATGGTGGCTGCTTGCCGTTTTCGCGCTCGTCTTCGGCGCGTGCTACGGCGCCTACGTTGCCCTGCTGCCGACGATCGTGATGGACCTCTACGGCGCGCGTGCGGTGTCCGGCATCATCGGCTGCCTCTACACGGGCGCGGGCGTGGGCACGCTGATCGGTCCGTGGCTCGCCGGCGCCGCTTTCGACGCGCTGGGCAGCTACGACGTGCCGATCCTCGCCGCCGCCGCACTGTCTTTTCTCGCCGCCTTCTCGGTCGTGCCGCTTGCCAACCCGAAAAACCAAGTCGCCCATAGCGGTCACTGATTCGCGCGGCGTGCGCACCATGCACGTCGGCGGCGAGGCGATCCAGAGCGCCATGCGGATCGACGACCCGCATGCGCTCGCGCTCGACTACACGCGCTGCATGATGAGCTTCCTTCTCCTGCATCCCGAGCCGCGCGAGGCGGTGATGATCGGCCTGGGGGGAGGGTCGCTCGCGAAGTTCTTCCACCGGAATTTGCGCAAGACCAGCGTTCGCGTGGTCGAGCTCGATCCCGGCGTGGTCGCTGCGGCGCGCACCCATTTCGCGCTGCCGCCGGACGACGCTCGGCTGACCGTCGAGATCGGCGATGGCGCACAGGCGCTGTTCCCCGAATGCTGCGACGTGCTGGTGATCGATGCATACCACGACGAGCTGCATGTGCCGGAGCTCGCTGCGGCCGAGTTCTACGACGCCGCCTTCCTGGCGCTGCGCGAGCCCGGCGCGCTGGTCATCAATTTCATGAACGACGATCCCAAGTTCGACCAGTACCTGCAGCGGCTCGAGCGCGCCTTCGGCGGCGCCGTGCTCGCCCTGCCGGCCGTCTATGATCCGAACATCCTGGTGTTCGCTTTCCGCGGCGCGCCCGCGAGCATCGCCTGGAGCGCGCTGCGATCGCGTGCGGAGAAACTGGAGGCGCGCTACGGTTTGCCTTTTACGCGCTATGTGTCCAGGCTGCGCGCGATGAACCGGGCCACGGCCGAGGAACTGATGATTACCGAATGACCGCCGACAGCGCACTCCTAGCCGTCATCGCGTTCATCGGCGCGCTGATCTTCGGGATCACCGGCTTCGGCTCGGCGCTCGTGACCATTCCGCTGGCCACGCACCTCGTGCCGCTCAAGTTCGCGCTGGCGCTCTTCGCGCTCGTCGACCTCGCCTGCGCGGTGAGCGTCGGTCTGGAAAATCCGCGCAATGCGGTGCGCTCCGAATGGGTGCGCATGGTGCCGATGATCCTGGTCGGCACGGCGCTGGGCGTGACGCTGCTCGTCAACCTGCCGCGCGCCGCCGGCATGCTGCTCCTCGGAGCATTCGTGTTCAGCTATGCGCTTTACAGCCTGCTGCGCCG
>DATLBT010000089.1:0-2461 GCA_035526825.1 Verrucomicrobiia bacterium | reverse complement strand
CGTCGCGCACGGCGAGGACGTGAGGCGCGTTGGCGATGAGGCCGATGAGGGCGAAGTCCTTCCAGAAGTCGTAAGGCACCTGCTTCATGACGAGCGGGTTGACCACCATGGTGCTGGTCGTGCCGAAGATGAGGGTGTAGCCGTCGGGCGTGGCGCGCGCCGCCGCCGCGGTGCCGATGCTGCCGCTCGCGCCGTCGCGGTTGAGCGTGACGACCTGCTGGCCAACAGCGGCGGAGAGATGCTGGGCGTAGAGCCTGCCGACGATGTCGGCCGGTCCGCCGGCGGGGAAGGGCACGATCATCTGGATCGGCTTCGTCGGGTACTCGTCGGCGGCGAAGGCGACGCAGGCGACAAACAGCAGCGAGGCACAGATCGCGTTCTTCATGAGGGCTCCGAAGTTTGGCAAGGATTCGAAATGCACGCGGGGATCAGCAGCCAACGCTGTTTACGCAAGCCAAGGTGAATATCGCACTCTTAAATGGGACGCATCGATAAGACGCCGGAGCGCGCCCTTACTAATCTCCGTGCCGCGGTATCCACCGAAGTGGTTCCGGACATTGGGGGGGAGTGCATGACCAAACATCAGACATTGGCGGCGCTGTGTACGACCATATTAGCTGGGTGCGCGAGCACGCCGGCCGTGACCTTGAACTATTACGGCGTGAAATGGAACGCCATGGCGACTGTCACCCAAACCGTTGGCTGCAACGCCGATAAGACACGGTTAATAGCGATACCCGCGGTATCGGTGGCCACGACTTACTCGAGTGACTTAAGTAAGCCCCGTCAGATCGACATCAAGAAGCTTGACGGACTTTTTTCGGACGCCGATTTCGCGATGACGCTGACGGAGGACGGCCGTCTAAAAACAATCAACCAATCTTCGACGGGGCAGGGAGAGGCGATCGTTAAATCTGCCGTAGGCCTGCTCGCGGTCGCAGGGATTCCGAAGCATTTGGCGTTGGATACGAAACCTCTCGCGGAGTGCGACCTGATTGAGAAGTGGGGTGGAGGAAAAGCTCCGGTGACGCTGCTATATAAGGCGAATATCGATGAGGCGAAGCTCGGTCAGCCCGGACAGCCGATTGATGCCGCGCCGGAAAGCAAGCCGCTCTACGATTTGTTGAAGGCTAAATTGCCCAAGATCACGATGGATGTGGGCAGGAGTTCTGAGGTTGCCAGTCGGCCGGTTTACTCCAGCGCATCGTCCAACGTCGTTCTCCTCGAGCTGCAAAAGACCGGACTTGTGGACATCACGGTGCAGCAGGACAGCGCGCCCATAGGCGGGGCCCGCCTCATAATACCCACGAGCGGGATCTACAACGTTCCCATTCCGAAAGCGGCTCTCTTTGGCAAGCAGGGCTTTACGCTGGCGTTGTCAGACGCAGGCGTGGTGACAAGCATTGGGTACGTAAAGACCGCCGGCACTGCCGGGGCGTTGAATGCGCTTGCGTCCATCGCCGGCATGGAGACGTCAACCGCCGCAGCCAAAGCGGCGGAGCTGAAGGCTCAAGCAGACCTGATCGCGCAGCAGCAGCGGCTCGTCTTGTGCGAGACCAAGCCGGCGGATTGCAAATAGTGCATCGGCGGTTTCTCTTCATGCCCGCCCCCCGAAGTCGGTGACGCATTCGGCGTAAGTGGCGCGGTGCTTGATGAATCCGCCGTCGTGCATGCTGTACGCGAGGCGCTCGAACCCGGCCTTGTTTACCGTGGTGTTGCGCGACCAGAGGCCGGCGCGCTGGTAGCGCTCGAAGGCCGAGCGCAGCAGCTCCTGCGGCACGTCGGGAAAGAAAGATTGCGTCACGCGCGCGAGCTCGGCCGGGCCTTCCTTGGCCAGCCAGTCGAGCATCGCCTGAGTCGCGCGCTGGAGCGCGGCGAGCTCGTCGCGATGCTTCGAGGCGCACTCGCGCGAGGTGATGAAGGTCGTGTAGCTGGTGGGCCCGCGCGAGCTGGCGGTGTAGAGGACGGCGTTGCCAGCGGCGAGTGCGCGGCTGGCGTAGGGCTCGAAGAGCTGAATGGCATCGAGCTTCCCCGCGGCGAGCGCCTCGATCTGCTGCGGCATGCTCAGACTCTTCTCTGCGCGCAGCGTCTTGGTATCGATGCCGGCGTCCTCGAGGTCGGCGCGCAGGCAATACCACGGCGTGGGCACCTCGGAGACGATGCCGAGGCGCATCGTGGCGAGGTCCTTGAGCTGGAAGCCCGGGCGTTGGCGTCCGATGACGTAGAACGGGTCGCGCCACACCACTTCACCGAAGCACACGAGGGAAGCACCGGGCGCCTCATGGTCCTTCAGCACTCGCATCGGTCCGCCCCACTGCACGTCGATGTTGCCGCGCTTCACCTCGGCGATGGTGCCGCCGGGCGTGTCGGAGGGCAGCCATTCGACCTCGAGGCCTTCGCGCTCCGGGAGGCCGAGCGCGCGGATGGCGTAGAAGGGCGCGTAGAAGACGGCGCGGAAGTT
>DATLBT010000088.1:0-10589 GCA_035526825.1 Verrucomicrobiia bacterium | reverse complement strand
GCGGCTTCAGCGCGCGGGACTGGTCCAGCAGCGCCGCGAAGGCGCCGCCGCCTTCTACGCCGCGACCGCAGCAGGACGCGACAGTGCGACCGGCGGCGTCTGGAGCCTGCTCCGTGAGCAGCTCGACGATGCGCAGGCACGCGTCGACCGTGAGCGTGCGGCTGAAGTTGTGCGCGCGCGCAAGCGCTCCCAGACCTGGGCCGAATCGGTCGCCGGACGCATGGAGCGCCATTACTCGCCCGGGCGCACCTGGGAGGCCACCGCGCGCGCGCTGATCGGGCTGGTGGAACTCGGCGACGTGCTGGACCTCGCCTGTGGAGACGGCGTCCTGTCCGAGTTGCTCGCGGGTCAGGCGCGTTCGATCACCGCGGCCGACATAAGCCCGACGTTGATCAATGCCGCGCGAGAGCGCCTCAAGGGCTGGCCACGGGTCACGCTGACCGAGGCCGACATGCACTCATTGCCGCTCGAGGCGGAGCGCTTCGACCACGTCTTCCTGATGCACGCGCTGGCTTACACGCGCCGGCCCGCTGAGGTACTGCGCGAAGCCGCCCGCGTGCTGCGACCGCGCGGCCGGCTGGTGCTGACGGCGCTCAACGCTCACCAGCACAAGGCGACGATGCAGTCCTACGACCACGTCAACCTCGGCATCGCGCCAGCGGCACTGCGCAAATTGCTGGAGCAGGCAGGGCTCGAGGTCGAGCGCTGCGAGGTCACCTCGCGCGAGGAGCGTCCGCCGTTTTTCGAGGTGGTGACGGCGCTGGCGCGGAAGGTCTAGCTTTCCTCGGGCGCCGCAAACAACTTCAGGAATGACGCGAACTCGAGCTTGCTGCCTTTGACCATGCTGAAGTCCTGGGCGAGTGCCAGCGCCGGGTTGCGCAGCCTGGCCGCCATCTCCTTGAACGCCTGCGCCGGCACCTTCACGTGCAAATCCAGCGATTGGGACTCCGCCAGCCCGCTGCGCACCTCGGCGACGCCGCGACGCACGGTGAGGGTCCACGCCTCGCCGCTGTCGGTGAACTCGAAGCCGACCGTCTTGACCAAATCCGTCGAAGCCTGCGCATCCAGGTTTACCGCCATGCCGTTGAAGAACGCGGACAGTGGCATTTGCCGCAGCATCTCGGGCGTCGGCTTGGCAGCCTGGTCTGGAAGCCTGCGACCCTCCTTCAGCTCGATCGCGCTCATCAGGTAATAGTGGCGCGCATTGGGGTTGCTCTCGGCGTCGCCGCGCGCGGTCAGCGCGCGCACGCGGTGCGCCTTGGCCGCGCCATCGTCAGGCGATAACCGCAGCACGTGATCGGACAGCTCGAGCGCCCACTGCCAGTCACCCTCGGCGACCGCCGCATCGAGCGCCTCGCGCAACTTCCCTTCACTGCCGGCGAGCCGCGCCATATGGCGCGACTGCTCCATAGGCGCGAGCGGCTGCAGCCGCGCCGGATTGCCGTCGAACCAGCCGACGTTGCCCTCGAAGATCATCCGCGCCGACCACGACGGCTTGCCGTAGAACTCCTGCAAGTTCGGCGACGCCGCCAGGTGCGGCGGCAGCTTGATCGTTTCCGCGATCTCATCGGCGGTGCGGCCGGCGTTCATCCCGCGCACGGTCTGGTCGTAGACGTAGCGGATCGCATCGCGGTAGTCGGTGAGTTGCGCATGGATATTGTCGGCGCCGCTGAGCGGTCGCGAATGGCTCGGCACCAGGAACTCCGGCCGGATGGCGCGGATGCGATCGAGGCTGTCGGCCCACTTGCGCGGGTTGCGGTAGGGCGTGCCGCGGATCGTGTATAGGTTCGGGAACGCCTTGTAGAAATTGTCGCCGGGCAGCAGCGCCTTCTTGTCCGGCAGCCAGACGTAGATCGTGTCGTCGGTCTCACCGGGCGCGTGCTGCAGCGTGAAGCGCACACCCGCCACGGTGTCCTCGAGCGAATCCTTGAAGGTGCGGGTCGGCCGCAGGATCGACAGCGTGTCGCCCTCCTTCACCGACAGGTACGGGCCGATGCCGACGTTGCCCAACGCATCACCCGTGAGCCACCAGCCGTACATGCGCAGGCTGCGGCGGAAGATCACCGCCCGGAACTCGGTGATCAGCGCGTCGAGCGCGTCGTTGACCTTCTCGTGCGCGTAGATCGCCGGGTTTTCGCCGGGCTGCACGAAGCCGGCCGCGCCGAAGGTGTGATCCGGGTGGTTGTGCGTGTAGATGATCGCGCGCAAGGGCTTGCCGCCGACGATGCGGCGGAACTCGGCGTTGAGCTTGCGCGCCTCCTCCACCGTTTCCATCGTGTCGACGACAATGAAGCCGTCGTCGCCCTCGATCAGGATCGAGTTGGCGATGCCGTAGCCAACCGCCACATGCACGCCGTCGGTGACCTGGATGATCTCCTTGCGGAATTCCTTGCTGTGCTCCGCGAGCGCGGCACTCGGCGCCACCGCGGGCGCGGGCGGCGGGGCGTCTTCGCCGCCGCAGCCCGAAAGCACGAGGCCCAGCATCGCCGCGAGCGCGCGCCTCACAGCACGTCCTCGATCGCCTGGGTGATTTCCGCCGATAACGGTGAAACTTTCGGCGGCCACGAACCAGCGAGTTCGCCCTTGCCGTCGATTAGGTACTTGTGGAAATTCCAGCGCGGCAATTGGTCCTCGCCGAGCGCGCGCACCACCGACTGATAAAACGGGTGGCGGGCCGCGCCGGTGATGACCGCCTTGTCGGTCAGCGGAAAAGTCACGCCGTAGTTTTTCTGGCAGAACGCGCCGATCGCTCCCGCACCGCTTGGCTCCTGCGCGCCGAAATCGTTGCACGGCACGCCGAGCACGACGAGGCCGCGATCGCGATACTGTTCCCAGAGCTTCTGCAGCTCGGCGTATTGCGGCGTGTAGCCGCACTCCGACGCCGTATTGACCACCAGCGTTGGCTTGCCGAAGCCGGTCGGCCCCGTCAGTGCGCCGCCACCCAGCTTGGTGAACTGCAGGTTAAGCATGTAAGTCCCCTCGTGGTTCTAGGCGGCGGCCGCCGGCGGCAGGTCCGCGTGCCAGAGCACGCGGCCCGCCTTTTTCTCGATGGCACGCAGCCGTTCCTGGTGCGCCGCAATCTCCGCCATATCGGGCGCGATGACCAGCAGCGGGCCGCTGGCTTCCGGCAGCTCCGGCATGCCCGGGCGCGACTGCGGCGCTTGCGCATCGATGCGCTCCAGCGTCAGCTTGGACTGGCCGCCGGTCATGGCGAGGTAGACCTCGGCCAGCAGGCGCGCATCGAGTTGCGCGCCGTGCAGGTCGCGGCTCGAATTGTCGACGCTGTAGCGCTTGCACAGCGCGTCGAGGCCGTTTTTCTGGCCCGGGTGCAGCTTGCGCGCGAGCTGCCAGGTGTCCGTCACCTTGCAGATCGACTCGATGCGCTCGGCATAGCCGGCGCGCTGCAGCTCCATGTTCAGGAAGCCGACGTCGAACTCGGCGTTGTGGATGATGACCTCGGCGCCGCGCAGGAACTCGACCAGGCTTTGCGCCACGTCGGCGAAGCGCGGCTTTTCGGCGAGGAAACTGCGCGTGATGCCATGCACCTCGAGCGCACCCCGATCGATTTCGCGCTCAGGGTTCAGGTAATGGTGGAATTCGCCGGGTCCGAGCCGGCGGTTGACCAGCTCCAGGCAACCGATCTCGATCAGCCGATGGCCCTGTGTCACCTCCAGGCCGGTGGTCTCGGTATCCAGCACGATCTGCCGTTCAGCCATCGGTCCCCGATCCCCGCGTCGTGGTTCCGGTCATGCCAGCGCCGACGCCGAGGTTGGCGAGCTGGTCCGCCAACTCGTTGCCTTCGTCGCCGCTATGGCCCTTGACCCAGCGCCACTCGATGGTGTGCCGGCCGGCAGCCGCATCGAGCCGCTGCCATAAATCCTGGTTCTTCACCGGCTTCTTGTCTGCAGTGCGCCAGTTGCGCTTGCGCCATTGCGGCAGCCACTCGGTGAGTCCCTGCCGCACGTAATTGGAATCGGTGAACAGCGTGACCGCGCAAGGCTCTCGCAACGTCTCCAGCGCCTGGATCGCGGCCATCAGCTCCATCCGGTTGTTGGTCGTGCCCGGCTCACCGCCATGCAACTGGCGCTCGTGGCCGTTGAAGCGCAGCACCGCGCCCCAGCCTCCCGGGCCCGGATTGCCCTTGCAGGCCCCGTCCGTGTAAACGATCACCGCCTTCATCGCCCCCTCATTGCCCGTCATCGACTCGGACCGGGCTCCGGCGGAATGCGCGACTGCGCGCCGGGGACGGTGACGCCACCGAGCAGCGGGCGCACCGCGGCGCGCTGAGCCCGGCCGGTGAACGTCATGGGAATCACGCGTTTTTTTGCCACGAGCAAATATCCCTCCGACCACTGGCCGAGCCAGCGGCCGAGGCCGTGGCCATCGTCCGTCGCCGGCCTGGCCCAGGGAAAGCCGACGCCGTAACGCCGCACCTCGCTGACCTCGAAATCGAGCAATTCGAGCCAGTCCGAGAGCTGGCTGACGCTGACGAAGCGCGCCCCGGGCGGGAACGCGCGGTAGCGCAATCCCAGGAACTGGCGCGCATTCCAGGCGCTCCACGGCGAGAAGCCCAGCACGATAAGGCGGCCGCGCTCGGACAGCACGCGATTGACCTCACGCAGCACCGGATACGGCGAGCGCGAGAACTCCAGGCAGTGCGGCAGCACCACCGCGTCGACCGCCTTGTCGGCGACCGGCAGCCGCTCCGGCTCGGCGAGTGCCTGCGCGCCGAGGTCGGGAACCGTGCCGAGCACCGCGCGATGCAGCATCTCGCTGGTTTCGAGCAGCTGGTCACCGCGACCCCAGCTGCCCACCTGCAGCACGTGGCGCCCGAACAGGTCGGGCAGGACACGCTTGAGCTCGCGCTCCTCGAGGTGGAGCAGCCGGCGCCCGCGCGGCGAGCGCAGCCACAGCTCCAGCGTGTGGCGGCTGAAGGGCGAGCCGCCGCGGCGACGGGACACGAACTTCATCTAATGCGTGCGCGGGCCCATGAGTGGGACCATCATACTCAAATGGATGCGCTGCTCATCACGCCGATTCCCGCGTTCGAAGACAATTACTTGTGGCTGCTGGAGCGCAGCAGCCACTCGGTGATCGTCGATCCGGGCGATGCCGCCGCGGTGGAGCGCGTGCTGACCCAGCGCCGGTTGCGGCTCGACGCGATCCTCGTCACCCACCATCACTTCGACCATGTCGGCGGCATCGCGGCACTGCTTCGCGCCCATGACGTACCGGTCTACGGACCGGCGACCGAAGCGCCGCGCATCCCCGGCCTCACGCAAGCCCTGCGCGAAGGCGACCGGGTCGCGCTGCCTACGCTCGGCGTGGAGCTCGGGGTCATGGAGGTGCCCGGCCACACGCTCGGCCACATCGCCTACGTCGCGGACGCATTCGTGTTGTGCGGTGACACCCTTTTTTCCGCCGGCTGCGGTCGGCTGTTCGAGGGCACCGCGGCCCAGTTACATGGCTCGCTGGCGCGGCTCGCGGCCCTGCCCGCCGCGACGCGGGTCTATTGCACCCATGAGTACACGCGTTCGAACCTTGCCTTTGCGCGTGCGGTCGAGCCTGGCCGGGCGGCGGTAGAGGCCGAACTGCGGCGCATCGAGGCGCTGCGGGCCGCCGGCCACCCGAGCCTGCCGTCGACCATCGGCCACGAGCGGGACATCAACCCTTTTCTCCGCTGCGGCGATCCTGCGGTAGTAGCGGCCGCGTCGCGGCGGGCGGGTCGCCCGGTCGGTCCCGGACTGGAAACCTTCACCGCCTTGCGCCAGTGGAAGGATGGCTTCCGGGCCCCATGAGACGATTTTATGGGTTGCCCCCGTGGGCCGCATGCCCTAGATTGCGACGCGTTATCGGTTCAAGCCATTTCCCAATGCTCCCTAACTTGCGTCGCGGTCACTCGGCGGCTGCTGTTCTATTGGCCGCGTTGCTGACGGCCGGTTCAGTGGCGGCCGCCATGCCCGGCGATGCCGACGTCCAGCGCTCCGACCAGGAGCTGCAGGGCCTGAAGGATGAGGCGATCCGCCTCAACCGCGACGTCCAGGCCCTTGAGCAGTCCATGCTCTACCCGGACCAGAGCCGGACCTCGTTCTACGTGCAGGTCAAGGTCCCGGGCTTCCTCCTGGACCGCATCTCGCTGCGCATCAACGAGGAGGAGCCGGTCGCGCGCGACTACACCGACTCGGAAGCCCGCGCGTTCCTCAAGGGCGACGGCTGGCACCGCCTCATGCGGCGGCGCCTGGAGCCCGGCACCTATCGCATGCAGGCCAACTTCGAAGGCCATTTCTTCGACGCCAAGCCGGGCGAGACTCCCGTCACCGGTGCGGTGGAGACGGTGTTCGAGAAGGGTCTCACCGAACTTGACCAGGTGCTGCCGATCTCGCGCAACACCCGCCTCGACAAGCCCAGCCTGTCGGAAATCTCCCGGCTCGAAGCGCGCAAGGTGCGGCCCAGCCGCAACGTCTGGCTGCCGCAGCCGCAGAAATTCGAAACCCAGCTCAAGGCCGAGACCCACGGCAGCCTCGACGACCCGCGTTTTCGCTCCGCGCTGTTCCTCAAGGAAGACGGCCGCTTCCTGTCGGCGCTGACGGAATTGATCGAGATCGCGGAGACCGCGCCCGATCCCGCCGTGCTGCCGACCGACTATCACCTGCTGGTGGCCGAGTGTTACCTCGGATTCGGCATGCAGGTGCAGGCCGAGAATCGCTATCGCGCGATCGCCGAGGGCAAGCACGATGCCACCTCGCTGGCGCGCGCGCGATTGCAGCTGGCCCGACTCGAGTTGCAGCGCGGCTTTCACGCCAAGGCGCTGGCCGACCTCGAGAAATTGCGCGAGAAGTTGCCGGGCAGCCTGGCCGACGACTGGAAGTTCCTGATGACCAGCGCCTTGCTTTCGCAGGAGCGCTACAGCGAGGCCATTACCATCCTGTCGAAGGGCGACCTCGACGACCTGACCCCGGTGCTGCGCTACAACCTCGCAGTGGCCTTGATGCGCGATGGCCGCCAGGTCGAGGGGCGCCGGCAGCTGAACCTGGTCGGCACGATGGACGTCGCCAACCTCGAGATGCTGGTGCTGCGCGACAAGGCCAACCTCACGCTCGGTTGGCAATACCTGCAGGCCCAGCAGGGCGACAGTGCTCGCACCGTGTTCGGCCGCATCCGCACGGAAGGGCCGTTCTCCAACCGCGCCCTGCTCGGCCTCGGCTGGGCCGAGGTCGCGCCGGTCACCGCCCAGGGCGAAGTCACCGAAGCTGCCGAGGGCAAGAACACCGACGACTCGCTGGGCACGCTGCTGCGCCCCGGCTACGTCGACCCAAAGGCCAACGCGCGCCTCGGCGCGCACCCCGCGCCGGCGGCCACCCCCGATGTGGTGCCTCCCGGTGAGCAGGCTGCGCTGCTGCGCGCGCTGGTGCCCTGGATCGAACTGGCCAAGCGCGATTTTATGGATCCCGCGGTCCAGGAAGGCCTGCTGGCGATTCCCTGGGCTCTCGACCGGCTGCGGGATTACGAGCAGTCGCTCACGCGCTACAACGAGGCCATCACGGCGCTGGAAACGGCGCGAAAGCGCATGGACCAGGCCTCGCGTTCGATCCGGGGCGGCGTGATGGTCGACACCATCCTCAAGGGCGACCTCGACTCCGAGAAGGGCTGGCACTGGCGCCTGCGCAACCTGCCCGACACGCCGGAAACCTACTTCCTGCAGAGCCTGCTCGCCGAGCACCGCTACCAGGAAGCGCTGAAGAACTATCGCGACGCGCGCCTGCTGACCCGCAGTTTCGACGCCTGGAAGGCTCGCATCGACGAGCTGACCAAGGCCGGTATCGCCGGGACGGCATCGCTGCCGAAGCGCGCGGGCGCATCGCCGCTGTCGGGCACCGTCATCTGGCTGGACCTCGAAAACCAGCTGGGCCCTCCCGGGGCTTATGACGCGCCGCTGGCGGAGGCCCCGGCCGGCTCGACCGGCCCCATGGGCCTGCAGACCGTGGAGCCGCCACAGAAATTCGAAGGTCGCCTGGAGCAACTGCAGCCGCTGCGCGCCCGCATCGAGGCGCTGCAGCCGCGCGCGCGCGCCATCGGCGCGCTGCAGGACGAGCTGCTGGAGGGCATTTCGACGAAGGAGCTCGACGGCCAGAAGAAGACCATCGAGCGTTACCTCACGCAGGCGCGCTTCGCGGTTGCGCGCATCTACGATCGCCAGCTGCAGCGTCAGGCCGACGACCCATGATCCGTCGCGCACAAGGCATCGGCCTGGGAGTGTCGCTGGCCCTGCTCGCCGCTGCCTGCACCAAGAACATCGACGAAGGCACGCAGATCAAAGAGATCGCGGCCACCGAGGAGAAGCCCGCGCCGGCGATGCCGGTGGCACCGACGCAGCAAGTGCGTCCGGACGCGCAGCGCGCCCTCGAGAACTACGAAAAATTGCTCGACCTGCCGCAGGATCCGACGGCGCGCGCCGAGACCATGCGGCGCCTGGCCGACCTGCAGCTCGAGCTTGACGAAGCGAGCGGCGGCACCAATCTCGCGCAGAGCGAGGCGCGCCTGCGTCGCTCGGTGGAGCTCTACAACACGGTGCTGACCGAGCACCCGGACGCGCCGACCAATGACCGCGTGCTGTACCAGCTCGCGCGTGCGTACCAGAGCCTCGGCGAACTCGCGAAGGGCGAGGAAGCGCTGCTGCGGCTGACGCGCGACTATCCCGCGTCGCTGTACGTCGACGATGCCTACTTCCGGCGCGCCGAGCTGTTGTTCCGGCTCGAGCAGTTCGACGAGGCCGCCGCCGATTACCAGAAAGTGCTGGCGCAGAAGGAGGCGAGTCCGTTCTTCGAGTCCGCGCAATACAAGTACGGCTGGGCCGAGTATCGGCAGTCGAATTACGTGGCCGCGCTGGGCGTGTTTCTCACCATCCTCAATCGCGAGCTGCCCGCTGGCGAGCAGACCGATCTCAAGGTCGCGATCGATGGCGTGCGCGCCGGCAAGAAGGACATGGCGCAGGATGCGCTGCGCGTCGTCGGGCTTGCGCTGACCCAGCTTGGCGGCAGCGAGGCGGCGACACAGTACTTCGCCAAGCACGGCGAGCCGCCCTACTCGGCGCTGATCTATGCCGGCCTCGGCACGACGCTGCTCGAGAAAAAACGCTACACCGATTCGGCGAAAGCCTACGAAGCCTACGTCGCCGCGCACCCGCAGCACGCGCTGGTGCCGCAATTCCTCGGCAAGGCCATCGCCGCGCAGGAGCTCGGCGGCTTCATCGAGCCGGTGGTCGCGGCCAAGGAGCGCTACGTCGCGCACCTGGATCCCGGCGCGGCTTACTGGCAGGGGCGCGCGCCCAACGCCGAGGTCATGGTCAGCCTGCGCTCGCACCTCGAGGACCTCGCGCGCTACTACCAGGCCCGCGGCCAGAAACCGCGCGACGAAGGCACCGCGCCGGCCAAGGATGATTTCGAGGAAGCCACGCGCTGGTACCAGCGCCTGCTCGCGCTGTTTCCGCAGGACCCGAAAGCCGCGGAGCTGCGCTTTCTCATGGCGGAGTCGATGTTCGATGCCGGCGACACGGTCGGCGCCGCGCGCGAATACAGCCGCGTGGTCGCCGAGCATCCCAATTACGAGAAGGCGCCGGACGCTGCCTTCGCGGCGCTGCTCGCCTACCAGCGCAACACCGAGGCCGTGCCGCCGGCGCAGCGCGACGCCGCCCTGCGCCAGTCGGTGGAGGCCGGTTTGCAGCTCGCCGAGAAATATCCGCAGCATCCGCAGGCGCTGGCCGCGCTGACCCGCGCCGCCGAAGATCTCTACCGCCTGCACGAGTACGACCGTGCCGTGGCGGTCGCGCAGCGCACGCTCGCGGTCCAGCCGCCCGCTCCGGACGACTTGCGCCGCACCGCCTGGCAGGTGACCGCGGATGCGCACTTCAGCCAGAAGCGCTATGCGCCGGCCGAGGCTGCATACGCCGAGTTGCTGCCGCTGGTGCCCGCGGACGCGGCCAATCGCGGCGAGCTCACCGAGCGCCAGGCTTCGTCCATCTACAAGCAAGGCGAGGCCGCGCGCGATGCGAGCGATTTTGGCACTGCGGCCGAGGCTTTCCTGCGCGTCGGACGAGTGGTGCCCGGTGCCTCGATTCGTGCCACCGCCGACTACGACGCCGCCACCATGCTGATCGCCAAGCAGGACTGGGCCCAGGCCGCCGTCGTGCTCGAGGCGTTCCGCACGGCCTATGCGACCAGCGCGCTGCTGCCCGAGGTCGACAAGAAACTCGCGGTGGTCTACGAGAAGGACAACCGGCCGCACGAGGCCGCCGCTGCCTACGCGCGCATCGCCGCGCGGCCGGGCGAGGCCCAGGACATCCGGCGGGAAGCCGCGTGGCAGGCGGCGACGCTGTTCGACAAGTCCAAGGATGAACCCGCGACGACGCAGGCCTACGAGTTCTACATCAAGAACTTCGTGCAGCCGGTCGATCGTGCGCTGGACGCGCGCATGCGCCTGGCGGAGATCTATCAGAACAACGGCAATCGCAGCGCTTACCTGCGCATCCAGCAGGACTTCATCACTGCCGACGCGTTCGCCGGTTCCGAGCGCAGCGACAAGAGCAAGACGCT
>DATLBT010000087.1:0-46656 GCA_035526825.1 Verrucomicrobiia bacterium | reverse complement strand
GTGGTACGGCAGCGACATCGACGTGTAGCGGATGCGAGTTGGGAAAAGTTCGACCAGGAACGCGGCAATCGGGCCGTACACCATGGTCACGTACAGCACCAGGAGCACCAGCAGCGCCAGCGTGCCGGCGTAGTTGATCTGCGACTTGTCGGCGCCCGCCGGGTAGCCGGTCGTCTTCAGCGCTTCCTTGTACTTGGCCTCGTCCCAGCCTTCCACCGTGAGCTCGCCGATGGTCGTCACCACCGCCTTGTCGCCGACTGCGGGCTCGCTCTTGAACGACAGGCCGGACTTGGTCAGGAAGTCCTTGGCGCGATCGCACTCGGTGAACCGCGTGCCCGGCAGCACGAAGATGTGGAACGCGCAGTCGCTTGCCGCAACCGTGATGGGCGTCGCCTGCTGATAGGTCTCGAGCGCCGGGTTCACCGTGTGCGTCAGCGCCTTGAAGATCGGGAAGTACGTCAGCGCCGCGAGCAGGCAGCCCGCCATGATGATCTTGAGCCGGCCGATGCGATCGGACAGGCGCCCGAACACGACGAAGAACGGCGTGGCGATCAGCAGCGAGGCACCGATGAGCATGTACGCGGTGAGGTAATCCACCTTCAGCGTGATCGTCAGGAAAAACAGCGCGTAGAACTGGCCCGTGTACCAGACCACCCCCTGGCCGGCGGTGGCGCCGAACAATGCGAGCGCCACGTACTTGTTGTTCGGGTACTTGAGGAAGCTGTCGGTCAGCGGCGACTTGCTGCCCTTGCCTTCCGCCTTCATCTGCTGGAACACCGGCGACTCGTGGAGCTTGAGCCGGATGTAGACCGAGAAAATCAGCAGCACGATCGACAGCAGGAACGGCACGCGCCAGCCCCAGCTCGCGAAGTCGGCCGGGTCCATCGCGAAGCGGCAGCCGCCGATCACCAGGAGCGACAGGAAAAAACCCGCGGTGGCCGTGGTCTGGATCCAGCTGGTCGCGTAGCCGCGCTCGCTGTCGGGCGCGTGCTCGGCCACGTACGTCGCCGCGCCGCCATATTCGCCGCCGAGCGCAAGGCCCTGCATCAGTCGCAAGGTGACCAGGATGATCGGCGCCGCAAAGCCGATCTGCTCGAAGGTGGGCAGGAAGCCGACCGCCGCGGTCGAGGCGCCCATCACCAGGATCGTGACCAGGAAGGTGTACTTGCGGCCGACGATGTCGCCGAGGCGGCCGAACACCAGCGCGCCGAATGGCCGCACCAGGAAACCGGCGGCATAGGTGGCGAACGCGGAAAGCAAGGCCGCGGTTTCGTTGCCCTTGGGGAAAAACAGCGCCGCAAAGAACGGCGCGAGCGTCGCGTAGAGGTAGAAGTCATACCACTCGAACACGGTGCCGAGCGAGGACGCGAAGATCACCTTGCGCTCTTCGGCGGGCACCCGTGCCTTGCCCCGGCCCGAAGGGGAGGACGACAAGGTACCGGCGGCGGCTTGACTCATGGCAAGGCTCTCCAGGATTGAGGCATTTTCGATGTGAGCGGCAAGCGTAAGGGCAAGCGCCGGGCCTGACAGTTCACCTTTGGAACTAGATGCGGCGCGTCAGAGCGAGGGCACGGTGCACCAGAAAGTCAGCTCGATGCGGCAACCCGACTCGCCGACCTGTTCCGAGCTTTCGCGCCCGCGGGTGAAGCCCTGCTTGCGCACTTCGCAAAAATAGTTGGCCTCCTTGTCGACGCGCTCGCGCGCGAGCGCGCATCGTTCCGCGCCTGAGCTTCGCGCGATGGCGACATAACCGGTGCCGCTCTCATCGATGTTGACACGCACCGGCACGTTGCAAGCGCCGAGCGTCGCGGCAATGGCGAGCAAGGCACCCGCGCGCATGGTGCTCAGGGCTTGCCGCAGCCCTGCGCGTCGACGGCGATGCCCGACTCGGTTCTCGGGCACTGGTCGGCCGCGTCCGCAACGCCATCGTGATCGGCGTCGGAGCTGCAGTCCTTGCGGCCCGTCGCGGGATCCACGACGGCGATCGGGCAGTCCTCGGCTGGGGCGACGGCGGCGGGCGTCTTGAAGAAGAAAGTCAGCGGCACCTGCACGCTGGCCTGGAACATGTAGTCGATCAGCAGCGATTTCTCGCTGGTGCAGAAACCCGCAGCGACGTTCTGCGCGCTGCACAGGTCCTTGTTCTGCTCGGCCTGCCCGCGGCCGTCGAACCGGAGCGCAAGGCCGTGGAAACCCAGCGGCAGCAGCGCGCCGCCGCCGAGCGCCACACCGGCGTAGGTACCCGGGTTGCCGTAGGAGTCTTCCCGCACTGCGCCGATGCCGGCGAGGCCGAAGAACTTGATACCCGACAGGAAGCCTGCCTCGCGCGTGGCGCTGCCGAAGTCGTAGACGTAGTCCACAAACAGGCTGCTTTGGTAATTCGTTTCCTTGTCCGCCTTGCGGCGCATGCCCTGGTCGATCAGGCGCAGCTCGATGGCCTCGTGGCCCGAGCTCAGTGCCCAGCCGCCGTAAATGGAATAGCCGCCACCGACGGCGTCGGCATTGCGCGCCGAGTCGGGTTTGAGCGTCGATATGCCGCCGCCCGCGTAGGGAACGTCGTACAAAGGCACCTGCACCGCCGCAAGCGGCAGGCTCCAGCCCAGCGCCAGCACGGCGCCAACTTTCATTGCGTTCCGCACGTTTTCTCTCCTCGCAGTCCCGGATGCTGCAGGCCGTAAACTACCTTATTAGCGGAGGTTGCATGCGCTCCACTCACCTTTCGTTGTAATGCTTCCCAGCTGGCTGCTGTTCCTGATCTCGGCGGGCTATGTCGCCCTGCTTTTTGCGATCGCGTATTGGGGCGACCGGCGTGCCTTGCGCGACCCGGCGAGTCGGCCCAAGCCGTGGACCTACAGCCTCGCGCTGGCGGTGTACTGCACGTCCTGGACGTTCTACGGCGCGGTCGGCCGCGCGGCCGAGCGCGGCTGGGATTTCCTGCCGATCTACCTCGGGCCCATCCTGGTGTTCCTGTTCGCGACGCCGCTGGTGGCGCGCATCGTGCGGGTGAGCCGGCGCCACAACCTGACGTCGGTGGCCGACTTCATCGGCGCCCGTTATGGACGGCGCCAGGAGCTGGCGGCCCTGGTCACGATCATCGCCGTGGTCGGGGTCCTGCCGTACCTCGCGCTGCAGCTCAAGGCGATCGCGTTGAGCCTGCAAGTCCTCGCGGTTCCGGATACGGGTGCCTCGCCGCACGACACCGCGGCGATCATGGCGGTGTTGCTTGCGGTGTTCGCGATCCTGTTCGGCACGCGCCAGGTGGCCAGCAGCGAGAACCACCACGGCCTGATGCTGGCGATCGCGTTCGAATCGGTGATCAAGCTGATCGCCTTCCTGGCCGTCGGCGCTTTCGTGACCTGGGGCGTGTTCAGCGGCCTCGGGGAAGCCTACTCGACCGCGCACGCGCTGCCCGCGGTGCAAGACACCCTCGGCCAATCGTCGTGGACTGCCGGTTTCATCGCGCAGACGGTGCTCGCGATGGCGGCAATCCTGTGCCTGCCGCGGCAGTTCCACGTCACCGTGGTCGAGAACAGCGACGTGCACGACTTGCGCACGGCGCGCTGGATGTTCCCGCTGTACCTCGTGGTCATCAGCGTGTTCGTCCTGCCGATCGCCGCAGCCGGCGCGACGCTGCTCGCGGACACCGGCGCCGCTCCCGATACCTATGTCCTCAACGTGCCCCTGAGCCAGGGCAACGAGCCGCTGGCCCTGCTGGCCTACCTCGGCGGCTTCTCGGCCGCTACCAGCATGGTCATCGTCGAAAGCGTGGCGCTGTCCACCATGCTCAGCAATGAAGTGGTGACGCCGTTGCTGCTGCGATTCCAGCCACTCGGACTGGCGCGTCGCACGGACTTGTCCGGGCTCATCAAGGCGGTGCGTCGCGTCGCGATCGTGGTGCTGCTGGCGCTGGCGTACCTCTACAACCGCAACTTCACCGGCAGCGGCACCCTTGCCTCGATCGGTTTGCTGTCGTTCGCGGCCGTGCTGCAGTTCGCGCCGGCGCTGGTCGGCGGCGTCTACTGGCGGCGCGGCAGCCACCAGGGCGTGCTGGCGGGGATCGTCTCGGGCTTCGCGGTGTGGGCGTACACGCTGATGTTGCCGATCGTGCTCGGCGTGGAATCCGCCTTCGTGGTCGAAGGGCCCTTCGGCATCGACTGGTTGCGGCCGCAGGCGCTGTTCGGCGTGACCGCGTTCGACGCGGTGACGCACGGCACGTTATGGAGCCTGGTGGCGAACCTCGTCGGCTATGTCGGAGGCTCGCTGTGGTTCCCGGCGGGCTTGCGTGAGCGGCTCCACGCGGCGCGCTACGTCGACGATGCCTTGTCCGTCGCGCCCTATCGCCCGACGTTCGACGGTCCGACCGCGACCGTGGGCGACCTGCAGGAGCTGCTGGAGCGATTCTTCGGCGCCGAGCGCACCGCGCAACTGCTGCACGATTACGCGACGCGCGCGCCGGACCAGGCCCCAGGCGGGCTGCGCGACCAGGCATCGCCCGAGCTGGTGCGGCACACCGAGCGACTGCTCGCGGGCGCCCTGGGGGCCTCGAGCGCGCGCGTCGTGCTCTCCTCGATGCTGCGCGGACGCGACATGCAACTGGAGGACGTGATCCAGCTGCTCGACGAAACCTCGCACGCACTGCAGTTCTCGCGCGAGTTGCTGCAAGCCGCGCTCGAGCACCTCTCGCAAGGCGTCAGCGTGGTGGACCGTGAGCTGCGCCTGGTGGCGTGGAACCGGCGCTACGTCGAGGTGCTCGGCTATCCGCCCGGACTGGTGCGGGTCGGCGTGCCGATCGAGGACCTGGTGCGCCACAACGTGCAGCGCGGCCTGCTCGGGCCCGGCGATGCTGAAGCACTGGTGCAGAAACGAGTCCAGCATCTGCGCGCAGGCACGCCGTATGCGCACGAGCGGCAGCTGCCGGATGGCAGTGTCATCGAAATTCGCGGCAACCCGATGCCGGGCGGGGGCTTCGTGACGACCTACGCGGACATCTCGGCGCACAAGCGCTCGGAGCGCGCGCTGCAGGACCTCGCCGGGAGTCTCGAGTTGCGCGTGCGGGCACGCACCGAGGAGCTGTCGCGCCTCAACGCCGAACTGGCCGGCGCAAAGGCCGAGGCCGAGCGCGCCAATGCGGCCAAGACCCGCTTCCTCGCGGCGGCATCGCATGACCTGGTGCAGCCGATCAGCGCCGCCAAGCTGTTCCTCGCCGCGTTCGACCGTCGCACACAGTCCGCGGCGATGACGGCGCTGGTCAACAACGTGGAGAACGCGCTCGGCTCCGCCGAGAAGCTGCTGGCGGGATTGCTCGACATGTCGCTGCTCGACGCCGGTGCGCAGCCGGTGCGCCGGCGCGACCTGCCGCTCGCGCAAGTGCTCGAGCCGCTTGCTGCCGAATTCACGGCGCTCGCGCAGGAGCGCGGGCTCACCTTCCGCTTCGTGCCGACGGCCGCGGTGGCGCGGACCGACGCGGCACTGCTGCGCCGCGTGCTGCAGAACTTCTTGTCGAACGCGCTGCGCTATACCCAGCGCGGCGGCGTGCTGCTCGGTGTCCGCCGCGCGGCCGGAGTGCTGCGCATCGAGGTCTGGGACACCGGCATCGGCATCCCTCCGGAGCGCCAGGGTGAGATCTTCGAGGAATTCCGCCGGCTGACGCCCGGCGAAGGCGCCGAACGCGGCCTCGGGCTGGGCCTCGCCATCGCGGACCGCATTGGCCGCCTGCTCGGGCAGCCCATCGGGCTGCGCTCGTGGCCCGGCCGCGGCAGTGTTTTCTCGATCACGGTGCCGAGGGGCGATCCGGCGGCAGTACGTTCCGCGCAACCGCGCCGCGAGGGGGTCAGGACTTATCACGGCAACCCGCTGGTGCTATGCCTCGAAAACGAGGCCAGCGTGCTCGCCGGCATGGAAGCGTTGCTGGGTAGCTGGGGCTGTCGCGTGATCGGCGCCGCGAACTACGACCAGGCGCTTGCGCGCTGCGACCAGCTCGGCCTCGCGCCGGACGTCGCCATCGTGGATTTTCACCTCGATGGTCAAGCGAGTGGCATCGACGTGCTGGAAAACCTCAAGCGACACTGGAAAATCGACGTGCCCGGCGTGGTGGTCACGGCCGACCACACGCCAGCAGCGCGCGCGGCAGCGACCAGGTCGGGCTATGGCTTCCTGCAGAAGCCGATCAAGCCTGCCGCGCTGCGCGCGATCCTCAACCGGCTGGTCCTGCAGTCCAGCTCGCCGGCGTAAGCCTCAGCCCTGGTCCTCGTCCGCGCCGCCGTCGTCGTCGACTTGCAGCGAGGCGTGCTGCGCCAGCATCAGCCGTTGCGCCAGCACGGCGAGCTGGGTGCGCCGGAACAGCCCCAGCTTGCGCATGATGGCGGCGATGTGGACCTTGACGGTCGCTTCGGTGACGTCGATCTCGTGCGCGATCTGCTTGTTGAGCAGGCCATCGGCCACCATCATCAGCACGCGGAATTGCTGCGGCGTGAGGCTCGCGATGCGGCGCGCGTGCTCCTGCTCCGCGTCCTGGTCGGCGGTCTCGCCGATCTCGGCCGGCACCCAGACACCGCCGTCGAGCACGGTCCGCACGGCCTGGGCCATCACCGCTGGCTCGACCGATTTGGGAATGAAACCGGACGCGCCGAAATCCAGCGCGCGCCGCATCGTCGCCGGCTGCGACTGGCCCGACACGATCACGATCGGCACCGCCGGGTGCGCGCCGCGCAGCCACAGCAGCGACGCAAAGCCGCGGGTGCCGGGCATATCGAGATCGAGCAGGATCAGGTCGAGGTCGGGGTGCCGGGTCACCGCGGTTTTCAGCGCCGCGAACGTGCCGGCCTCCTGCACGACCGCGCCGGGCAGCATGGTGCCCAAGGCGCCGCGCAGGGCCGCGCGGAACAGCGGGTGGTCGTCGGCGATCAGCACCGTGCGCGTGGGGTCCATGCGCAACAGTTTAATGTCCGGCGACGGGTTCAGCGGGCGGGCGGGACCGGATCGCGGGCCTCGGGCGGCGCGCTCTCATTGGTCATGCCGTGCGCGCGCCGGTACAGCTCCTGCGGCGTCGGTTCGTGCGGACGTGGTGCGTCCTCGCCGCGCGGCAGTACCCACACGCGCGCCAGGGCTTGCCGGCCGGGACAGTGGCGATCGGGCACTTCGTCCACAACCACGTTGTCGCCCTCCAGCAATTTTCGCAGGAGCGCAGCCGGTTGCCGCGTCAGCTCGGTGTCGACGACGCGACTGCCCTCACCCTGGAACTTCAGGGTAAAACCCAGCTCGCGCGACAAGGTCTCCATGACCTGGGACAGCGGCGCGCCGTGTGCAACCAGGCGCACGCCTTCCTTGCAGCCGATCCGCTCCACCGTGACCGGCGGCGCAGCGCTCGTCGGCGCTGCCGGCAGCAGCACGGCGAGCAGCAGCGCGCGGACGATCGTGGCCATGCCCCAATGTAGGCCAGGTGCGCGGCTTTGCAATCAGCCATTCGCCTTACGCTGGGCCGCCGGCAAGTTGGGTACGCTGCCGCGCATGAATCCGCGCCTTGCCGTGGTGCTCGTGCTGGCCGCAGTGGTGGCGGCGTCGACGTTCGCCTGGCAGCGGCGCGCGCCGCGCTTCGACATGGCGGCACGACTCGCCGCCATCGCGGCCGGGCAGGACCTCTGGGAAAACCAGTTCGAGCGCAATGCCGAGAAGGCCGCTGCGCTCGCCGCAGCAGCCCAGGCCGAACGCAATCCGCAGCGCCGCTACGAACTCGCGCTCGACTCGGCGCGCCAGCATGCGCTGGCCGCGCAAGCGGAAGCCGCGATCGCCACGCTGCGCGCGCTGCTCGACCTCACCTGGCTGTCGCGCGAGCAGCGCGAGGCGGTCAAGCAGGAACTGGCGCTGGCGTACCTGCGCATGGGCGAGTCGCAGAACTGCGTGTGGAACCACAGCGCCGATTCCTGCCTGATCCCGATCAGTCCTGACGGCGTGCACGCGCAGCGACTCGGCTCGAGCCAGGCCGCAATGGTGCTGGAAGGCCTGCTGGCCGATCCCGCGGCATCGCCCGCGCAGGTGCCGGCCTGGCGCTGGTTGCTCAATGTCGCGCGCATGACGCTGGGCGAATATCCCGACAACGTGGTGCCGCGCTGGCGCATTCCCGAGTCCGCGTTCGCTTCCGGTTACGCGCTGCCACGCTTCCGCGACGTCGCGGCTGTGCGCGGTCTGAAGGTCCAGGGCCGCGCGGGCGGCGCGGTGGTGGACGACTTCGACGGCGACGGCGCGCTCGACGTGTTCGTTTCGTCCTGGGGCCAGGCCGATCCGCTGCGCCTGTTCCTCAATGACGGTCGCGGCACGTTTCGCGAGGTCGACCCCGGGTTGCCCGGCATCAACGGTGGGCTCGACCTGTTCCAGGGCGACTACGACAACGACGGCCGGCTCGATGTGTTCGTGCCGCGCGGCGCGTGGGCCCACCGGGCCGGGCGGTTCCCGCCCTCGCTGCTGCACAACGAAGGCGGCGGCCGCTTCCGCGACGTGACCGCCGAGGCCGGCCTGCTCGACGAGCTGCCGAGCCAGGCCGCGGTGTGGTGCGACCTCGACAATGACGGTTGGCTCGACCTGGTCAAGGGCAACGAGCTGCACGCCGATGTCGCGTGGCCCGCCGACACCCGCAACGTCGCGCTGTTCCACAACGACCGTCGCGGCGCGTTCACCGACGTGGCGGTCGCCGCCGGCGTCCTCGTGCGCGGCATGATCAAGGGCGTGGTCTGCGGTGACATCGACAATGACGGCTGGCAGGACCTCTATTTCTCGGTGATCTACGGCGACAACGTGCTGCTGCGCAACCTCGGCGTCGGCGGTGCGCTGCGCTTCGAAGACGTGACCAGGCGCGCCGGCGTCGCCGCGCCGCGGATGAGCTTTACCACCTGGTTTTTCGATTACGACAACGACGGTTGGCAGGATTTGTACGTCGCCGGCTATCTCACCGACATGGCCAACCTCACGCGCGAGGTCCTGGGCGAGCGCGGGCAGGGCGAGCGCCCGCGGCTGTATCGCAACAATGCCGACGGCACCTTCACCGACGTCGCGCCCGCGCTCGGCGTCGACGCGCTGAGCCTGACCATGGGCGCCAACTATGGCGACCTCGACAACGACGGCTGGCTCGACTTCTACCTCGGCACCGGCGCGCCGCCGCTGCAGATCCTCGATCCGAGCCGGATGTATCGCAATGACCGCGGCCAACGCTTCCAGGACGTGACCACCGCCGGCGGCTTCGGCCACGTGCAGAAGGGCCACGCGGTGGCGTTTGGCGACGTCGATGGCGACGGCGACCAGGACGTATTCGAGGAAATCGGCGGAGCCTTTACCGGCGATCGCTTCTGGAGCGTGTTGTTCGACAACCCGACCGGCAACCGGCCCGGCGCCAACGACTGGATCACGCTGCGCCTGCGCGGCGTGCAGGCCAATCGCGCCGCGATCGGCGCGCGCCTGCGCTTGCGCGCGCGCGACGCCGACGGGCCGCGGGAGATCCACGCCACGGTGTCCTCGGGCGGCAGCTTCGGCGCGAACTCGCTGCAGCAGGAACTCGGGTTGGGTCGCGACGCAACGCTCGAGTCGATTGAAGTGCGCTGGCCGGGTAGCGGACGCGTACAGGTCCTCGCCGGCCCGATCGCCGTGAACCGCGCTTACGAGCTGGTCGAGGGCGAACCGGCCTTGCGGCCCAGCGACTGAAGGTGCTCGCGCACGGTTGCGTCGTCGGGCGCTGCGCGCGCGGCGGCTTCGAGCCACTCGCGGGCGCGGCGCGTGTCACCAGCGAGCGCAAAGCCCCAACCCACGCCGTCCACCAGCGACAGCTCGGCCGGCGCGTCGGACGCGACATTACGCAGCAGCGCGAGGGCGCGCGGGCGCTGCGCAGTGTCGGGGGCGATGAGTTGCGCCAGCAGTACGGCGTCGGCGTTGCGGTCCGGCTGCTCCTGCAGCAGGGTATCCAGTGTGGCGATCGCAGCAGCCGTGTCGCCGCCGCGCAGCGCGAGCCGCGCCTGCAGCGCGCGCAGTTCGGCGTCGCGCGGAAAGCGCGCGAGGCCCTCGCGGCAAGCCGCAAGAGCTTCGCCGGCGCGGTCGAGCTCGAGGTAAAACGCAGCGAGGTCGCGCGAGGCCCCCGCGTCACGGGCCGCGTCCACGCCTCGCCGCAACGCGGCTTCGGCCAGGTCGGGTCGCCGGGCCGAGAGGTAGGCGCTGGCCGCATGTCGCCGCGCGAATGCGAATCCGGGATCCCGCTCGGCGAGCTGCGCCAGCTTGGCGCCGGCGCTGGCCGCGCCCTCGCGCTGCGCCCACAGTTGCGCCAGCGCCTTGGTCACGAGCGCCGAGCGCGGTGCCACGCGCAGCGCCTCCGCGTAAGCAGCCTCGGCGGCGGTCGGATCGCCGCGCGACTGCGCGATCACTCCGTCGAGCCACGGCCCGATGACGGAGCCGGGATAACCGGTGCGCGCCTGCGCGGCGACCGCCGCCGCACCAGCCCAGTCGCTGGCCCGGATGCGCTGATCGGCAGCGCTGCGCAACTCGGCGAGCGTGCCGGGCCAGACCATCACGTGCGATTCGATGAACTCGCCGCGCTCGCGTCGCGCGCCGCGCCGGATGCGCGCGGGATCCGGCGCGCGGCCGACCCGCGCGTCGCGCAGCATCTCTTGCGCACGCAGCGCCAGCATCGCATCGTCGATGGCGCGCGCATCGACGCCGGCGCCGTGGAAACGGCCGCGACGCAGGCGCAACTGGGCGCGCAGCGCGCGGGCCTGCCGGTGCTCCGGCGCGGCGTCCAGCGCGTTGCTCGCGGCAGCCTCGGCTTCCTCCAGCAAACCGCCGCCGCTCATCAGTTGTGCGACCAGCAGCCAGGCTTCGGCGTCGTCAGGGAACAGCTCGGTGTGGGCTTTCAGCTCGAGGTAGGCCTGCTCGGGCCGGCGCTGCGCGAGCTCGAGCTCGACCAACTGCCAGCGCGCCTCGCGCTCGAGCGGCAGGCGCAGCAGAAGCGTGCGCAGCGTGGCGCGCGCCGCCACGAAGTCGTGCTGCGCAGCGAGCGCGCGCGCCGCGGTGAGGTGGCGCGCAGACCAGGGTCCGGGCTGGTTACGCCACAGCGCCCAGGTCCCGCCTGCGGCGGTGGTGAGGGCGCCGGCAAGCAGGCAAGCGCGCAGCAGTCGGGCGTTCATCGGCTCACGGATATTGCATCATGCGCGCCGCCATGACGCGGAACCGCCGCTGGATATTCATCGCCACGTTCGTTGCGGCGGGCCTTGCAGCGGCCGGCTGGGGCGCCGCGCGCTGGCAATCGGCGCAGGCGCAACAGCGCCTCCAGTCCCGCTTCGATAGGGCCGACGCCGCGCTCGCCGCGCAGCACCTCGAGGCTGCGTTTCTCGAGTTCCAGGCGCTCGCCGAGTTGCAACCTGCCGAACCGCGCGCCTGGCGCGGCCTCGCGCAAACCTGGCTGGCCGCCGGCATGCCGGCAAGCGCGGAGAATGCCGCGACGCGAGTGATCGAGCTGCAGCGCGCCCGACCGCTGGCGGCGGACTACCTCCTGCGTGCGCGCAGCCGCACGGTGCTGGGTCGCAACCATGGCGCCGCGTTCGACGCCAAGCGTGCGTTCGCACTCGAACCCGGCAATGTCGAGGCGGCGCAGATCGCGCAGGCCGCGGCACGCGCGCCGCCCGCCACGCAGCCGCCGCCACCCGTCGCGCCGGTCGATGCGTTCTGGCCGCCACGCCTCGCGGCCGTGGTGCGCGAGGTCGTGCAGCGGCTGCAGCGGCAGGACTGGTCTGGGGCACGCGAGGTGGCCGACGCCGCGGAGCGCGACCATCCCGACGCCATGATCGGGCCCTGGCTCGCCGGCATCGTGGCCTATGCACACGGGCAGTACGGCGATGCCGAAACCCGGCTGCAACTCGCGCGGCTCCGGGCGCCGCGCTCGAGCCGTGTCGCCACCAACCTTGCGGGTGCGTGGGCCAAGCAACAAGGCCCCGCCTACGCGGCGCAGCGCCTGCTCGAGCTGCATGAACGCGATCCCGGCTTCCTCGTGCCCCTCGACATCGCGGCGACGGCGTACCTGGAATTGCGCCAGCCCGCGCAGGCGCAGCAGGCGCTCGAGCGCGGCATCGCTGCAGGCGATGCGCCGGCGCTGGCGTACTTGCAGCTCGCGCAATTCCACCGCGCGCTGGACCGCCCGGCCGAGGCGCTGCGCGCGTGCGAGGACGGACTGGCGCGCTGGCCGGTCGACGCCGCGCTCGGACTGTGCCGCGCGCAGGCCCTGGCCGCGAGCGGCGACACCGCATCCGCCGTGACCGAATACGAAGCGCTCCTCGCGCAAAGGCCCGACGCGCTGGAGGCGCGAATCGACCTCGCCCGGCTCCTCGCTGCGCGCGAGGACTCCGCAAGCCTGGCTCGCGCGCTGCAGCTCGCGCGCAGCCTGCAGGCCGATGCGCCGGCCGGCGCCGAGGCTTTCGATGCGATCGGCTGGACGCTGCTGCGCTCGGGCGATGCGTCCGCCGCACGGCCCTGGCTCGAGGCGGCAGCGCAGGCGGCGCCGTCGACCCCGACGCTGCGCTATCACCATGGTGTGGCGTTGGCGCGGCTCGGCCAGCGTGCTGCTGCGCGCGCCGAACTGCGCGCTGCGCTCGAAACGTCCGGGCCCTACGCCGAGCGCCCGGACGCGCAGCGCCTGCTCAATTCGCTCGGCGGATGACCGTGTAACGGCCGGCGCCGAGCGGCGCGCCGGCAAACTCGCTCTGGCTACCGTCGGGCCAGGTCACGCGCAGCGCGCTCGCCGCGGACCAACGGCCGAGGCCGAAGTGGGCCACGGCCACATCGTGCGACTGGTAGCCGCCGCTGCCCTTGATGTCGCGCACCTGCAGTGCGCCACCCGGCCCGCGCAGCTCGACGCGCGCACCGATGGCCTCGCGGTTGCTGCCGCGCTCGTCGCGCAGCGCGACCTCGAAGCCGCCGCCGCGCGGCGCATCGTTGCGCCACAGCGTCGGCGTCAGCAGGAAGGGGTAGGTGACGAGGTCGAGGTCGCCGTCCAGGTCGACGTCGAGTTGCAGCGCGGCGCCGGTCGGGCGATGGTCCTCGAGCCCGAGCGCGCGCGTCTGGTCGGAGAATGTCTTGCCGCCCTCGTTGCGGTACAGCAACGAGTAGGCGTTATTGAGCCGCAACCGCGTGCCTTGCGCCACGAAGAGGTCCTGCCAGCCGTCGTTGTCGAAGTCGGCGAATTTCGCGTTCCAGCTCCAGCCGCCGAAACCCGCTCCCCATTCGCGCGTGACGTCGCGCAGCGCGCCCTCGCGCGGCGACCACAGCAAGTTGTAGCGGGAGCGCGACGGCAGCAGCCCAGGATGGTCCTGGTGCGAAAGCC
Organism: Verrucomicrobiia bacterium; assembly: GCA_035526825.1. Classification (GTDB taxonomy): domain Bacteria; phylum Pseudomonadota; class Gammaproteobacteria; order Nevskiales; family Nevskiaceae; genus JACPFV01. The sequence goes on along the minus strand of DATLBT010000087.1, from coordinate 33,314 downwards.
CATAGTCCATCGAGCTCGCGCCAATCGTCTCGCACACCGCGAGCATGCCGGCATAGTCGGCCGGGATGCGCGCGCATTCCTCGAGCACGCGCTCGCGGCTTGCGCGCAGTGCCGGCAGCTTCACCAGCACGCGGTTCCACAAGTAGGCGGTGACGACGCAGTCGCGCCGCTCGGCGGCATCGGCCAGCGCGTCGCAAGGCGCGAGGCTTTCGGTGTCGCGCGCGCGAGTGACTGCGGCCTGGAACCGCGCGAGCGCATCGCAACGCGCGCGGTCGGCGACGTCGCCGTTGATCGCGCAGCTCGCGACCGGCGGCGCCAGCTTGCGCGCCAGATCGCCACCGGGATTGCCGAGCGCGATCTGGCCGAAGTACAGCTCGGGCGCGCCATCGTTGTCGATGTCGCCGGTGTCGAGCGACATCGTCGTCGTCGTCGAATACGGCACCGGGCTGCCCGAAGCCGGCTGCGCGCGCAGCGCCCCGCGCTCGTTGCGGTAGTAACGGTCCGGCTCGTCGAAATCGTTGCCGACGAACAGGTCGGGCCAGCCGTCGGCATCGAAGTCGTGGAACAGCAGGGCGAGCGTCTCGCCCTCCGGGCCCTCGAGCGTCTCGGCCGAAAAGCCGCCGCGGCCGTCGTTGCGCCAGAGCTTGTTCACGGCGGTGGCGGGATAGAAGTTCCACATCTGGAAGGTGCTGGCGCCGGTTGCAATGTCGAGGTCGCCGTCACGGTCAACGTCGGCGAAGGCGGCGGCGTGCACGGCGGTCTCATTGCCGCGCGGCAGTACCGCGTGTGCTGACGCGCCGAACGAGCCATTGCGGTTGAACAGCACGTGGCTGCCATTCATCCAGGTGGAGAAGAACAGGTCGAGCGCGCCGTCGCCGTCGAGGTCGACCAGCGCCACATCGCCGATGATCCACTCGCGCTGCGCCGGCAGGTCGATCGCTTGCAGCGCGAATTGGCCGCCGAGGTTGGCATACAGCCACACGCCGAACGGCGTGCCCACCGCGAGGTCGGGCCAACCGTCGCCGTTGACGTCACCCGCGGCCAGCCCGCCCAGCTCCATCACGCCGGGCTGCATCGACAGGTAAGCGCGACGCAGCGGTAGTCGCTCGAGGCCCACGGCCGGGCCGACGATGCGCGCGAAGGCCGTCGCGCCGGCCGCGCTCGTCGCCACGCGAAACGGCGCGTGCCACAACTCGGCATTTTCGATCCGCGCCAATTGCGCAGGCGCCGTCAATCTCGGTGCGGCATCGCGCAGGTCGACCGCTGCGCGGCCCGCCGGTAGCGCGGGCAGGCTTGCCGCCGGAGCCGGCGCGCGCAGCACGCTTTCTGCCTCGCGCGACAAGCGCAGGTCATGCCAGCGGTCGAGCCCGTCGGCCAGCGCGCCCGCGGCCACGCCGAGCGCGAAGATCGCCGCACCCGCGATGCTCGCGATGCGCCAGGACAAGCTGACGCCGATCAGGCTCCACGGATAGACGCTGTAAATGCCGAGCGTCACCAATAGTGCTGCCACGAGGTACGGCGGCAGTCCCGCGGTCCACAGCACCGAGCACAGCACGATGTCGAACGCGATCGGCACCGGCAGCAGGACGCCGAAGGCAGCGACCGTTGCCAGCAACGCTGCGTTTTTCAGCGCGCCTTCGACGCGCGCCAGGCGCGTCAACTCGTGCCATGGCAGCAACTCGACGAGAACCGCGCCGATCACGCCCGCGAGCAGCATCAGCGGCACCGACAGGCGAATCACGGTCCACAGGTTTTTCGGATAGCGCACCGCGACCCAGGCGAGCGCGTGCCAGAAACTTTTCGGCCGGTCACCCGCGGGCGCGAGCAGCGCAGTCGAGGCGGCAGCGAACGCGCGCTCGAGCCACTGGAACGCGCGCAGGCCCGGCAGCGCCGGCGGCGCGGCGCGCGCCGGGTGGCGCCAGCCGGGTCGCTCGGCGAGCCGCGACAGCACCGGCACCAGCACCAGCACGATTAGCAGCACGCTGCCGACCTTGATCGCGACGAGGTACCACGGGAACAGCGTGAACAGCATGCCGAGCACGATCACGTTGAAGCTCGGCGACGTGAACATCGTCGCGAGCGCCACTTCGACGCGCGAGCCGCCGCGCAACATCGCCTGGCCGATGGGCGCGGCGCAGTTCACGCACACGCCGAGCGGCGCGCCGATCAGCAATCCTTGCAGCGATCCGGCGAAGCGCCCGCCACGCGGCTGCGGCAGCAGCGGCACCAGCGTCAGCAGGCCGGCGGCCAGCAGCACGCCGAAGGTCATGCCCTGCTTGTTGGTCACCGCCCACTCGGCGGCGGTCCAGCCGATGTGCTGCAGGGTCTGGTCGGCAGGCGGCTCGGGCCAGTGCTTCTCGAAGCCGAGCGGCGTGGCCAGGGCCTCGCGCGGATCGGAGCCAGCCTTGCCCTGCAACGACGGATAACGCGAGTCGAGCCAGAACACGGCGCACAGCCCCGCGATGATCAGCGCGGTCAGCGGGATGCGCGCGTCGAGCTGGCGGAGGACGTTCATCGCGCGCCCAGAATACGCGTGCAGGACGCCCCGGGCCTGCTAGTACCAATGGCTAGTGGATGCGCGCGCGGGCATGCCTTACTAAGAGGCAACGGAGAACCGGGACATGGACATGCGCACGATCTTTGCAGTGCTGGCGGCCGGCGCGCTCGCCGGCTGCGGTGTCGGCGGCCTCGGCCAGAGCTCGACGCCCGCACCGATCACCGAGCGTCCGGCGACGTTCGAAGGCCCGGTCGCCAAGGCGGTGTGCCAGCCGGACGATGCGGTGGAGACCGGCATCCAGGGCCAGGTGCCGCAGTCCGACCGCATCAGCACGCGGGCGAGCGAGGGCTACAACTGCAACCTCAGCCGCATCGGACAGTTCGACAACAACGGCGAGGGCGCCGGCTGGCAACACGCCTGGTATGAGGACTGCTCATACATGGGCTTGGCCATCAACACCGCCAGCGATGGCACGCGCGTGCCGCGCCCCGGACAGCAGAACACCGGCGTCGCCGTGATCGACGTGGCCGATCCGACCGCTCCGGTGTCCACTACTTACCTGGCCTCGATCTCGATGTCCGACCCGTGGGAGTCGCTCAAGGTCAACGAGCGGCGCGAATTGCTGGCCGATGTCAACGCGGCCACTGGCGGCAGCAACGGCGGACCCGAGATCGACATCTACGACATTTCCGTCGATTGCAAGGCACCTGCACTCCTCGCCAGCGTGCCGATCGGTGAATCCAAGGGCCACGCCGGCCATTTCGCGCCGGATGGACTCACCTATTACGGCTCGCCGATCAGCGCTGGCATCATCAAGGCGGTGGACATCTCGGATCCGACGCAGCCGGTGCTGCTCAAGGAAGAATTCCTGCTCGGTACGCACGACCTGTCGATCAGCCAGGACGGCACGCGCGCCTACCTCGCCAACAACGGCGGCAATGGCCTGGCGATCCTCGACGTCAGCCAAGTGCAGCAGCGCAAGCCCAACCCGGTGGACCGCATCATCGGCGAGGTGTACTGGACCGACGGCAGCACCGCGCAGATGACGCAGCGCATGACCATCGGCGGCAAGCCCTACATCCTGTTCGTGGACGAGTTGATGCAGGGCGCCGCGCGCATCATCGACATCAGCGACGAGACCAAGCCGTTCATCGCCAGCAAGCTCAAGCTTGAAGTGCAGATGCCCGAGAACGACCAGGTCATCTCGGGCGACCAGGGCAGCGCGCCGTTCGGCTACGACGGCCACTACTGCACGGCGTCCGACGGCATCAACGACAGCACCACTTACGATGTCGAGAACGCCATCATCGCGGTGTGCAGTTACTTCGACTCCGGCTTGCGCGTGTTCGACATCCGCAATCCGTACCTGCCCAAGGAAATCGCGTACTACATTCCTCCGACGCTGCCGGGCGCGCGCGTGTCGTCGTACTACAACCTCGGCGGCAGCTGCGGCGCGGTCGACTGGGCCTCGGCGCATCCGCGCGTGATCCCGGCCCGCAACGAGATCTGGTTCACCACCCAGTGCAATGGGCTGCATATCGTGCGGTTCGAGAAGCCGCTGGCGGAACTGCTGGGTCCCGCGCCCTGAACCGCTAGCGTTTTCCGGCCCGCCGCCTGGGTGGCGGCAACCCGTACTTCGCACGATCCTCGCGCACATCGGATTGCGCGAGCAGGTTGCGCGAGCGCAGCCAGCGGAAGCCCGCGAAATCCCGGTCCAAGGTGATCCAGGTCGCGCCGTGTTCGATCGCGAGGGCGGCGTGGTAGGCGTCCGCAACCTTCGGACCGGTGATGTGCTCGTTTTCGCACAAGCCGGTGAAAATTCGCCAATGTCGGTCGCCGGGGCGCAGGCGCGTGACCGCAGGATGCGCGAGCAGGGCGTCGGTGAAATGGAGGACCTCGGCCAGTGTCACGACGCGCGGGGAGAACCTGGGGTTCGTGGTTACGCGCACCAGACCGCTGAGGACCAGTTCGGAAATTCCGACGGCACGGCCGCTGGATAGCGAGTCGCGAAGCCAGGCGCGGCAAATCAAATGATGCGATGTGCCTTCGATGGCCGCGCCGATCAGGACGTCGACATCAGGACTTTCCAGAGATCCTCCCGATGCGTTCTTCGTCTTCCAGCGCGTTGAAATGTGCCTCGATCTTCACCGGATCGATGCCCGGCATCAGGCCCCCCGTTCCGCGAATGACCGGTATCTCCGGAATTTTCTTCGGCTTGCCAGCGCCGTTCAGCAGCAGACGTAGCGACTCCTCGACGATCGAGGTCAGCGTGCGATTCTCTTTCGCGGCGCGGGTCTTGGCCTGCGTCAGCAAGGTGTCGTTGAGGTCCAGGGTCGTGCGCATGCATAAAAGCATATCAAAGGATGCAGTCATGTGGGCCTCATGCGTCCATCGGCGGACTCCAAGGCCGAGCGCGTCATACCTTCAGTGAATAGGCAGGACGTCTCGGGCGCGGCCTAATAAGCCTGACCAGTCACAGAATTCGGGGAAAATCAGCGTGCGCCACATCCCACAACCGACGGGCATCACGTTGGCCCTGTTCACGGCACTGCTGGCCGCCTGCGGTGTCGGTGGCATGCAGAGCTCGTCGGCGCCCACTGGCGGCGGCGTGGTTCCCGCGACATTCGAAGGCCCCGTCGCCAAGGCCGTGTGCCAGGACGGCGACCTCGAGGAAACCGCGCTGCAGGGGCAGGTGCCGCAAGCCGACCGCGAGAGCGGCCGCACCCTCACGGGCTACAACTGCAACCTCGAGCGCGTCGGCCACTTGCCCGGCCAGGGCGCCGGCTGGCAGCACGCCTGGTTCGAGGATTGCGCGTACCACAACCAGGCCACCGGCAATAACCCGGCGCCGACAAATCCCGGCGTCGTGGTCGTCGACGTCAGCAACCCGGCAGCTCCCGCGCGCACGGTCAGCCTCAACACGCAGGGCATGATCGATCCGTGGGAGTCGCTGAAGGTCAACGAGCGTCGGCAGATGCTCGCGGCGGTGGACTCCAGCAACGGCAACGGCAGCGCCGCGTTCGACGTTTACGACATTGCCGGCGACTGCAAGCAGCCCGCGCTGCTGTTCAGCGGCGCGGTTGGCACGGCGATCGGCCATGCCGGCAACTGGGCGCCGGACGGCACCACCTATTACGGCGGCCAGCTCGGCAACGCCGCGAACTTCAAGGCGATGGACGTCACCGATGCGACGGCGCCAACGCTGATCGTGCAGGGATTCCCCATCGGCACGCACGACATGTCGGTCAGCACCGACGGCAACCGCGCGTACTTCGCCACCACCAACCCGAACAGCCTGCAAATCCTCGACGTCAGCCAGATCAACAACCGCACGCCAAACCCGGAGAGCACCATCGTCGGCAGCGTGGCGTGGACCGACGGCTCGACGGCGCAGATGACCCAGGCCGTCACCATCAAGGGCGTGCCGTACATCCTGTTCGTCGACGAGGGCGGCAAGGGCGCGGCGCGGCTGATCGACATCAGCAACGAGGCGGCGCCGTTCATCGCGTCGAAACTGAAGCTCGAGGTGCACATGCCCGAGAACAGCCAGGCGATTTCGGCCGACCAGGGCAGCGCGATCTTCGGCTACCAGGGCCACTACTGCACCGCGTCCGACGGCATCAACGACAACCACACCAACACCATCGACAACGCGGTCATCGCGGTGTGCGGGTATTTCGAATCCGGCCTGCGCGTGTTCGACATCCGCGAGCCGTACAGCCCGAAGGAGATCGCCTATTACAACCCGCCGGCGAGCCCCGGTTACAAGGCGGGCGCCGACTACAACTTGAGCGGCGGTTGCCACACGGTCGACTGGGCCTCCTCGCATCCACGCTATATCCCGGCGCGCAACGAGATCTGGTTCACGTCGCAGTGCGGCGGTTTCCATGTCGTGCGCTTTGAAAAGCCGCTGGCGGAGCTGCTAGACCCGGCGCCGTGATGCAGCGCGCTGCAGCTGTATGGCTCGCGCTCCTGATCGGGGGCTGCGGCACGGGCGTCACCGAAAACTCGACGCCCGCGGCCGCGCCTGGCACGAGCGCAACGGCTGCTGGCCGCTGCGACACGCCCACCTGGGTCGGCGGCTGGGCCACCAGCGTTCAGCCGGCCGCGCGCACGGGGCAATTCAACAGCGGCTTCACCGACCAGACCTTGCGCATGATCGTGCGTCCGCAAGCCGGCGGCAGCGCCTTGCGGCTGCATTTCTCCAACGCCTACGGCGAGGGCGACCTGACGCTGCAAAGCATCCACGTTGGACTGCGCGACACCGGCGCGAGCATTGCCGGCATCAACCATCCCGTGACGTTCAACGGCGCGTCGTCCATCGTCATCCCGCGTGCGGCCAAGGTTGTCAGCGACCCGGTGCCACTCGCCGTCGAGGGCGGGCAATACCTCGCCATCAGCTTCCATTTGCCGGTCGCCACCGGCGCGCCGACCGCGCATTACTACGGGTTGACTACTTCGTACGTCTCGGAACCCGGCGACCATGCGGCCGACCCGTCCGCCAGCACCTATGCGACGACCACCACCGCGTGGTTCTTCATTGCTGGTGTGGATGTGCTCGCGCCGCGCGCGACGGGCGCCGTCGTCACGCTCGGCGACTCGATCACCGACGGAACGGGTGCCAGCACTGATGGCGAAGGCCGCTGGCCCGACACGTTGGCAGCACGCCTGCGCGCGCCGGCCGGTGGGCCGCGCGTGTCGGTGCTGAACCACGGCATCGGCGGCAACCAGATCCTGCTCGACATCCCTGGCAACGCCGCGATGGGCGAGAGTGCGCTGGCCCGCTTCGACCGTGACGTACTGGCGCAGACCGGCGTTACCGACCTGGTCCTGCTCGAAGGCATCAACGACATCAACCTCGGCCAGAAAACGGGCGAGCAGGTCATCGCCGGGATCAACCAGGTCGTGCAACGCGCGCGGGCGCGCGGGCTCAACGTGCTGGTCGGCACACTGACTCCGAATGGCGAGAAGCCCGAGCGCGACAAGGTCAACGAGTGGATCCGCACCAGCGGCGTGCCCGACGGCGTGATCGACTTCGACGCCGCGGTGCGCGACCCGGCGAATCCGAACAACTGGCAGGCCGGCACCGACAACGGCGACAACCTGCACGGCAACGACACCGGCTACGCGCTGATGGGTAACGCGGTAGACCTGTCCCTGCTCAAGGGCTTGCCTTGCACCTGAGTCTCTTGGCTCCGTAGTACGAACGACTAGCGCAGCGCCCTGCGGCGCCACTCCTACAATGCGGCCATGACCACCGTTGCCGCGCCGCGCCCTGCGTTCGACTGGCGCATCCCGATCCTCGCGGCGCTGATCGCCGCGCTGTGCGCGGTGTTCTGGCTCGACTCGCGCTATCCCTCTCTGCAAGGCAAGGCCTCGGCCGATCCCGACGAGGCGCTGGCCACGCCGCTGGGATTCGAGAAGCACTGGCCCGAGCCGGGCGCGCACGAGCCGGTCAAGCACGTGCTGTGGTCCGCGGCCGAGTGGGCGATCACCAACAAGCAGGGCATGACGTTCGGCCTGCTGCTCGCGGCGGGCCTGCTGACGCTGGTGCCGCTGGTGCCGGCCGCGCGCGGCGGTCGCCACGCGGGCGCATTGCAAGGCGCGCTGATCGGCACGCCATTGGGTGTCTGCGTGAACTGCGCGGCGCCGATTGGGCAGGCAATGCTGAAAGGCGGCGCGCGCGTTGAGGTCGCGCTGGCGACGATGTTCGCTTCGCCGAGCTTCAACGTCATCGTCGTCGGCATCCTGCTGTCGCTGTTTCCGTTTTATCTCGTAGCGCTGAAGGTGGTCGCGAGCTTGCTGATGGTGCTGGTCGTGGTGCCGCAATTGGCGAAGCTGTCCGAGCGGCCGGGGTGGCGCAAGCCGCTGATCGTTGCGCCGGCGAAGCTGCCGGGGTTGAAGCTGTTCCAATGGCTCGAGCGCGGATTCGATCGCGCCCATGGGGCGCTCCTACGCAAGGGCGATGACGCGCCGCGGGGATTTGTTCGTGCGATGGGATGGGTGGTCCTGCGTTATCCGCGCAATCTCTGGGTCGTGATCAAGCTGGCGCTGCCGCTGATGCTGCTGGCGGGATTGATCGGCGCGGCGCTGGCGGAGCTGCTGCCGTGGGGCCGGCTCGCGTCGATGAGCCATGTCGACGGCTTGCTGCTTAATGCGCTGGCGCTCGCTGCGGTGACCTTGTTCGGGACCTTGCTGCCGGTGCCGATGGCTTTCGACGTGATCGTCTGCGCGGTGCTGTGGGACGCGGGAGTGCCGCCGCAATTCGTCGCGGCACTGCTGGTGACGTTGGGCATTTACAGCGTCTATCCCGCAAGCCTTCTCGGCACGACCTTGTCCTGGCGCATGGCCGCCGCCGCGGGGGGCGCGGTGTTTGCGCTCGGACTCCTCGCCGGCGGCGCCGCAGCCCTGCTGCACGGCTGGCACGAGCTGCGCCTCGCGCGACAGGTGGCGGCGATCCTGGAGGCGAGCGGGCCGCCACCCGCGCCTGCGCTGTTGCTGCCGCCGGGACGCCACGCCACCGAACTGCTCGCAGCGATCACGCCGCCGCCGGCGGCGCAGCCTGTTGCGCGCGCCGGGGATGTCGAGCTCCTGCGCGCGGCATTTTTGCCCGCGGCCGCCGGAGCCGAGCCGGCGTTTCAGCGCGTGGAAGGCGCGAGCCTTGGCTTCGAGCGCCTGCCGCTGCCACGCGCATACCGGATCATGGAGCCGTCGATCATGCATCTCGGCCCACTCGCCGCCGGCGACATCAATCGAGACGGCTGGCCCGATGTCGCGGTGGGCACCGCGTTCGGAGTGTTCGTATACGTCAATACCGGCGGGCGTTTCGCGCTGCAGGCGTTGGACTGGCCCGGCCAGCGCGACTGGCAAGTCACCGCGCTCGCGCTGGCCGACCTCGACGGTGATCGCGCGCCCGAGTTGGTGGCCTGCGGCTGGATGCAGGGCTGTCGCGTGCTGTTCAATCGCAACGGTGGCTATTCCGACAGCGCGGCGACAACGCTGCCGTCCGGCAGCGAGTTGTCGGTGCAGTCTTTGGCTTTCGCCGACGTCGACCGTGACGGCGACGTCGACCTCGTCACCGGCGCTGCGAGCTACGTGCCGCGCTTCTTTTACCCCGCGACGTCGATCAACAAGCTTTGGCGCAATGACGGCAAGGGCGGTTTTGCGCCCGAAGCACTCGTCGGACCCGAAGGCGAGACGTTGACGCTGCTGTTCCATGACTTCAACGCTGACGGCTGGCCCGACCTGTACGCCGGCAACGACTTCGACGAGCCCGATCGCATTTACCTGAACCAGCGCGGCACGCTCGCGCCTGCGGCCGGCCTTTTGCCGCGCACGACCTACGACACCATGAGTGCCGACGCCGGCGACCTCGACAACGACGGTCGCGAGGAGCTGTATCTCGGTGGCATCGCCATGGGCAGCCCCGGCGCCGGCTTTGCCGCGCGCGTCGCCACGCCGCTGCCGAGCTGTGCGTCGTACACCGACCTTGCGGACCGCGCGCGCTGCGACGCCGTGGCGCGCTTCCAGCTCGCCACCTTTGGCGCGTACAGCGTGCAGAGCATGGCGCCGTGCAAGCAGCTCGCCGACGCCGCTGAGCGCCGCGATTGCGCGGTATCGGCGTATCACTGGAACCGTGTGCTCGCGCGACTGCCGGCGCTCGGCGCCGACAAGGCGCGCGTGCTCGAGGAATGCGAGCGCGTGCCGGCAGACTTCGCCACCCTGCGCGACATCTGCGCCGCGATCGCCCTCAGCCCGATGGACCATGAGGACAGCGAGCGTGCGTTCCCCGAAGAGATGCCGCAGTTGCGCCAGACCAACCTGCTGTATCGCGCCGGCGATGCGGGTTTCGACGACGTCACCTCGAAATGGCAAGCGGGCGTCGGCGGCTGGACCTGGAACGCGCGCTTCGCCGATCTCGACAACGACGGCTGGCAGGACCTCTTCATCACGCAAGGCACGCGCCTGCGGCCGAACAGCCCATCGGCGCTGTACTACCGCAACCGCGGAGGTGCCGGCTTCGAGGAACGCGCGCGCGCCAGCGGCCTCGAGGACCACAACCCGACCGGCGCCGCCTTGTTCATCGATCATGACCTCGATGGCGACCTCGACTTGCTGACCCAGCCCTTCCTGCTGTCGCCCGTGGCCTGGCGCAACCAGGCGCCGGCGGGCGCGGGCCTCGAGATCGCGCTCGATGACCGGCGCAGCGGCAATCGAGATGCGCTCGGCGCACGCGTGGAGCTGCGTGCCGCCGACGGTAAAAGGCAGTTCCGCAGCATCCGCGCGAGTGGCGGCTATCAATCGCACAACCCGCCGGTGGCGCGCTTTGGCCTCGGCAAGGCCGGCAGCGCAGCAAGCTTGCGCGTGACCTGGCCGGACGGCGCGGTCACCGATCTCGACGGATTGCAGCTCGGACCTGGCCGCTACACCTTGGTCCGATCCGCGCACCCCGAGTAGCCGCGCAGCGGCGTATCGAGGGGCACTAACCGAAGGTATAGTTTCGGCGCCACGGCATTCCGCGTCACATAGCGCCCATGAACAACTTCCCCTTCGCCTGGTACTACGTCGGCGTGCTCGCGTTGCTGCTCATCGGCCAGCAGGTCTTGATGAGCGCCTCGCACAAGGACGCAACGACGAAGCTCACCGCGCAGTACGAGCAAAAGCTGAAGGCCGCGTGCCCGGTGCCTGTGGATACCGCTTCGGCAACGCCAGAGGCGCCGCCGCCGCCAGTCGCCGCATCGCCCGCCGCGACGGCCCCTGTCGCCGAGCAGGCGAAGCCAGCCGCGCCGGAGAAGTCCCAGGCATCGCCCAAGGCGCCGTTCGAGACCTCGCCGAAATCCGAAATGATCATCGCCTCGGCGCCCGCGGCGCGAGCCGCGCATGCGGCGCCGGCGCCGTTGACGGTGGCTTTTCGCACCGAGCCGCTGACGCAGGACAAGATCGTGCTGTTGACCAATACCTCCGCCAAGGCGCGCAACTGCCGCGTCACGGTGAAGCGCGCCACCGGCGGCGACGGCGACGCGTTCGACGTGCTGCTGTCGCCCGGCAAGGAGACCCACGTCCACGGTTCTAGTGCGTGGGAATTTCGCAAGGGCGATCGCCTGCGCATGGTCATGGCCGGCTTCGCGCCGAAGGTCGCCGCCGTCGAGTGAGCGTTTTGTCATACCTACGGTGACTAGGCGGGTCCCCGTGGCGATGACACGATGCCCGCACATAACACCTTGCAAGGACTGAGGACCATGGGCGGCGTCGCGCGCAAGAAGCGCAAGGGGTCCGACGCGGACATCCGGCGCAAAGCGTCCCGCTTGCACGGCGCACCGCCGAAGGGATGGATCCGCACCCTGCGCCAGTCGCGCGGCATCAGCCTGCGCCGGCTGGGCGAGCGCGTCGGCGTCGCTGGCAACAGCGTGCATGACTCGGAGAAACGCGAGCAGGAGGGTGGCATCTCGCTCAACCAGCTCCATCGCTTTGCGCGCGCGCTCGACTGCGACCTGCACTACACCTTTGTCAGCCGCAAGGCCCGCCGCTAGCGCCGGCTGGACACCATGCGCAGCTTCGTCACGTGCGTTTTCCCGGTTGTCGTGGGCCTCATCGGCTGCGGCGTCGGACAGCAATCCACCGTGGTCAGTGGCAGCCCAGTGGCACCGCTCGAGGTGTTCGAAGGCCCTGTGCCGAAGGCGACCTGCCAGCCCGACGATCGTGTCGAGGATGGACTGCAGGGCCAGGTCCCTGAAGGCGCGCGGGCCAGCGGCGCGTCCGCGCTCGCCGCGTATCACTGCAACCTCGACCTCGTCGGCCAGTGGACCACCGGACCCGACGGCAACAACGCGACCACCCCGGCCGCTGGCGACGGCGCGTCGTGGCAACACGCGTGGTTCGAGGATTGCGCGTACTACAACACCGCAGCCCTGACCAACGGCGGCTCCGATAGCTCGAAACCGGCGCAGTTCAGGCCCGGCGTCGTCGTTGTCGATGTCACTGACTCTGCCGCGCCCAAGGCGACCGCGTTCCTGTCCACGCCCGGCATGATCGATCCGTGGGAATCGCTGAAGACCCACCAGCGCCGCGAGTTGCTGGTCGGCACCAATGCCGTTGGCGGCAGCATTGCCGGTGACGGCGGTCCCGAGGTCGACATCTATGACTTGTCGGGTGACTGCAAGCAGCCGCGCCTGATCGTGAGCCAGCCGGTCGGCACGCAGAACGGGCACGAGGGCTACTTCGCGCCGGACGGGCTCACGTACTACGCCACTGGCTCGCGCGCGATCGACCTGGATGATCCCGCCCAGCCGGCGCTGATCGGCTTCGCTGCAGTCACCGGCCACGGCGGCTCGACCAGTGTCGATGGCACACGCGGCTACGCGATCGGTCCGTCGTGCGGCAACGGCTTGAAGGTCGTCGACCTGTCGCAGATCCAGGGGCGATTGCCGAATCCCGAGGCGCCCACCGTCGGCGAAGTCTGCTGGACCGACGGCAGCGTCGCGCAGCACACCCAGCCGTTCACGATGAAAGGACGGCGCTACGTCCTGTTCGTCGACGAAGGCGGGCTGGCGACGGGCTCCGGCGGAGCGGGCGGTTCGGCCAACGCGCTGGTCGGGCCGGTGGGTGCTGCGCGCATCATCGACATCGAGGATGAGAAGAATCCGCGCGTGGTCAGCAAGCTGAAGCTCGAAGTCCACATGCCGGAGAACGCGCAGTCGATCCAGGAATCCTCCGACGGCACCATCTTTGGCTACCAGGGCCATTACTGCACTTTGTCCGACGGCAAGAATGACGCCGACACCTACGCGCTCGCCGACCCGGTCATCGCGATCTGCGGCTACATGCAGTCGGGCCTGCGCGTGTTCGACATCCGCAACGTCATGAAGCCACGCGAAATCGCGTACTACAATCCGCCGGCGCGCCCCGGCTACCACCCGGGCTCGAACTACAACATGAACGGCGAGTGCGGCACGGCGGACTGGGCCAGCGCGAACTCGCGCTACCGGCCGGATCGAAACGAGATCTGGTTCACCTCGCAGTGCAATGCGTTCCAGGTGGTGCGGCTGGCGAAGCCGTTGTTCGAGTTGCTCGGTCCGGTAGCCGAGTGAACCGGTTCGCGATGCTCGTGCTGGTCGCGGCGCTCGCCGGCTGCGGCGTCGGCAACGATTCGTCTCGCGCGAGCACCGTCGTCGTCCCGGCGCTCGAGCCGTGGATGGAACCCGTCCCGAAGGCCGCCTGCGGCCCCGACGATCCCGTCGAAACGGGCCTGCAAGGACAAGTGTCGTCCGCCGATCGGGCCAGCGGCCGCTCGCTCGAAAGCTTCTCCTGCAACCTCGAACTCGTCGGCCAGTACGCCGGCGAAGGCGCGAGCTGGCAGCTCGCCTGGTACGACGACTGCGCGTACTACGACACGGCCACCGGCCGCGCGCCGCAGTCGGGCAGTGCCAAGGCCGCCCAACAACACCCCGGCGTGGCGGTGATCGACGTTTCCGATCCCGCAGCGCCAGTCGCCACGGCATTCCTAGCGACGAGCGCGATGATCGACCCATGGGAGTCGCTCAAGGTCGCGGACAAGCGCGGACTCCTCGGCGCTGCGAATTCCTACAACGGCACGGGCAACCCCGACCTCGACCTTTACGACGTCAGCGGCGATTGCACGCAGCCGCGGCTGATCAGCAGCGCTCCCGTCGCGCCGCAGGGCGAGGCGGCTGGGCACGAAGGCAATTTTTCGCAGGATGGCTTCACGTACTACATCGGCGATCGCGCGCGGCAGCATTACGTGGCGATCGACGTCACCGATCCGGCGCAGCCGCAGCGCCTGCTGTCCTGGCCCAACCTCGGCACGACGCATGGGCTGTCGACCAACGTGGCGGGCACGCGCGCATACTTTTCGCGCGCGGCGAATTCCGCGGGCGTGCCCAACGGCATCGTCATTGCCGACACCAGCCAGGTGCAGGCGCGGCAGCCTGACCCCGACATCAGCGTGATCAGCGAGCTCTACTGGACCGACGGCGGACAGGCGCAGCAGACCTTGCCGATCTTCATCGGTGGAACGGCGTTCGTGTTGCAGGTGGACGAGCTCGGCAAGGGCGCCGCGCGGCTGATCAACATCGCCGACGAAACAAAGCCCGCGATCGCGAGCCGGCTCATGCTCGAGGTGCACGATCCGGCCAACGCCGACGCGACCGCCGAGGCCTCCGAAGGCACCATCTTCGGCTACGAGGGGCATTACTGCGGCGTCGACAGCATGGAGAACACGCGCGTCGTGGCCTGCGGCTACTTCCAGTCCGGCCTGCGCGTGTTCGACGTGCGCAACCCGTACAAGCCGCGCGAGATCGCCTACTACAATCCGCCGGGGTCGCCGGGCTACAAGCCGGGCTCCAACTTCAACCTGACCGGCGAATGCGGGACGGTGGACTGGGCCAGCTCGATGACGCGCATCGACCTTGCGCGCGGCGAGATCTGGTTCACCAGCCAGTGCAATGGCTTCCAGGTCGTGCGGTTCACGCGGCCGCTGGCGGAATTGCTTGGGCCAGTTGTCGAGTAGGGTAATCGCTTCGGGAGGAAACGAATGGCTGCTCACTTCGGAACGCGATCCCTCGCTGCGCTCGGGATGACACTGGTGCTGATGGGGTGCGGCGTGGGTTCGAGCTCAAGCGCGCCTACCGCCGTCGTCGAGGTGCCGCCGCGCGCGGCCTGCGCAGAAGGCGGCCTTCCGGAGACCGCGCTGCAAGGCCAGGTCACGCAGGAGGACCGTACCAGTGGCCGGTCCGCGCAGGGCTACAGCTGCAACCTCGAACTCGTCGGCCAGTCGCAGGGCGAGGGCGCGAGCTGGCAGCACGCGTGGTTCGACGACTGCGCGTACTACAGCCAGTCGAGCGCGCAGTTGGCGCAGCTCGCCAGCCCGGGCGTGATCGTGGTGAACGTCGCCAACCCGGCCACGCCGGTTGCCAGCGGCTCGCTCGATACGCCGGCGATGACCGATCCGTGGGAATCGCTGAAGGTCAACGAGCAGCGCGCCCTGCTCGGCGCGGTGCACGGCGCGGCCGGGGCGCTGACGCCCGGCACGCAAGGCCCGGAGTTCGACGTCTACGACGTCAGCGGCGATTGCGCGCAGCCGCAGCTGCTCTCGACCACGGCTTTTCCGGACACGCTTGGCCACGAGGGCGATTGGGCCCCCGACGGCCTGACGTACTACGGCACCAACGGTACCGGCGGCGGCTCCGGCCAGGTCAACGCCATCGATGTCACCGACCCGCTGCAGCCTACGTTGATCTTCCGCGACCTCAGCCGCCAGGTTCACGGACTCGCCATCAGCGACGACGGCAATCGCGGCTACTTCGCCTCGTTCAGCAACAACGGCTTGCAGATCGTCGACCTTTCGGCGATCCAGTCGCGCGCGGCGGCGCCGGTGATCACCCCGGTCGGCGCGGTGGCGTGGGAGGACGGCACCCTCGCGCAGCACGCCATTCCGTTCACGCGCGACGGCAAGCCCTACCTGGTGTTCGTCGACGAGGGCGGCCACGGCGCCGCGCGCATCATCGACATCAGCAACGAGGCGCTGCCGGTGGTGGTGTCGAAGCTGAAACTCGAAGTGCACTTGCCCGAGAACTGCGCGGCGACGACGCCGGAAGGCGGCTGCAACAACATCTTTGTCTACGACGGCCACTACTGCGGCATCGACCGCGCCGTCGACACCACGGCCGTCGCGTGCGGCTACTTCGAGTCTGGCGTGCGCGTGTTCGACATCCGCGACGTCGCCAACCCGAAGGAAATCGCCTACTACAACCCGCCGGCGCTGGCGGAGCCGGGCCCCGGCTCGCAGCACGGTGGCGGCACGGCCGATCGCTGTACCTCGCAGGTGCGCTTCGTGCCGGAAAGGCGCGAGCTGTGGACCACGTGCCAGGACAACGGCTTCGTGGTGCTGCGCTTTGCCGATGGCGTTTGGCCGTTCGCGGAGTGACGGACATACTAGCCATGCCGATCCAGGAGATCTCGATGACCGTTACGCGCCGCCACCTCGTCACCGCGCTGCTGCTGGCATTGCCCGTGGTCCTGTCCGGTTGCGGCAAGCAGCAGGATGCATCGGCCGCCACCGTCGAGATCAAGTTCAGCCACGTCGTCTCGCCCGACACACCCAAGGGCCGCGCCGCGGAAGAATTCAAGAAGCTGGCGGAAGCGCGCACGCAGGGCCGCGTGAAGGTCACCGTGTTTCCGAACAGCCAGCTCTACAAGGACAAGGAAGAGATGGAAGCGCTGCAGCTCGGCTCGGTGCAGATGCTCGCGCCGTCGCTGGCCAAGTTCGGGCCGCTCGGCGCGCGCGAGTTCGAGGCGTTCGACCTGCCGTACCTGTTCGACGGCTACGACTCGCTCCACAAAATCACGCAGGGTCCGGTCGGCGCCGGCATGCTGCAAAGGCTCGAAGGCAAGGGCATCAAGGGCCTCGCGTTCTGGGACAACGGCTTCAAGCACCTGAGCGCAAACCGCGCGCTGCGCACGCCGGCCGACGTCAAGGGTCTGAAATTGCGCATCCAGTCCTCACAGGTGCTCAGCGCGCAGATGAAGGCGCTCGGCGCGCTGCCGCAGGTCATGGCGTTCTCCGAGGTTTATCAAGCCTTGCAGACCGGCGTCGTCGACGGCACGGAGAATCCACCGTCGAACTTCTACACCCAGAAGATGCACGAGGTGCAGAAATTCCTTACCGCGACGGACCATGGTTACCTCGGCTACGCGGTGATCGTGAACAAGGCGTTCTGGGATGGTTTGCCGCCCGACCTGCGCAAGACACTCGAGGAGTGCATGGTCGAGGCGACGAAGTTTGCCAACGACATCGCGCGACAGGAGAACGAGAAGGCGCTGGAGCAGGTCAAGGCTTCCGGCAAGACCGAGTTGATCGCGCCGACGCCGGAAGAGAAGGCGCAGTGGCGCGCGGCACTGGTGCCGGTGCACCAGGAAATGCGCGAGGTGGTCGGCGCCGAACTGCTGGACTCGATCTACGCCGCGACGGGGTTCAAGCCCTGATGTCATCCCGAGCGCAGCGAGGGATCGCCTGACCGAAGCGAGGACCCGGTGAAGGTTCTCGACCGGCTGGAGGAATGGCTGATCGGCAGTCTGATGGCTGCCGCGACGCTGATCATCTTCGTCGCGGTCGTCCACCGTTACCTGTCCGGGCTCGCGATTCCCGGCATGCAGGACGCGCTGCTGGCGGTGGACCTGTCCTGGGCGCAGGAGTTGTGCATCTACCTGTTCGTCTGGATGGCCAAGTTCGGCGCGGCCTACGGCGTGCGCACCGGCATCCATGTCGGCGTGGACGTGCTGATCAACCGGCTCGACGAGCGCTGGCGGCGCAAGTTCGTGTTGTTCGGGCTGGGCGCCGGCGCGCTCTTCACCGGCATCGTCGGCACGCTCGGCGCGATCCTCGTCGCCGGACTGGTGCGCACGCAACAGGTGTCCGCCGACCTGGGCCTGCAGATGTGGCTGGTCTATCTCGCGGTGCCGCTGGGTTCGTACCTGATGTCGTTCCGCTTCTTGCAGGTCGGCTGGCGTTTCTTCCGCACCGGCGAGTTGCCGAAGCACGAGGTCGCGCACGTCGAGGGGCTCGCGCCATGACCGCGGCGATCATCTTCGGCCTGCTGATCGCGCTGATGCTCACCGGCATGCCGGTGTCGATCGCGCTCGGCCTGACGGTACTGACCTTCCTGTTCACCATGACGCAGGTGCCGATCGAGGCCGTCGCGCTGAAATTGTTCACCGGCATCGAGAAGTTCGAGATCATGGCGATCCCGTTCTTCATCCTCGCCGGCAACTTCCTCACGCACGGCGGAGTTGCGCGGCGCATGATCCGCTTCGCGACCTCGATGGTCGGGCACTGGCACGGCGGACTGGGCCTCGGCGCCGTGCTCGCCTGCGCGCTATTCGCCGCAGTGTCGGGCTCGAGTCCGGCGACCGTCGTCGCGGTGGGCTCGATCCTGTTGCCGGCGATGGTCAAGCAGGGCTTCCCGAAGCAGTTCGGCGCCGGCGTCATCACTACCTCGGGCGCGCTCGGCATCCTGATCCCGCCATCGCTGGTGATGGTGATCTACGCAGTCGCCACCAGCACCTCGGTGGGCCAGCTTTTCATGGCGGGCGTGATCCCGGGACTGACGCTGGCGTTCCTGCTCGGCGTGACCACGTGGTATCGCGCGCGCAAGTTCGGCTATCCGCGGCTGCCGAAGGCACCGTGGCGCGAGCGGCTGCGGGCCTTGCGCGACAGCGCCTGGGGCCTTGCGCTGGTGCTGATCGTGATCGGCGGCATTTACGCCGGCCTGTTCACGCCCACCGAGGCGGCGGCCATGAGCGCGGTCTACGCCTTCATCGTCGCGGTATTCATCTACCGCGACCTGCCGCTCTCACGCGTGCCGCGCGTGCTGCTCGACTCGGCAAGCATGAGCGCGATGATCCTCTACATCATCACCAACGCCGTGCTGTTCTCGTTCCTGATGACCTCCGAGCAGATTCCGCAGGCGATGGCGCAGTGGTTGCTGGACCAGGGCGTCGGCCCGCTGATGTTCCTGCTGCTGGTCAACCTGCTGCTGCTGCTCGCCGGCAACGTCATGGAGCCATCGTCGATCATCCTGATCACAGCGCCGCTGCTGTTCCCGGTGGCGATGAAGCTCGGCATCGACCCGATCCATTTCGGCATCATCCTCACCGTGAATTGCGAGATCGGCATGTGCCATCCGCCGGTGGGCCTGAACCTGTATGTGGCGAGCGGCATCGCCAAGATGGGCATCACCGAGTTGACCGTCGCCGTGTGGCCCTGGCTGCTGACCATGCTCGCGTTCCTGGTGCTGGTGACGTATTGGCCGCCGCTGTCGTTGTGGTTGCCGCGGGCGCTGGGGATGATGAGCTAGTGGGGGCGGTTCTACGTCTTTGGGGCTATATCCGCCGCGCCGGTCTTGGGTAACAGTTTCAACTGGAGGGAGTGCGATGAAAATTTTAGTGGCCTGCGCCATGTCCGCGGCCCTGCTGTCGATGGCCGCATGCGGCGTATCAAAACCGGCCGTGAGCGCTCCCTTGCAGGTGAAAGTCCTGTCCAATCGCGCTGACCTCGTCAGCGGCGACGACGCGCTGGTCGAAGTCGTGCTGCCGCCCGGCACCGCGCCGGCCGACGTCAAGGTCGGGCTGAACGGCAGCGACGTCACTACCGCGTTCGGCCTCGCGCCGAGCGGGCGTTTCCTCGGCGTCATCACCGGGCTGCGCCTGGGCGCCAATATCCTGACCGCGGGCCTGCCCGACGGCCGCAGTGCGCGAATCACGCTGACCGATTATCCGCGCGCCGGCCCGATCTTCTCGGGTCCGCAGCTGCAACCCTGGGAGTGCACCACCGAGGCCAACGGCCTCGGCCCCGCGCAGGATCCGCAGTGCACGGGCGAGACCGTGGTGACTTACGAATACAAGGACACCAGCGGCTCGTTCCAGGCCTACGATCCGGCCAGCCCGCCGCCGTCGTCCTCGGTCGCAACCACGACGACCGACGAAGGCGAGACCGTGCGCTACATCGTGCGCAAGGAGCGCGGCACGCTGAACCGCGGCATCTACGATTTTTCGTTCCTGCACGACCCCGAGAACGAACCGGCGCCTTCGCCGCTGACGCCGCCGCGCGGCTGGAACGACAAGTTCCTGTTCTCGTACGGCCAGGGCTGCGCGCCGGGCTACGGCCAGAACAGTCCCGATGATTCCATGATCGCGCTGGGCCTAGACCGCGGCTTCGCGGTCGGCGTCTCGTCGATGATGGCCTTCGGCAAGATCTGCAACAGCGTGCTCGCGGCCGAAGTCACGATGATGATGAAGGAGCGGATGATCGAACTCCTCGGCGAGGACCGCTACGCGATCGGCCACGGCTGCTCCGGCGGCGCCGAGGGCCAGAACACCGTCAGCGACCTCTATCCCGGCTTGCTCGACGGCACGCGCCCCGAGTGCACCTTCGCCGACGGCTGGACGCCGGCGATCACGGCCAAGGCCGACTGCCAGTTGTTGCTGAATTACTTCACCGGGACCTCGCCGCAACTGTGGGGCGCGCTGGAGCAGCAGAGCGCGGTGGTCGGCTCGAACGTCTCCATGTGCTACGAGATGCGCGGCCTTGGCTCGGGCCCGCAGGACTGGGACCCGGCGGGCAGCGGCTGCCAGATCGACGCGGCGCTGGTCTATGACCCGGCCACCAACCCGACCGGCGCGCGCTGCACCCTGCAGGATTTGAACGTCAACTAACTCGGGCGCCGCGCGGGCGACGGGTTTGCCAACAAGGTGATCGACTACGTCGGCATCCAGTGGGGCCTGAAGGCCTTGCAGGACGGGACCATCTTGGTCGAGCAGTTCGTCGACCTCAACGAAAAGATCGGCAGCTACGACGTCGACTGGGTGCACGTGCCCGAGCGCACTGCCGGCGACGTCGCCGGCATCACGCGCATGTACCGCAACGGCCAGCTCACCTACGGCTTGAACCAGCGCCTCATACCCAGCATCGACACCCGCACCAACAACTCGGCTGACTTCCACGGCAACATCCAGCGCGAAATCATGCGCAACCGCGTGCAGCGCTCGGTCGGCAGCCTCGACTCGCAGGTCTATTGGCTCGAAGCCGCCGAGGCGCCGTTCGGCCTGCCGACGCCGCCGCAGTCGGCCCTGACCCTGACCAAGGTCGACGAGTGGCTCGCCAACATCGAGGCGGACACCTCGGGCGATCCGCTGCAGGTCAAGGTCGCGCGCAATCGGCCGGCGGACGTCGTCGACGGCTGCTATGACGGTGGCCGGCCCGTGCCGCAGGCCCAGTGCGACGCGATCTACACCGAGCAGTTGCTGCCGCGCCTGGTCGCCGGGGCGCCAAACACGGGCGACGTGCTCAGGTGCCAGTTGAAGCCGCTGGACCGCGCGAGCACCGACTACGCCGGCATCACCTTCAGCGATGCGCAGTGGGCGCGCCTGCAATCGGCATTCCCGGAGGGCGTGTGCGACTGGAGCAAACCCGGTGTGGGCCAGCAGCCACCCGTGGGGGATTGGCTGACGTTCAAGAATGGACCGGACGGTGTGCCGCTGGGGCCGGCGCCAGTTTCGCAATGACATCGATGTCGGCAAGACACTTTCAAGGGGAGCTTTCTCGCATGAACCAGTATTTCTGCGCCGCGCTGCTTTGCGCCGTCGCGGGCGCCGCCGTTGCCGCGCCCGAACCCGCCCTGATCCCGGTGGAACCGCTCGAGCCCGCGCCGCAGCTCAAGGTCGCCGGCTTCGACGTGAATTACGGCGGTTTCGTCAAGCTCGATGCGCTGTACAGCGTGTTCTCCGACGGCGACGTCGCCTCGACCGACCAGGGCCGCGATTATTTCCGGCCGTCCAGCATTCCGGTCGCGGCGACGACCGCCGCCGAGAACGCCTACAGCTTCCTCGACTTCCACGCCAAGGACACGCGCTTCTTCTTCAAGATGAGCTCGCGCGTCGAGGGCCACACGCTGGCCGGCACCATCGAGCTCGACTTCCGCTCGCTGCCGGGCGGCGCGAGCGAGACGGTGACCAACGCGTACAACCCGCGCCTGCGCCGCGCGTTCCTGACCTACGACAACTGGCTGATGGGGCAGGAGTGGTCGCTGCTGCGCAACCTCGATGCGCATCCCGACCAGATCGACGATTTGCGCGGCCCGGTGGAGGCGCTGGTCATCGTGCGCCAGCCCACCATTCGCTACACGCTCGGCGGGTTGCAGCTCGCGATCGAGAACGCGGAGACCAACCTGCTGCCGCGCACCGGCACGGTCGCCGGCGCAACGCCCGTCACCGCGACGTTTGTCACCGGCGATGCAAAGGCGCCCGACCTCACCGCGCGCTACAACCTGAAGACGTCGTTTGGCTCGTTCAGTGCGGCAGCCGTCGCGCGCCAACTTTCGGCTGACGGCGCCGCGACCGGCGGCGATGCGCCAAACAATCAGGCAGACGGCACCGCTTTTGCCTGGGCGCTGAACCTGTCCGGCAAGGTCGACACGTTCGGCAAGGACGACGTGCGCTTCGGCGTGACCGCCGGCGACGGCGTGGGCCGTTACCTGGGACTCGCGACGATCGCCGACGCGGTCGTCGACGCCGACAACGGCCTCGAGCCCATCGCGGCGGCGGCCGGCTATGTCGCCTATCGCCACGTGTGGAGCGCGCGCTGGCGCTCGACCGCGACGGTCGCCGCGCTCGAGGCCGACAATCCGGCCGAGCTGACCGGCCCGCGCGCCACGCGCGGCGTGCAGAGCGCGCACGTGAACCTGCTCTTCTCGCCGGCCGACAAGCTGACCTTCGGCCTCGAAGGCATGCACGCGGTGCGCGAAGTCGAGGACGGCGAGGACGGCAGCCTCAGCCGCCTGCAGTTCGCGGCGAAGTACGAGTATTGATGATGCAGGCGCGGCCCGTGGCCGCGATCAGTTCAGCGCGTCCACCGGCACTTCCGCAGCAATGCGCTGCAACCCGACTGGCCCCGGATGCAGCCCGTCACCGGAGTCGTACTCCGGCGCCATCACCGAGGGCTCCGACGGCAGCGCCAGCGCGACGTCGAAATCCGCGAGCTGGTCGAAGTCACCCGGCACGCCGGCGCGGATCAGGTCGTTGAGCGCCACGCGCTGTTCCTCCAGCGCGGGATTGGCCTGCCAGGTCGGATCCTTGCCGCGCGGCGTGATGGTGCCGACGATGACATGGATGCCCTGCCCACGCGCGCGCTGCGCGATGTCTTGCAGGCCTGCGTAGACCGCGTCGGCGGTGATGCCCTGCGCAAGGTCGTTGGTGCCCTCGAACAGCACCAGCCATTTCACCGCCGGCCGCTGCAGCACGTCGCGGTCGAAGCGCGTCACCGCGGCCTGGCTGCTGCCAAGGAAATTGGTGTCCTGCGTGACCTGGTTGGCGCCGATGCCGGCATTGAGCACGCCGACCGCGATCCCTGCGTCCTGCAGTCGCGTGGCGAAATAGTCGGGCCAGCGGTTGTTGACGTCGGGCGGACTGTTGCCGTCGGTGATCGAGTCGCCGAGCGCCACCAGCGTGCCAAGCGCATCCGCACGCTCGGCGTCGATGCCTACGAGCCCCCACCACGAGGTGCCTGAGCCGGTGTAGCTGGTGCCGGACGCTTCGTCAGTGTGGTTGCCGGAGGCGATGTAGCTGACCGCGGTGCTCGAACCATGCTGGCTGAGTTGCGCGGGCGTGGCGACGTAAAAGCTCACCGCGACGTCGTCGCCGACGGCGACCGCGAGGTCCACCGGATCGCTGATGGCTTCGCCGCCTACCGGCACGGTCACGCTGTCCACGCCGTTGAACGTCACGCTGCGATCGCTGCCCGCGACGATCGCCGGGCCGGCTTCGCGCAGCGCGGCGTGGATCGCCTCGAACGTGACCGGCGCGTCGCCGTAGAAATTCGCGAACCGAATGCGGATGCGCGGCGCGGCCAGCGTCGGGTGCACGATCATCCGGAACGACTGGTTGTCGACGGCGGCAGGCTGGTGCAAGGCCGCGCCCCATGTGCCGACCCATCCGTCATCGGTGGGCGCGGTCGTACCGGCGGGTGCCGAGGTGCCGCCGACGCCACAGCCGCCCAGGCCGGCGGCGAGCATCATCAATAAAGCGCGGGTTTTCAAGAACATGCGGCACCTCTCCTGAATCGTTCGTCATACTATCGAGGAATAGGCGCTGGCGGCCGCTTTGCCTAGGATGCTTGCCGGGAAACAAGGTTTTTTGGAGAAGATTTTCATGCGCGTGCTCACCTTGACGGCCATCGTCAGCCTTTTATGCGCCTGTGGCGCCGTGTCGAATTCCACCCCGCTGGACAAGGCCGAGAGCACGGCGCAGACCTTTGAAGGCCCGGTGCCTCGCGCGGTCTGCGGCCCGGGATCGCAGCCGGAGCTCGGTGCGCAAGGTCGCGTGGCGCGGGCGGAAGTCGAGAGCGGCCGCTCGAAGGAAGGCTACTGGTGCAACCTCGAGCCGGTCGGCCGCGAGGGCGACGGCGCGCTGTGGCAGATGGCGTGGTACGAGGATTGTGCTTACTACGGACTGGGCGTGGCGTTCGCGCAAGGCAACACCGCGGGCCAGGTCCCTGGACAGCCGGCCAAGGTGCCGGGTGGTGGCGTCGCGGTGGTGAAGGTGACCGACCCGGCCGCGCCCGAGCGCACCGCGACGCTGACGACGCCGGCAATGCTCGATCCATGGGAATCGCTGAAGGTCAACGAGCGGCGCGGCCTGCTGGCCGGCTCCGCGGTCAGCATCGAGGGCTCCGCCTTCGACGTTTACGACGTCAAGAAGGGACTGGCCACTGACTGCTCGCAGCCGGTGCTGCTCGGCTCCACCGACAACGGCATGGGACACGAAGGCGAGTGGTCGCCGGACGGCCTCACCTACTGGAGCTCGGGTTTCATCGTGGCGTCGACCAGCGCGCTCGACCTGACCGTTCCGCAGGCGCCGCACGTCATCGCCACCATCAACGACGGCATCCACGGCCTGTCGCTCAACGAAGAAGGTACGCGCCTGTACGCCGCTGAGCATTCGCGCAGCGGTGCCGGCGAACAGGACGAGAATCTCGAGGAGGGCGTCTCGACCAACGGACTCGAGATCTGGGACACCAGCGCCATCCAGACGCGCGCCACCGGCGTGTCGACCGCGGCCGCGCCCGCCAAGGTGGTCGGCTCGGTCTACTGGGATGACGGCGCCGTCGCGCAGATGACCATCCCGGTCGTGATCCAGGGCAAGCCTTACGTGATCTTCATCGATGAAGGCGGCAAGGGCGATCCGCAGTCGCCCGGCATGGCGCGCATCATCGACGTCAGCGACGAGACGCATCCGGTCGTGGTGTCCAAGCTCAAGAACGAGATCAACATGCTCGACCACGCGGATCAGCGCGAGGCCGACGGCGGCGCCAGCGGCTTCACCTACCAGGGCCATTACTGCGGCGTGCCGCAGCGCATCGAGCCCGGCGTGGTCGCGTGCAGCTACTTCTGGCAGGGCATCCGCGTGTTCGACATCCGCGATCCGCATCACCCGAAGGAAATCGCCTACATCATCCCGCCGCTCGACGAGAACGACGACGGCCGCGCGCACACCTCCTCGCAGATCCGTTTCGTGCCCGAGCGCGGCGAGATCTGGTTCACCAACCAGAACACCGGCTTCCATGTCGCGCGGTTCACCAATGGTGTCTGGCCGTTCCCCAACTGACGCGCTGAGGCGGGTCCACCTCCAGCCTGTATTACAATGGGTAATACACGCCGGAGCCGGTCATGGGCACACGAACCGTTCGTCTTGACGAAAAAACCGAGCAGGCCCTGCGCAAGCTGCGCCGCACCACGGGGCTGTCTATCTCCGAGGTCCTGAAGCGCGGCGTCGAAGCCTATGCCGAGCGCATGGTGCAAGAGCCGCCAGCAACGCCTTACGAAGTCTTCAAGCGAGTCCATGACGCCACGGCTGTCGGTGGCTGGGCCCGCGGTCCCGCCCGTGACGCCAAGGCTACCGTGCGCGAGGTCATCCGCCGGAGGCACGGCAAGTGATCCTGGCGGACACGGGGCCGCTGGTCGCTGTCTTCGATCCGGCGGATGGTGATCATGCTCGTTGCCTCGCACTGCTCGAAACGATCAGGGAGCCGCTCTTCACGACGGTCCCGGTGCTGACCGAAGCGTTTCACCTGCTCGGGCCTGCCGCTCCCGGCGCGCACGAGTTGATGCGCTTTGTCGCGGAGGGAGGCCTGCACGTATGGTTCCTCGACGATGGCCGCATCTCCCGCGCCTTCGAGCTCATGCACGACTACGCGGATGCGCCCATGGACCTTGCCGATGCGTCACTGGTGGTCGCCGCCGAAGCACTCGGGGCACGCAAGGTCTTCACGCTGGATCGCAAGGACTTCAACACCTATCGCGTGCGGCGCGGCCATCGCCACGTGGCGCTCGAGGTGCTCGGCTGAGGTCGTGAAATGACCCTGCGTGCGCTCATCCACCTGCTGCTGCACGTCGCCGTTCCGGGAGCCGTTGCACGCACGTTCTTCCGCGCGCGCTGGTGGCAGGCGTGGCTGGTGATGATGGCGACGATGCTCGTCGACCTCGACCATTTGCTCGCGGTGCCGTTGTACGACCCCAATCGCTGCAGCATCGGCTTCCACCCGCTGCACACGGCGCCGGCGGTCGCGGCCTACGTGCTGCTGGCGCTGTGGCCGCGCACGAGCCTCGTCGGCGTCGGCCTGTTGATCCACATGGCGCTGGACGCCTCGGACTGCGCCCTGATGCGGCTCTAACCCGCCGGGTCCGGGCGCCGGTCGATGGCCAGCGACGGCGCCGTCAGGATCGACAACCGGCTCGCGAGCACCGCCGCCTCGGTGCGGTTGCGCAGCTGCAGCTTGGCCAACACGCGCGACATGTGGGTCTTTACCGTGGGCAGCGATACGTTCAGCGCGCGCATCAGCTCGCGCTGCGAGGAGTGCTCGGGCAGCGCGGCCAGCATGCGCAGCTCCGCGGGCGTCAGCCGGCCGAGGCTTTCGATCAGGCGTCGCTCGCTCGCGGGCAGCACCGCGCGCTGCTCCGCGCCGCGCAGCGCGGCGCGGACGGCCGCGGCGATGGTGTCGCTGGAGGCGCGCTTCGACACGAAACGGGCGATGCCGCAAGCCAGCGCGCGCGCCCGCACTCTCGGGGTGTCGATGCCCGACACGGCGAGCCACGGCGTCCCGCGATGCTGGCGCCGCCGCAGCAGCAGCCACAAGTAGCCGCGCAGCCCCGGCAGTCCGAGGTCCAGCAGTACAAGGTCCGCCGGGCGCGCGCTCAACGTCGCTGCCAGACCTGACGCGCTGCCCGCCTCGGCGATGTCGGCTTCCGGCAGCAGTTGCGCCACGGTTTCGCGCAACCCGACGCGGAACAGCGTATCGCCGTCGGCGATCAGCACGGAACGAATTTTCAGCGGTGCGCGACGCATGCCTTTGCAGGATGCCCGCATGCGCGCGCCGCGTGTCCTAGCTCTTGGGTGTACAGCTTTCGTACTAGGAGCACGCGCCGGCGCGCTCCGCGATAATTCGCGTCCCCATGATCGTCGCCGACCGCGTCAGCAAGCTTTATGGTGCCCACCGCGCGCTGAGCGAAGTGTCGTTCGAGATCGGCGCCGGTGAAGTGGTCGGCTTCCTCGGCCTCAACGGCGCCGGCAAGACCACGGTGTTGAAGATCCTGTGCGGCGTGCTTTGGCCCTCGGCGGGCCGCGTGCGCGTCGGCGGCTGCGATTCGCTCGAGCAGCCGCGCGAGGTGCGTCGTCTTTCCGGCTTCTTGCCGGACCAGCCACCGCTGTACGCCGAGATGACGGTGCGCGCGCAGTTGCGCCACGTCGGCCTGCTCAACGGCGTTGAACGTGCGCACATCGGCGCGCGCGTGGAAGAGGCGATCGAGACCTGCAAGCTGCAGGAGGTGGCTTCCGACCAGGTCGGCTGGCTCAGCCACGGTTACCGCAAGCGCGTCGGCATCGCCCAGGCGATCCTGCACCGGCCCGAGCTGGTGATCCTCGATGAGCCCACCGCCGGCCTCGACCCGGAGCAGATCGTCGGCATGCGCGGCCTGATCCGTGGCCTCGCCGGGCGCCACACCGTGCTGATCTCGAGCCACATCCTCTCGGAGATCGAGCGCACCTGCGATCGCCTGCTGGTGCTGCACGAGGGCCACATCGTCGCGCAGGGCCGCGAAGACGAGCTGCGCGGCGCGGCGGCCGGGCGTGTCGAGATCACCTTCAGTGGCGAGCCGGCGCGCGCGCTGAGCGCCGCCGGCGCGGTTCCCGGCGTCACCGACGCGAGTGTGACCGCGCGCGAGGACGGCAGCGCGATGCTGCAGGCGTGCGCCGCGAGTGCCGCTGCCGAGGAGGCGCTGGTGCGTGCGCTGGTCGAAGCCGGGCTCGGCGTGCGCCGCGTCGCGGCGGGGCAGGGCGCCGGGCTCGAAGCCGTGTTCCTCGCGCTGACGCGCGGCAGCGGGGCAGCGTCGTGAGGGCTGCCGCGCTGGTGGCGCGTCGCGAGCTCTACGCCTACCTGCGTTCGCCGCTGGGCTACTGCATCGTCGCCGCCGTGCTGTGCCTGCACGGTCTCCTGTTCAACGTGATGTGGATGGACGGTGAGCGCTTGTCCTACGAGGTGCTCGAGGGCTTTTTCTACCAGTCGTCCGGCTTCGTCGCCGCGGTCGCCGTGCTGCTGTCGATGCGCCTGTTCGCCGAGGAGCGCCAGACCGGCACCGAGGTGCTGCTGCTGAAGAGCCCGGCGCCGGAGTGGCAGCTCGTGCTCGGCAAGTTCGCCGGCGGATTCGCATTCCTGTGCGGCTACGTGCTGCTGACCGCGTACCTGCCACTGCTGGTCGTGGTCAACGGCAAGGTCACGCTCGGGCATGTCGTCGCCGGCTATGGCGGACTGCTACTGCTCGGCGCCGCAGTCATGGCGCTGGGCACGCTGGCCTCGAGCCTGGTCGCAAGCCAACTGCTAGCCGCGGTACTCGGCGCGGCGATGACGGTCGCGCTGTTCGCCTGCTGGATCATCGCGCGCAAGGTCGACGGTGGCCTCGGCGCGGCGATCGGTTACCTCGACTTCATGGACTCGCATTACCGCTCGTTCTCGCGCGGCATCGTCACGCTGTCGAGCGTGGTGTATTTCGCCTCGGTCACCTACGCCGCGCTGCGCGCAGCGACGCTGGTGCTCGCGGCCCGGCGCTGGAGGGGCTGATGGCGGCCTTCGACGCGCCCGACGCCGTGCGCCGCGCGCTGAGCCCGCGGCCGAGCGGCTTGCTCTTCGCGGCCGCGCTGCTGCTCTTCGTGGCCGAGCGCCTGCTGACCGAAGGCGCCGCGCGCGGGATCGTGCTCGGTGCCGCGGCGCTGGCGTGGCTGCTGGGATCGGCATGGTGCGCGCTGCTGTGGCGCCGCGCGCCGGCGTCTGCACGCGGCCTGCTGGCACTGCAACTCGCCTGCGCGATGGGCGTGCTGCTCGGCGCCGCGCTGTACGCCGCCGCGGTGCAGGCCGACACCGGCACGCGCCAGTCCGGCGAGGTC
Organism: Verrucomicrobiia bacterium; assembly: GCA_035526825.1. Taxonomy (GTDB): domain Bacteria; phylum Pseudomonadota; class Gammaproteobacteria; order Nevskiales; family Nevskiaceae; genus JACPFV01. The sequence goes on along the minus strand of DATLBT010000087.1, from coordinate 3,817 downwards.
GCAGCGCTGTGGCTGATCGGGAGCGTCGTTGCGTTCGCGCTGTCGCTGGCGGCGCTCGCCGCGCTCGCGCTGGTCGCGGCGCCGATGCGCAGCGCCGGCTTCGTCGAGAGCTTGCGCGTGCGCCAGGCGCTCGGCGGTGGCCTCGCCCTGGCCTGCGCCGTGTGCGGGCTCGGCTTCGTCAACTGGACCGCGAGCTACGAGGACGTGCGCGCCGACTTGTCCTACGGCGCGCCGACGCGGCCGACCGCGGCGACGCTGTCGCTGGTGCAGGCCGCGGGACGGCCGGTCGAGATCCATTTGTTTTTTGCCCGCGGCAGCCCGGTGCTCGCAGAAATCTCCGACTACTTCGACGCGCTGGCCGCGCAGGGCGCGCAGGTCCACGTGCAGGACCAGGCGCTCGACATGGCGCTGGCGAAAAGCCTGGGCGTCACGCGCAACGGCACCGTGGCGGTGCGCAGCGGCGAACGGCGCGAGGTCTGGTACCTCGGCGAGGAGCGCGACGAGGCGCGCCGACACGTCAAGGATCTAGAGGAAGGCATGCGCGCGCGCCTGTCCAAGGTCACGCGTGAGCTCAAATCGATCTACATGACCTACGGCCACGGCGAGCGCATGGAAGGCCGCGCCGGCGCCGGCGATCGTGCCGCCGCCAGCCAGTTCCACCAGCTCGCGCGCGCGCTCAACGCCAAGATCAAGCGCCTCGGCGTGGCGGAGGGTTTCGGCGAATCGGTGCCGGAAGACGCCGAGCTGATCGTGGTGCACGGCCCGACCGCGCCGTTCCAGCCAGCCGAGGTCGCGCAGCTCGAGGCGTACCTGCGCCGCGGCGGCGCGCTGCTGCTGATGCTCGACCCGGGCACACAGCATGGCCTGGACCCCTTGCTGCGCACGCTGGGCCTCGCCGCGCCGGGCGTGACGCTGGCGAACGAGCGCGAGTTCGTGCGCCAGACGCAGACGCGCGCCGACCACGGCTTCATCTACTCGCGCTCGTTCGTCAATCATCGCGCCGTGCGCACGCTCGGTGAATCGGTGCGCAACGCCGCGCTCATGGTGCGTGATGCCGGGCAACTGGTGCGACTCGATGGCGCCAGTGATGCGCGCGTGACGTTCCTCGCGCGCACGCGGCCGTTCACGTTCGAGGACACCGACGGCGACTGGACGCGCGACCCGGACGAGAAGCAGGGCTTGTTCGAGCTGGTCGCCGCGGCCGAGCTGCCAGCCGCGGAGGGCCGCGAGGCCCGCGTGATCGTAACGACCGACTCCGACATCCTCGCCGACGGCATGGTCAGCAACGAGGCCAACGCCGCGTTCGGGCTCGACACCAGCCTGTGGCTGCTGCGCGACGACGCGACCAGCGGCGACGTGGCCGGCGCCGAGGACGTGCCGATTCGCCACACGCGCGACCAGGACACGCTGTGGTTCTACGCCTCGACTTTCGCCGTGCCGCTGCTGGCGCTGGCGGCGGGCCTGGCTTCGATGCGCCGCCGTCGCGCGAGGCCCGCGTGAGTCCGCTCAAGGGCGCAATCGCGCACGCGGCGTTCCTGCTCGCGGCGGCGGGGCTCGCCGCCTACGTCTGGATCGACCGCTGGACGCCGCGCGGCGACGCGCCGGTGATGCTGCAGGCCGAGGTCGACGAGCTCGAGTCGATCACCTACCGCTGGCCGCAGGGCGAGACGCGCGTGCTGCGCGAGGGTCGCGGCAAGGCGCGCGTATACGTGGTCACGCTGACCCACAGCTACGACCCCGCGGCCGAGGCGCGCAAAGCGGCGGCGATGGCCGACCCGTCCACGCGCATGGCATTGAAGTCGGGCGCCGATCCGAAAGAGATCGAGGCCAAGGCGATCGCCGCCGCGCCGGCGCAGCCACTGGTCACCGAGACCAAGACTTTTCCGCCGGGGCTCTTCCCGATCGCGGCGATCCAGAAGCTCACGCCGTTTCGCGCGCGGCGCAGCCTGGGCGAGGTGCCGGACGCCGAGCTCGCGACGATGGGCCTGGTCGCGCCGCAGCGAGCACTGCGCGTAGCCGCGCGCGGGCGTGAAGTGGCGCTCGACGTCGGCAACGAGACGTTCGGCGGCCAGGCGTACTACGCGCGCATGCCCGGCAGCGACGAGGTGTTCCTGCTCGACGCCGAGACCGTGCGCAGCTTCGAGACCACGCCGCGCAACATGATGGATTCGCGCATCGTCGCCGTGCCGCTGGCCGACGTCACCGCGCTCGAGCTGGAATCCGGCGGCCGCCGCGCGGCCTTCGTGCACGTCAACAAGGACCAGTTCCGTGCGCGCTACTTCGCGAGGGAAGACTCGCCGGAGCGCAAGTCGGAGGCGGTCGAGGGACTCAACTCGACGTTCGTCGGGCTGAAGGCGGCGCAATTCATCGATGCCGCGCCGCCGGGCGAGGAGCTGGCACTGATCCGCTTTTTGCGCGGCAGCGATGCGCCGCACGAGGTGCAGTTGCTGCGCAATGCGGATGGATCGGGTTACACGCTACGGTCGGGGCGCTGGATTGCGCCAGTGCCTGAAGCCGACGCGCGCAAGATTCTGGAGGAAGTGCGGGCGGCGTTGTAGGCAGGGCGGCTTTTGGGCTTCCCCTAGTTTTCCGGACACCTTCCTTAGCTACGATGGATCAGAGGGAGGTGGTCAGTGGAGAGAAAAGAACGGCGGCTGTTTACGCAGGAATTCAAGCTCGAGGCTGTAAGGCAGGTGCGGAACGGAATACCGAAGGCACGGGTGGCCAGGGATTGCGGAGTGCATCTCAACAGCCTGAAGGCTTGGCTCAAAGCGTTTAACAAAGACCCTGAAAATGCATTCCCGGGTCGAGGCAAGAGAAAGCCAGAGGAAGAAGAGCTGGCGCGTCTGAAGCGCGAACTGCTGCGGGTGACGGCGGAGCGCGACATCCTAAAAAAAGCGCTCGGCTACTTCGCGAAAGAATCCCAGTGAAGTACGCCTTCGTAGCGAAGCACCGCAGCATCTGGCCTGTGAGATGGCTGTGCCAGGTGCTGGAGGTCTCGCCAAGTGGATTCTACGAGTGGGCTGCGCGGCCGGAGAGCGATCGCGAGCGCATTAACCGCGCCGTGCTCATCCGCATCCGGGAGAGTTTCGAGAACAGTCATCGCACTTACGGCAGTCCCCGCGTCTGGCGGGACCTGCAGGACTGGAACGTCCGGTGCGGTGAGCACCGCACGGCTCGACTCATGCGCAGGGCGGGATTGGTGGCCAGGACACGACGCCGGCGTCCTGGCTACGAACTAGGTGAACGCTCGCTGATTGCGCCGAATGTCCTGGATCGGCAATTCGAAGCGACAGCGCCGAACGAGAAGTGGGTCGCGGACTTCACGTACGTGCCAACTGGCGAGGGGTGGCTCTTCGTGGCGGTCGTGCTCGACCTCTACTCCCGAATGGTCGTCGGCTGGTCGATGCAGAACCACACGACCTCGCAGCTCACATCGGACGCTATGACCATGGCGATCTGGCGCCGCAAGCCGAACTGCGCGGCGCTGCTGCATCACTCCGATCAAGGATGCCAATACTCCAGCGAGGCCTACCAGAAGCTTCTCGCTGAATACGGCGTCCAGTGCAGCATGAGCCGATCAGGCAATGTCTGGGACAACTCGGCGATGGAGAGCTTCTTCTCGAGCCTCAAAGCCGAGCGCGTCACTCGCAAGCGTTATCGGACGCGGGATGAAGCCCGGGCGGATGTCTTCGATTACATCGAGCGTTTCTACAACCCGCGGCGTCGGCATTCGACGCTCGATTACGTCAGTCCAGTGGCGTATGAGAAGCTACAAAAAGCTTAACTCGGTGTCCGGGAAACCGGGGGAAGCCCA
>DATLBT010000086.1:0-5891 GCA_035526825.1 Verrucomicrobiia bacterium | reverse complement strand
GTGCTGCTGGCGATCCTGGGCATCTCCTGGTTCTGGTTCTACGGCGCCACGCTGATCACGCAGCTGCCCAACTACACCCGCGTGTACCTCGGCGGCAGCGAGCAGGTGTTCACCCTCCTGCTGGCGCTGTTCTGCGTCGGCACGGGCGTCGGGTCCCTGCTGTGCGAGCGCCTGTCCGGCCGCCAAGTGGAGATCGGCTTGGTGCCGCTGGGCTCGCTCGGCATGACCCTGTTCGGGATCGACCTGTACTTCGCCCAGCCGGAGGCGGCGACGCAAGCTGGCCTCGGCGCCTGGGCCTTCCTGCACCAAGTGCGCAATCACCGCGTGCTGTGGGACCTGCTGCTGATCGGCGTGTTCGCAGGCTTCTACATCGTGCCGCTCTACGCGCTGATCCAGATGCGCTCCGAGCCCATGCACCGCTCGCGCATCATCGCCGGCAACAACATCCTCAATGCGCTGTTCATGGTGGCTTCGGCGCTGATGTCCATCGCGCTGCTCGGTGCGGGCCTGACGATCCCGCAGCTGCTGCTGGTGACGGCCCTCATGAACGCCGCGGTTGCGGTGTTCATCTTCGGCTTGTTGCCCGAGTTCCTGATGCGTTTCATCGTCTGGATCCTGGTCAATACGCTGTACCGCATGCGCGTCGAGGGACTCGACAAGATTCCGGACGAGGGCCCGTGCATCGTCGCGTGCAACCACGTCAGCTTCATCGACGCGCTGATCGTGGGCGGGACCATCCGTCGGCCGGTGCGCTTCGTCATGTACTACAAGATCTTCCAGATCCCGGTGCTGTCATGGATCTTCCGCACCGCGCGCGCGATCCCGATCGCGGGCGCGAAGGAAGACGAGGCCTTGATGAACCGGGCCTTCGACGAGATCGAGAAGGCGCTGAAGGCCGGCGAGGTCGTCGGCATCTTTCCCGAGGGCAGCCTCACCCCCGACGGCACGCTCCAGCCTTTCCGTCCTGGCATAGAGAAGATCCTGGCGCGCTCGCCGGTGCCCGTGGTGCCGGTGGCGCTGCGCAACCTATGGCGCAGCATGTGGTCGCGCCGCTGGCTGCGACTCCGCATGCAGCGCGCGCGCCTGCCGCGCCGATTCCGCGCGCGGATCGAACTGCTGGTTGGCGAGCCTGTGCCGGCGGCCCAGGCCAGCGCAAAAGTGCTGGAGCAGAAGGTGGGTGAGCTGCGGTCGACGCTCGCGTGAGAAGGTTCTGCGCACCTTTGAGCGCCCCTCACCCGCTCGCTCCGCGAGCGGCCTCTCCCCGCAAGCAGGGAGAGGCAAGAACTAGCGGGCGACTTTCACCGCTGCAACCACGCGCCGCGCCTTCGCGCGCGCCTCGTTGACGGTCTTGCCGAGCGCCAGTGCGACACCCATGCGGCGCTTGCCGGAAATCTCGGGCTTGCCGAAAAGACGCAACTGGGTGTCCGGCGCAACGAGTGCCTTGTCGACGTTCTCGAAGCGCGGCGCGGTGCGGTCGCCCTCGATCAGCAGCGCGCACGACGCCGACGGCCCACGCGCGCGGATGTTGGGGATCGGCAGGCCGAGGATCGCGCGCACGTGCAGCGCCATCTCCGAGAGGTCCTGCGAGATCAGCGTGACCATGCCGGTGTCGTGCGGCCGCGGCGAGACCTCGCTGAAGATTACCTCGCTGCCCTTCACGAACAGCTCGACGCCGAACAGGCCGCGGCCGCCGAGCGCGCCGGTGATCTTCGATGCGATGGCTTGCGCCTTCCTGAGCACCGCCGGCTTCATGGCGTGCGGCTGCCATGACTCGCGGTAGTCGCCGTCAACCTGCAGGTGGCCGATGGGCGCGCAGAACGAAGTTGTCGTCCCGGTGCCGCGAGCGTGGCGCACGGTCAGCAGCGTGATTTCGTAGTCGAATGGATAGAAAGCCTCGACGATTACGCGCCCCGCGCCGGCGCGACCCCCTTGCTGCGCGTAGGCCCAGGCCGAGTCGACGTCCGACGGCTTCTTCACCGTGCTCTGGCCCTTGCCGCTAGACGACATCACCGGCTTGACGACACACGGCCTGCCGAGCGCCTTCACCGCGGCGCGATATTCATCCAGCGTGCCCGCGAAGCGGTAGCCGGAGGTGGGCAGCTTCAATTCCTCGGCGGCGAGCCGGCGGATGCCTTCGCGATCCATCGTCAGGCGCGCGGCGCGCGCCGTGGGGATCACGGTCCAGCCTTCCTTCTCGAGCTCCTGCAGCGTCGGCGTGTGGATCGCCTCGATCTCGGGGACGATGAAGTGCGGCTTCTCCTGCTCGATGACACGACGAATCTGCGCCCCGTCGAGCATCGAGATCACGTGCGAGCGGTGCGCCACCTGCATCGCCGGGGCGTTGGCATAGCGATCGACCGCGATCACCTCGACGCCCAGGCGCTGGGCTTCAAGCGCCACTTCCTTGCCGAGCTCGCCGGAGCCGAGTAGCAGCAAGCGCGTAGCCGAATTCGACAGCGGCGTGCCGATGCGGACCATCACCCCCCCTGAAGCCGACTGCGAAGGCCGGGCAATTGCGCCTTTTTACCTGCGATTGAAGCGAGCGTAAAACGTGAGGCCGATCGAGTCGACGTTTTCGCCGAGTTCCTTGTAGGTCAGCTCAACGCCGGACAAGCCCTTGCCCCACCGATAACCGACGCCCGCTCCCAGACCGTTGCCGCTGCGCTGCTCGTTGAGCCGATCGTTGCTAGTGATCAAGTAACGGTAGCCATACCGCCCCATGACATAGAAGCGCCCCGGGCTCTTGAGGGCGATGGACAAGCCGAGCGCCTGCATGGCGAACTCATCGCGGTTCGCGTCGCGCGCACCCTCCTCGGCAGGCTGCGCCGCTTGGCCGCAGCCCGGCACCGGGACGACGCCGCACGCAGGCGTCGCAGACTGGGCAGGGCGCGGTTCGCGGTACTCGCCCGGAATAATTGTCTGACCGATATCGACCTCGACACCTATCCACTTTACGGTCGGAATGCGAAAGCCAAGCGTGACATCGAGGTTGACGGCTTCGCCGAGGTTCGCGAAATCGGTCTCGACACGCGACACGCCAAAGCCGCTATAGAACACCTGCTCGTCAAGGTCATCGTCCTCGCGCTGGGCGGGTGGCAGTTCGGTGCCGCCATCGCGGCGCAAGATTTCCTCGTCGGATTGCGCCAATGCGACCGTTGGCAGGGTCAAGGCCAACAGCAAGGCGGGGGCAGTCAGAAATGTAGATATGCGCATGGTGTGAGTTTCCGTTAGGCGGCCTCTTATATTACGCAGGCCAACGGCTGGCGGATGTACCGGAATCGCGTAATTCAGACCTCGTCGTTCACGCGCCGGTTCGATGCCCGGCCCCGACAGGTTAAGCTTGACGCGCCTTATGACTCGCCGAACCAAGATCGTCGCCACCCTCGGCCCCGCTACCGACAAGGAGCGCGTGCTGAAGAAGGTGCTGGCGGCTGGCGTCGACGTCGTCCGCATCAACTACTCGCATGGCACTGCCGACGACCAGGCCCAGCGCGTGGCCGCGGTGCGCAAGGCCGCCGCCGAGCTGGGCAAGGACGTGGGCATCCTCGCCGACCTGCAGGGCCCCAAGATCCGCATCGAAAGCTTCAAGGACGGCCCGGTCGAGCTGATCGAGGGCGCGCGTTTCGCGCTCGACACCGCGCTGGCCAAGGACGCCGGCACCATCGACGTGGTCGGCTGTGCCTACTCCGACCTGCCGCGTGACGTCGCCGCCGGCGACACGCTGCTGCTGAACGACGGCGCCATCACCATGAAGGTGGACAAGGTCGAGGGCACGCGCATCGACTCCACGGTGCTGGTTGGCGGGATGTTGTCCAACCGCAAGGGCATCAACCGTCTCGGCGGCGGCCTGTCCGCCGCCGCCCTGTCGTTCAAGGACCGCATCGACATCCGCGAGGCGGTGGCGCTCGACGTCGACTTCATCGCCGTATCGTTTCCGCGCTCGGCTGCCGACATGTTCGAGGCGCGCGCGCTGGTCAAGGAGGCGCAAGGCAACGCGGGGCTCATCGCCAAGATCGAGCGCGCCGAGGCGCTGAAGGAGCTCGCCGAGATCATCGGCGCCTCCGATGGCGTGATGGTGGCGCGCGGCGACCTCGGCGTCGAGATCGGCGACGCCGAGCTGCCGGGCTGGCAGAAGAAGATCATCAGCCAGGCGCGCGAGCAGAACCGCATGGTGATCACGGCGACCCAGATGATGGAGTCGATGATCACCAGCCCGATCCCGACGCGCGCCGAGGTGCTCGACGTCGCCAACGCCGTCATGGACGGCACCGATGCCGTGATGCTGTCGGCCGAGACCGCCGCCGGAAAGTATCCGGTGAAAACCGTCGAGGCGATGGCGCGCGTCTGCGAAGGGGCCGAGAAGGCCGCGCCCTCTTCGGAGCGTCTGCGCCTCGAGGGCCATTTCGAGCGTACCGACGAGGCCATCGCCATGGCCACGACCTGGACCGCGCGCAACATGCACGCGCAGGCCATCATCGCGATGACCGAATCGGGCTCCACGCCGCTGCTGATGTCGCGCACCGATACGCGCATCCCGATCTACGCGCTGACGCGCCACGAGCGCACGCGCCGGCGCATGGGCCTGGTGCGCGGCGTCTATCCGGTGGACTTCACGCCGGTGTCGATCACTGCGCCGATCCGCGAAGCCATTGCCGCGCTGGTCGAGCGCAAGCTGCTCAAAGTCGGCGACCGGGTGGTGCTCGCCAAGGGCGACTTCACGGGCCCGGGCGGCACGAACGAGATGAAGATCATCAAGGTCGGCGAATAGCGCGACACATGGCCGCCGCCGGTTTCACCGTCCTCGCCCATCGCGGCGCGCGCGGCCATGCTCCGGAAAATACGCTGCGCGCCTTCGACAAGGCCTTGGAGCTGGGCGCTCCGTGGGTCGAGCTCGACGTGCAATGGCACGCCGGCGAGTTGTGGGTGTTCCACGACGCGCGGCTCGAACGCTGCACCAATGGCAGCGGCTGGCTGGTCGACACGGACCCCGCAACCCTGCGCCAGCTCAATGCTGGCGGGGGCGAGCGCATCCCCCTCCTGCCCGAGGTGCTGGAGCGCATCGACCGGCGTTGCGGTGTGAACGTGGAGCTGAAGACGGGCGCTGGCACTGGCGCAGCGGCCGCAGAGGTGCTGCGCGCGTTCCTGTCCCGCGGCTGGAAGCCGGAGCAGTTCCTGGTGTCGTCCTTCCTGCTGCCCGAACTGCGCGAGTTCAAATCCCGCCTGCCAAAAGTGCCGCTCGGCGTGCTGCTGTGTGGCGTGCCGCTCGACCTCGCCGCGGCAGCCACGACCTTGGGCGCCAGCGTCGTCAGCCTCGACATGGAGTTCGCCGAGCCGGCGATCATCGCCGACGCGCACCGGCGCGGCGCTCGCGTATTCGCTTACACGGTGAACGCCAGCGACGATGTGTTGCGCATGAAGGCTCTCGGCGTCGATGGCGTCTTCAGCGATTACCCTGAGCGCGCGCTGCAACTGGTATGACCAGATAACTTCAGCAGGTTCAGTGACTTAGGCCCGGGGTGGCGAGTCGTCGGGGTGCGGCTGACAATGGGTATCCCATGAACCTCCTTGCCACTCCCGACGCCCCCAGGCCGCGCTCGCTCGCGGACGCCCAGCCCGCCGAACTGTTCCTGAACCGGGATTTGTCCCTGCTCGAGTTCAACAAGCGTGTGCTCGAACTGGCCAAGGACGAAAGCATCCCGCTGCTGGAGCGACTCAAGTTCTTGTGCATCTCGAGTTCGAACCTCGACGAGTATTTCGAGATTCGCGTCGCGGGCCTCAAGCAGATGCTCACGGTCGGCTCCACCCAGGCCGGACCCGACGGCATGCTGCCCGCCGACCTCATGACCGCGATCGGACAGCGCGCCCACGCGCTGGTGGACGACCAGTACCGC
>DATLBT010000085.1:0-26243 GCA_035526825.1 Verrucomicrobiia bacterium | reverse complement strand
TTCCTTCACGCCGGTAGATCCCTGCACCTGCGCCTTCTCGGCTTTCCACTTCTCGTCGAGATCCGCGTACTCGCGTTCGAGCTTGCCGATCTCCTCCTCGAGGCGAGCCAGGCCGCGCCGGGCGGATTCGTCGGTGTCCTTTTTCACCGCCTCGCGCTCGATCTTCAGCTGGATCAGGCGGCGGTGCAGGCGGTCGAGCGGCTCGGGCCTGGACTGGATCTCGATGCGGATGCGGCTGCCGGCTTCGTCGACCAGGTCGATGGCCTTGTCGGGCAGCTGGCGGTTGGTGATGTAGCGGTGCGACAGCCGGGCCGCGGCGATCAACGCCTCGTCGAGGATGTCGATGCCGTGATGCACCTCGTAACGCTCCTTGAGGCCGCGCAGGATCGCGATGGTGTCCTCGACCGACGGCTCGCCGACGAACACCGGCTGGAAACGGCGCTCGAGCGCGGCGTCCTTCTCGACGTGTTTCCGGTACTCATCCAGCGTCGTCGCACCGATGCAGTGCAGCTCACCGCGTGCGAGCGCGGGCTTGAGCATGTTGCCGGCGTCCATCGAGCCTTCGGCCTTGCCCGCGCCGACCATCGTGTGAAGCTCGTCGATGAACAGGATGACGCTGCCTTCCTGCTTCGCTAGGTCGGTGAGCACGGCCTTCAGGCGCTCCTCGAACTCGCCGCGAAACTTGGCGCCGGCGATCAGCGCCGCCATGTCGAGCGACAGCAAACGCTTGCCCTTGAGGCCCTCGGGCACCTCGTCATTGACGATGCGCTGGGCGAGGCCCTCGACGATCGCGGTCTTGCCGACGCCAGGCTCGCCGATCAGGGCCGGATTGTTCTTGGTGCGGCGGCTCAGCACCTGGATCACGCGGCGGATTTCCTCGTCGCGGCCGATCACCGGGTCGAGCTTGCCGGCGCGTGCGCGCTGGGTCAGGTCCACGGTGTAACGCTCGAGCGACTGGCGCTGGTCTTCGGCGCCGGGCGAATCGGGCTTCTGGCCGCCGCGTACCTGCTCGATGGCTTGCTCGACCATCGGCTTGCGCGCACCGCTCGCGCGCAGCGCTTCGCCCAGCGCGCCCTTGTCATCGGTCGCGGCCAGCACGAACAGCTCGCTCGAGATGAACGGGTCCTTGCGTTGCTGCGCGAGCTTGTCGGTGAGGTTGAGCAGGCGCGCAAGCTCGGGACCCATGGCGATGTCGCCGCTGGCGCTGCCGAGCGTCGGTAGCTGGTCGATCGCCGCGGCCAGCTTGTTGCGCAACTGGTCGGCGTTGACGCCGGACGCGAGCAGCAGTGGCCCGGTTGAGCCGCCATCCTGGTCGAGCAGGGCCTGCATCAAATGGGCCGGCTCGATATGCGGATGGTCGCGGCCAACCGCGAGGCTTTGGGCGTCCGCGAGGGCCTGCTGAAAACGGGTGGTCAGCTTGTCGTGTCGCATGAGGGTCTAAAATGGGGCCTGCCCCCGATCGTTCAACCCTCCATGGAAAAGAAGCCCGCCAAACGCTACACCGCTCGTCCGCAGAGCGCCCGCAAGCTGGTGGCGCGGGACAAGCGGCCCGGGGAAACGGTCAAGGCCTACAAGAACAACGACTTCCTGATGAGCGCCGAGGCGCGAATCATCCGCATGCAGTGCGAGTACCTGGAGCCGCTGACGCGCCTCAAGCGCCAGGGGGTGGAGCGCGCAATCATTTTCTGGGGTTCGGCGCGCATCCGGCCCAAGCCGAAGTCAGGGCCCGACTACTTCCAGCTCGCTTCCGACCTTGCCGAGCGCCTGGCGCGATGGACCGTCAAGCAGCACGCGCCCGGCGAGCGCTATTTTTTCTGCTGTGGCGGCGGTCCCGGGATCATGGCGGCATCGTCCAAGGGCATCGGCAAGGTCGACACGCGCCTGAATGTCGCGCTGAACATTTCATTGCCGTTCGAGCAGCCGGTCAACGACCACGTGACGCCGGAGCTCGCGTTCGAGTTCCATTATTTCTTCATGCGCAAGTTCTGGTTCATGAAGCTCGCCGAGGCGATGGTGGTGTTCCCCGGCGGGTTCGGGACCTTCGACGAATTGTTCGAGATGCTCACGCTCGTGCAAACGGGCAAGGCGCGCAAGATGCCGTTCGTGCTGTTCGGGCGCGAGTTCTGGAACGAAGTCGTGAACTTCGAGGCGCTCGCGCGTCGCGGGCTGATCAGCCGCGAGGACGTGGAGAACATCAAGTTCGCCGACACGGTGGACGAAGCGTTCGCCCACCTGTCGCGCGAGCTTACTTCCGCTTCGCCTTAGCGCTCAGCTTGGCCTTCGGCGCCTTCTTCGCCGGCGCGGCCTTCACCTGAGCCTTCTCGGTACGCACTTTCGCGCTGCTCGCGACAGGTTTGGCTGGCGCCGCCTTATCGGGCTTTGTCGCCTTGGCTGGCTTGGCCGCGGCTTCCGGCCGCGCCTTGGCGGGGGCCGCCGGGACGGGCTTGCCCGGCTTTGCAGGCACGGCGGGCGGCGCGACGGCGGCCTTGGCTGGCGCGACCTTGGCCTTGCCCTTGCCCTTGGCGTCGATGCGTTGCCGCAGCGGCACGTGGAAAATCTCCTCAAGGCCATCGTCGGTGTCGACCAGGCCGCGCAGTTCCTTCATCTCGCGATAGCGCTCCACGTCGCGCCAGTCGCGCAACCGCAGGTCGGCTTCGGCTTCCTTGCCGTCGGCTTCGACGACCGCGTCGTCCCAACCCTCGACATCGTCGTCTTCCTCGACCTTCGCCGGTGCCTGCTTCTTGCCTGCCGTCCGTGCCATTTTTCGAGCTTCTCCACGAGCCAAGGGGGCGTGAGCGCGCGCCTATTTATCAGGCTTTTCCGGGCTAGGGAAGGGGTCTTGGAATAATCCCATGGAAACAGGGGCTTGGACGAGTTTTTCAAACGCGCCCGGCGCGACGCGCGCGGCGATAGTCGGCAGGGGTGTCCAGATCCTCGCGCGGGCCGAGCTCTTCGCGCGTCAGGCCCAAACGCGACATCCGACGGCGCGTCTGGCCCAGTTCCCGGCCACTGCTCCAGGCAATGCCCGCCAAGGCGCGGCGCGGCAGGAAACGCGTGCCGATGAGCACGTAACCGCCATCGAGCGAAGGCTGCAGGACGCAGTCGCGCCGATCCAGCAGGCGGCACGCCGCTCGCAGGTCGGCGGCGTCGAGCGTCGGACAATCGGTGCCGACAACAATCGAGGGGTGACGGCCCCGCAGCGCCATCGCCATGCGCCGGCCGAGGTCGCCGGCGGGCTGCCGCCGCAAGCGCACCCCGAGCGACCGCCGCAAGCTTAGGAAAAATCCGTGCGAAGCATCCGGTGCGCCCCATAACTCGACTTCGCCGCCGCACGCGAGTGCGACGCGCACCGTGCGCCGCGTGAGGCGCCGCTGCAGCGCTGCCGCGCCGGTGGCGCCGAGCCTGGGGATCAGCCGGGTCTTGCAGCGCCCGGGTACCGGCGCTCGGGCGAAGACGATGATCCGCGCAGTGCCGCCGGTCACGCGCTGGCGAGGCCCCGCCGCAGCAGCGCCGCGCCGAGTAGCAACGCAAGCATCGAGGCGGGGAGCGGGCCGCCGCCACCTCCGCCACCGCCACCACCGCCGCTCACGGGGTTGGTGCCGGCGCGCGTGTAGGCGCGCAGGGTATACGTCATGCCGTTGTCGAGCTGCGCGAAGTTCACGATCACGAGATGGAAAGTGCCCGCGCTGGGCGCCGGGATGACGACCTGCTCCGTGCCGTTGGGGCCCGCGCTCATGAACACTGCGTTGTCCAGACAGTCGCTGTCGGACGGGTCGTCAGTCGTGCAGAAAAATCCGCTGTCGGTCTCCGGATTGATGCCCACGGTGATGCTGTAGCGCGGCGGCTGGCCTTTCTTGACCAGAAGGTCGAGGTCCGGACTGGTCAGCCCGGGGGCCGAAGTGGTGGTCTCGATGACCAACTGGTTGTGGCCCGCCGGCAAGCCAGCGAAGTCGTAGTGCCAGGCGTGGAATTCGTCATACAAGTCATCGGCGCGTGCGGCGAAGGTTTGCGTAACGAGCACATCGTGGGGCAGCCGGCCGATTTCCGCGATGAAGCCGCGGGTCGTGCTGTAGCCATTGTCGGCCGTGATGGCGAGCGTGAAGTGCACGTAGCGGTGGCCGGTGATGCCACCGGCCACGGTCAGGTTGAAGGTGCGCGTTGCCGCGGCGTCGGTCGCGACATTGCCGTAGTCGACCGCGCCGCCCGCGACGGTCACGTGAGCGTCGGCGCTGAGGGTCGCCTGGACGTTGGTCGCGCCCTGCCAAAGATTGTGCAGCGTGATGTCCACCGATGTGGTCTCGTCGGGGTCGAGCGCGCCATTGGCGTCGGTCCAGTCCACGCTGGCGATCACCAGCGATGGCTGCGTGACGAGGTCCAGCGAATTCGCCGCGTTGACACGCCCCCCCGCGGTGCGCAGGTGGGTTTCGCCCACATTCTCGGCGCCCTCGATCAAGCGCGCCTTCATCTCCGCAGCGTCGGCGCCGACGTGGACCGACCGGATCAGTCCGGCGATGCCGGCGACATAGGGTGCGGCAAACGAGGTCCCCGCGGTGCCGGGATTCGTCCGGTAGCCGTTGGCCCCGAACGTCGTAACGATTTGCAACCCTGGCGCGGCTACATCGGTCGTGATCGCGCCGTACTGGCTGAAGCTCGAGATGTTGTCCTGGCGATTGGTCGCGGCGACCGACAGGACATTGTCGAGGGCAAAGTTCGCGGGGTAATTGATCTGGGCCACATCGGTGTTCGAGTCGTCGTTGCCGGACGCGGCGACGAGCAGCACGCCGGCCGTTCCGAGCCGGTCGACGGCATTGCGCTCGGCGACGGTGAAAATCGGCCCACCGAAACTGGCGTTGACGATCTGCGCGCCCTCGAGGCGCGCATAGTCGAATGCCTCGATGATGGCGGCCGAATCGAATACGCCGACCTGCGCCCCGTCACGGGTCTCCAGGCGACTGGCTTTCAAGGGCAGGTACCGCACATTCCACGCGGTGCCCGCGACGCCGATGTTGTTGTTGCCGCGCGCGACTGCGCAACCGGCGACCATCGTGCCGTGCGACTGCGCCGAGGCGTTGTCTGGCCGCGGATCGTTGTCGTCGCTCGCGAAATCCCAGCCGCTGGTGTCGTCGACCAGGCCGTTGCCATCCTGGTCGCCGCCACCCGCCGGATCGCCGCTGTTGACGTAGAGCACCGGTGCGAGGTCGGGGTGCCCGACGTGAAACGCGTCGTCGACGATCGCGATGATCACCGACGGGATGCCGATCCGGTCGAACGTGCCGTTGTTGTCGGAATCCCACGCCGCGATCATGTCGAGGTCGGCACCCGGGATGCTCGCCAGCGCCGGGTCGCTGGAGGCGTAATTCGCCTGACCGGTGCTGTGCAAACCCCATTGCTCATCGAACAGCGGATCGTTGGGCACGGCCCGCGCGTAGCGCAGGACGTTCGGCTCGGCGCGCAGCACTGCGGCATCGCGGCGCAGCAATGGCAGCATTGCGTGGGTGGTGGTGAAGCGGGGCACTTCCAGCAGTTCGGTGCGACCGTCGATCAGGCGTTTGCGCGTTACCAGCCCCAGCGAGTCTTTCAGGCCGCGCGCCGCCTCGGGTCCGCTGACGTCGCGATACGTGACCAGTACCTCGCCCTCGCGGTGTAGCGGCCGAGGGTTCGTGGGCACAGCGGCATGGGCAACGGGGACGCAAAGCGTCAGTGTCGCGGCGATCAGGAGTTTGCGCATGGGCGACACTCTAGGCTCTTTGGAGCACAGGGAAGGGACTCCCGAATCGGCCGAAAAATCCCGGTGGCAGTCAAGGGGCATAGCCCCTAGAATACGCGCCCTCGTGGGGCGGTAGCTCAGCTGGGAGAGCGCTGCGTTCGCAATGCAGAGGTCGAGGGTTCGATCCCCTTCCGCTCCACCACTTAAAGGGACTGTCCCCATTTTCAGTCTTGTCTGAAAATGGGGACTGTCCCTTTTTTTGACGGCGGCGAGGTAGAAAAGCATGAACACGGTAACGCGGCAGACCTTCAACGAGGTCATGGTCCCCAACTACCATCCAGCGGAAATCATCCCGGTGCGCGGTGCCGGCAGCCGTTTCTGGGACCAGTCCGGCCGCGAGTACGTCGATTTCGCCTGCGGCATCGCGGTGACGCTGCTCGGCCATTGCCACCCGAAGCTGGTGGCCGCGCTCGAGGCGCAGGCGCACCAGCTCTGGCACCTTTCCAACGTCATGACCAACGAGCCGGCGCTGCGGCTCGCAAAGAAACTCACGCAGGCGACGTTCGCCGAGCGCGTGTTCTTCTGCAATTCCGGCGCAGAGGCCAACGAGGCGGCGCTGAAACTCGCGCGGCGCCACGGCCAGATGAAGCACGGCTCGCAGAAGAACGAGATCGTTTCGTTCCACAACGCCTTCCACGGCCGCACGCTGTTCACCGTCAGCGTCGGCGGGCAGGAGAAATACACCAAGGGTTTCGAGCCGCTGCCCGGCGGCATCACGCACCTGCCGTTCAACGACACGCGCGCGCTCGAGGCGGCGGTGTCGGAGCGCACCTGCGCGATCATCCTCGAACTGGTGCAGGGCGAGGGCGGCATCCTGCCGATCGACCCGGCGTTCGTGCGCAAGGCGCGCGAACTCTGCGACAAATTCGGCGCGCTGCTGATCTTCGACGAGATCCAGACCGGCATGGGCCGCAGCGGCACCTTGTTCGCGTACCAGCAGGTCGGCGTGACACCGGACGTGCTGACCTCGGCCAAGGGCCTCGGCGGCGGCTTTCCGATCGGCGCGATGCTGACGACGGCGGCGATTGCGGACAGCCTGCCGTTCGGCACGCACGGCTCCACGTATGGCGGCAATCCGCTGGGCTGCGCGGTGGGTGAGGCGGTGATGGAACTGGTCACCGATCCGCAACTGCTCGCCGGCGTGCAGCAGCGCGCCGCGCTGATCCGGGAGAACCTGGTGAAGCTCGCGCGCTACGGCGTGTTCGAGGCGCCGCGCGGCATGGGCCTCCTGATCGGCGCGCCGATGGCGGCGGCGTGGAAAGGCAAGGCCAAGGAAGTGGTTAATGCCGGCCTGCGCCACGGCGTGTGGACGCTGGTCGCCGGCCCCGACGTGCTGCGACTGGCGCCGTCACTGATCATCCCGGAGGCGGACATCGCCGAGGGCTTCAAGCGCCTCGAGTTGGCGCTGCAGGAACTGACGGCGTTGCCGAAGGCGGCGGGTAAGTAAGCGCGAGGCGCTAGTTGGTCGATCCGCAGCTCAGCGCCTGACCTGCAACCGTCGTCACGTCCGCCGCCGGCGTGATCTTGCGGATCGTGCAGTTGAAGGTGTCCGCGATGTAAAGGTTGTCGCTGGCGTCGATGGCGATGCCATCGGGAATGCGGAACTGGGCCGAGGTGCCGTTGCCGTTCGCGGATCCAGGACTCGAACCCGCGAACGTCGTTACCACGCCCGCCGGCGTCACCTTTCGAATCGTGTGCCCATTGATGTCGGTGACAAAGATGTTGCCGAGGCTGTCGGTCGCGACGCCCGAGGGACCGGAGAAGCGCGCTGCCGCGCCGGTGCCATCGCCGTTGCCGAACGTGATGGGCGCCCCCGCCGTGCCGGCCAGCGTCGTGACCACGCCGCCGCTGGTGATCATGCGTAAGGTGTAGTTGCCGAAGTCGGCGACGTACAAGTTGTCGCTGGCATCGATTGCAATGCCGCGTGGGCCGTTGAAGCTCGCCGCGGCGCCCGTGCCGTCTGCGGAGCCGGTGACACCCGCGATGCCGGCCAGTGTGGTGACGTCGCCGCCGGGCGTGACGCGGCGGATGGTGTTGTTGTCATGGTCGACGACAAAAAGATTGCCCGCGCTGTCGGTGACCACGCCGAATGGGAAAGTGAAGCGCGCGGCCGTGCCCGTGCCGTTGCCGGACCCGATGCTGCCGGCGACGCCGGCGAGCGTCGTGACCGCGGCAGCCGGAGTGACGGCGCGCAGGGTGTGGTTGAGGCTGTCGGCCAGGAATAGGGTGTCGGCCGCGTTGATGGCGATGCCATGAGGCGCATTGAATCGCGCGATGACGCCCGTGCCGTTGGCCGCCCCGCTGCTGCCAGCCAGGCCTGCGAACGTGGTGACCCCATTGGTCGGCGTGATCTTGCGAATCGTGTGATTGCTGCTGTCGGCTACGAAGATATTGCCGGCGCTGTCGACCACCAGGGCGTGGGGATTGTTGAAGCGCGCCGTGGCGGTGGTGCCGGCCGCGGCCTGCACCCCGAGGGTCGCGGTGTCGGCGGTGGAGCCGTTGCTGCCAAGGCAAGTCAGCGTGTAGTCGTAGGCGCCGACCGCGGTGGGCGAGACCGTGGTGCTGCCGCCGAGCGCGGTCATGCCGCTCCAGGCGCCGCTGGCGGTGCAGGAGCGCACGCCGCTAGTGGTCCAACTCAGCGCCGAGCTCTCGCCGAGGCTGATCGCGGCGGGCGTCAGGGTGACGTCCACCGCACGCGCCGGCGGCGTGCCGGGCGTGACGGTCAGCGTTGCCGACCTGCTGACCGTGGAATTCCTGCCGCTGCAGGAAAGGGTCCAGGTGAAGCTGCCCGCGGACGGCGCCACAGCCATCGATCCACTGTCGGCGATCGGCCCGCTCCAGGCGCCTGACGTGGTGCAGCTGAAGGATGGACTCGAGCAGAACGGATCTTTCGCTGCGCTCCAGCTCAAGGTCGAGGAAGCGCCTTCGGCGATGGTGGATGGTGATACGGAGATGTTCACCGTCGGGTTGCCGCAGATCACCGAGGTGCCGGTCACGGTTCGCCCAGCGACGCCGGTGGTCGAGCCGCCTGAACCGGTGCAGCTCAGCGCGTATTCATAGTGGCCCTGCGGGCGGGCGGCGAGGGTCACGGTGCCACTCAGGGGCTGCTCCCCGCTCCAGGAGCCCTCAGCGTTGCACGAGCTTGCTCGCGTCGTGCTCCAGGTCAGTTCGGAAGTTTGCGAACTATTGACGGTGCTCGGCGTGACGCTGATGGTCACGGTCGGCGGCGACTGCAGGGACACCGACGGGTTGACTGTCAGCGTCGCCGAGTTACTCGCCGTTACGCCGCCGGTGCCGGTGCAGGTCAGCGTGTAAGTGAAGCTGCCCGTCGAGGGCGACACCTGTCGGCTGCCGCTGAGCGCCATGGTGCCGCTCCATGCGCCGCTGGCGGTGCATGCGGTGGTGCGCGTCGACGACCAGGTCAGCGTCGAGCTGCCGCCATCGGTGATCGTCGCGGGCGTCAGCGAAATGCTGACCGCCGGCGCGTTGACGATAAGCGTCGCGGAGCGGCTGGTTGTGGTGCCGAAGCCGCTGCAGGTAAGCGTGTAAGTAAGGCTGCCCGCGGTCGCCGGCGTGACGTTCTGCGTGCCACTGACACCTTTGCCACCGGTCCACGCGCCGCTCGCGGTGCAGGAAGCGGCGGTACTGGAAGACCAGGTCAGCTGTGCGCTTTGGCCGAGGTCAATCGCGGTGGGCGCGACCGTCAGCGTCACGCCCGGTGCTGGCGGGCTCGACGACTGGCTGCAGGCGTGCTGCGCCGGCGGGATGTTCCAGTTTTTGTTGCCGAAAGTAAGCAGGCTGTTGCAGTTGGTCTGGCCGGGAGCGCCAGGCCCCTGGTTCAGCGAGCCAAAGGTGCCGCTGGTGGGATTGAGCGAAGCGCACTGCGAATCGCCGTTACACGCGAAATGGTAGTACCAATCCGGATCGGAGCCGCCGCCGCCTCCGCCTCCGCCGCCGCAACCGGTGAGCCCGGCAAGCGCCACGAACAAGCCACCGCGAAACCACGTCGTTGCGCGAACCTTCATGCTAGCCCCCCGGCTTGCGCGGTACTGAAAAGACCGCGATGCAGCATGCGCCTTGAAAATTGCATTGTCATCCGAGCGCAGCGGAGAACTGCGTACTGACGAAACTAGCGCCCCAGCGTGTACAGCAGTTTTTCTCCGCGGTACTCGAGCACGATGCCTTCCTGCACGATCTCCAGAACCTGCGGCCCTTCCACCATGCGCTCGCCCTGGCGGTAGCGTCGGCCGTTGACCAGCACGAAGCGCTGCGACGCGATGCGCTCGAAAACGTGAACCTCGACGGTCAGGGCCGGGAAGTCGGCGCGGTAGTCCGGCGGCATTTCACGGAAGCGGCGCAGCGGCGCGGGCTGCGTTAGCGCCGGGGGCACCGCGGATGTCGGCGCGGCCTCGGTCGCCGAGCTTGTCGGCGTCGCGTTTTGCAATGGCGGCGTGGGCTGCGCTTCAGGTTCGGGCGCAGCCTCATCGACGTCGACTTCCGCCGGTGGCGGCGTCTTCGGCGCGCTCGCGATCACGGGCGCCTGCGGTTGGGGCTTTACGCCGGCCGCCAATGGCGGCGCGGGCGGCGGGTCCGGGTCAGCGGCGGGCTCCAGTGCGATGTCGGTCTCGGTGGTGAGGTCGTCGAGCGAGCTGACGCTTTCGGTGCCGGGAATCGGGGCCGGCGTCGGCGCTGGGCGCGCAGGAATGGAAGCGGGCGCCATCACTTCAGGTTCAGGCGCCGGTGCCGATTCAGGTGCCGGTGCAGGTTCGGCGGCGGGCGCCGCCGCAGCAGTGTCGACGCGCTTCGGTCGCGTGCGGGCGGTCCACATCACGGCGCCGATCGCCAGCGCGAGCACCGCGAGCGCGAGCCAGCGGCCCCAGCGTCGCGGCACCCGGGCGGACTGTGCACCGGGCAGGTCGTGCAGCGCGGCGCTGCGTTCGCTGTGGCGTTCGCGCTCGGCGCGCTTCAAGGCATCGAGGATCAGCGACATCAGCGAGGTCCGGCGGGACGCAGCGTCGGCGTGCCAGGCTGCGGCTTGAGGTTGGAGAGCGCGATCAGCGTGCGCGGCCCGGCGAGCCCGTCCTTGTCGAGGCCTTGCGAGGTCTGGAAGCGCAGCAGCGCCTCGCGCAACTCCTCGTCGAAATTGCCGGACACCGGCGGCGAAAGCTTGCGCTGCTCGACTGCTGCGAGGCGCTGCCGCAGCCATACGATCGAGGGCCCTTGCACTTGCGGACCGATGAAGGACTCTTCGGTCTCGCGGCGCCAGACCATCAGGAATTCGCCGGTCCAGACCAGGCCCAACTGGTCGAGGTTGAGGCGCAGCGGACCGGTCGCCGTCTCGAGCATGGCCTCGGCTTCGCTGAGTTCGCGAAGCAGCACGTGCTGCAGGCCGCCGCGGCCGCTGGTCAGCGTCAGGATCGCGGGGCGGTCCAGCAACTGCAAGTCTCGGAAGTCACCAATGCTCTTGTAGCAGCCAAGCTTTTCGCGTGACAGTGCCTGGCACACGTTTTCGCCGGGCGCGACTTTGGGATGCGCGCCCCAGATCTGCGTCAGGCTCGCGAGCACCACCGGTAGTGGCTGAGCCGCGCGCAGCAACTCGTCGAGTGGCACGGCGCGCGCCAGCGCCGGCGGAGCGGCGATGGTGCCGGACGACGGCGCCGCCGCTGCGGCCACCACCGGCGCGATGACGACGGCGGGTGCTTCCGTTGGCGGCGCAGGGGCAATTTGTTGTTCGCGCCAGAACCACCACGCGCCGATGGCGATGATTGCCGCAACGATGCCGGCGTCGAGGGCGTGGAAGCGGCGTGGCGCCGGCGCCGGCGCATCGCCGCCGACTTCGCGCGCCGCGCGCTCGACCAGGTCGGCGCTGACCTCGCGCGCGCCGGTGGCGTAGGCGCCGAGCAGCGCGCGGTCGCACAGCACGTTGACCAGCCGAGGGATGCCGCGCGAGTGGCGCTGCACCATCTGCACCGCGCCCGGCGTGAACAGCGCCGGGTTGCCGCCGGCGACTTTAAGCCGGTGGCCGATGTACTCGGCGATTTCTTTTGGCTCGAGCGGGGTGAGGTGATAACGCGCCGTGATGCGCTGGGCGAGCTGGCGCAGGTCGGGCCGTGCCAGCAGCGTGGCCAGCTCCGGCTGGCCGACCAGCATGATGCGCAGCAGTTTTTCCTTGTCCGTCTCGAGGTTGGTCAGCAGGCGCACCTGCTCGAGCACCTCGGGCTGGAGGTTCTGCGCCTCGTCGATCAGCACCACCGTGCGACGGCCTTCGGCATGTGCCTTGAGCAGGTGCTCGTTCAATGCATCGACGCGCGACTTCAGCGTGCCCTTCTTCGGGTACGTGATGCCCAGCTCATCGCAGATCGCCGCGACGAACTCGGTCTCGTTCTGCCGCGGGTTCAGGATTACCGCGACGTCGACGTTGTCGAGCTTCTGCGCCAGCAGCGTGCGCACGATCGTCGTCTTGCCGGTGCCAACCTCGCCGGTCAGCTGCACGAAACCGCCGTACTGTCCCGTGCCGTACAGCAGGTGGCCGAGCGCCTCCTGGTGGTGCGGGCTCATGTAGAGATAGGCGGGGTCCGGGGTGATGGAGAACGGCATCTCCCGGAGGCCAAAATGGGTCGTGTACATGCGGCGGGAAGTATAGGGGTTGGGCCTAAGCCCTAACCATGTCCACATGGGGAATCCCGTCCTCCATGTACATCGGCGCGACCGTGCGAAAACCCAGGCTTTCGTAGAACTTTTCCAGGTGCTGCTGCGCCGACACCTTCACGGGCGCTCCCGGATGGCGCTGCGCGCACGCACGCAGGCCTTCCTGCATCACGGCACGACCGAGGCCGCGGCCGCGCGCCTCCCTCGCCACCACCACGCGGCCCAGCGACACCTCCGGCGTGCGCACGCCGGGCGGCACCAGGCGCAAACCGGCGACGAGCCGTTCGCCGTCATAGCCGCCGAGGTGCTCGCACTGCGGGTCGCGGCCGTCCATGTCGGGGAACACGCAGTCCTGCTCGACGACGAAGATCGCGCTGCGCAGGCGCATCATTTCGTAGAGGACCGCCGGTGGCAGCTCGTCGAAGCGATACCAGCGCCACGCCAAGCTCGTGGAGGCGCTCACGGCCGCACCCAACCGATCTCGCGAGCCGTGCCGAGGCCGACGACGACTTCGCCGAGACCTTCGGGAATGTCCGCGTGGTCCGGCGTGCGCGCGATGCGACCGCCCATCAGTTCGGCGCGCTGCTGCGGGTACCGCGGCGAACGGTCGGGCTCGGCGTAGCCGTCGGGGAACGACGGCAAGCCGGTGCCGAGGTCGTATTTGTCGCGGGCGCCGAGCGTATGCAGCAGCTCGTGGGCGATGACGAAATTATTGCCTTGCGTCATGTGGCGCGTAGCGAACGCATGGACGATGCCGATGAGGCCCTCCTTGAGGCCCAGCGAGTGCGCGACGCGCGGGCTGAGCTCCGGGTCGTAATACAACACGAACATGCGGATGTGCCCCGGCGGTGAGGGCTGCGCGCTTTCGCGCCGCCAGGCCCACCAGCGCAACTTGAGGCTCCACAACATGGTGCCGAGCAGGCTGCGGTCGGCGGGCGGCAGCGGTGGGAGCGCCGCGAGCGGCGCGCGCAGCCCGATGCGCGCGGGCTCGTCCAACACCACGCCATGGCGCCGGGCCTCGCGCGCGAGGAAATCCTCGATGGCTCCGAAATCCTCGCGCGTCAGCTGCGACACGTAGTCGCGCGTCGCCGGGCTCTGGTCCGCGGGGATCGGGTGGACCGACACGCGCAGCGTCTTTTCCCAGCTGGTGGCGCGCGAGCGCGTGAGCCAGGCGTCGAGCCCGACGAAAGCGAGCACGAGCAGCAGGATCGCGATGCGGATGCCGCGGCCGGTCACGGCGCGCGCTGGAAGTCGTAGACGCTGCCCAGCTTCAACAGCCGCGTGAGCTCGTCGAGCGCGCGGCGCGTGGCGTCGAGCAACTGGGGGTCAGCGAGGTCGTCGAGCGTGAGCCGGTCGCGGTAATGCCGCGTGACCCAGCCCTGCAGGGAGGCGAGGTGCGCGGGATCGATCCAGCACGCCGGGTTCACCGCGGCGCGCTCGGCTGCGGTCAGCACGACGCGCAGCCGCAGGCAGGCCGGGCCGCCACCGTTGCGCATCGACTGGTGCAGGTCGAACACGTGCGCCTTCGCGATCGGATTGTCGGGACTGGCGACGATGTCCTCGATCACGCGCCAGACGCCGGGATCGTCGCGGCATTCCTGTGCGCAAACCAGGTGCAAGGTGTTGTCGGGCGCGCAAACCAGCTGGCTGTTGAACAGGTAGGTGCGCACCGCATCGGCCACGGGGACGTCGGCGGCCGGCACCACGATGAAGACGGGCTCGGCGCCGTCGAGCGCCGCGGCCACCTGTTCGTGCAATAAGTGGGTGTGCAGAAAGGCATGCTCATGGTGCAGCAGCACTTCGCGGCTGCCGACCGCGATCACGTCGTTGTGAAAAACGCCCTGGTCGATCACAGCCGGGTTTTGCTGCACGAAGACGGCGCGCGCATCGACGCCATGCGCGCGCGCCACCGCTTGCGACGCGGCCCGCGTTTGCCGCGCCGGATAGCGCTGCGGCGCGGGGTCCGCGTCGCTGCCACGTCCGTAAGTGAAGATCTCGACGCCGCGCGCGCCCGCGTTCCAGCACAGCCTCGTGTGGTTGGCGGCGCCCTCGTCGCCGAACGCCGGCGTGGCCGGCAGTGGCTCGTGGTGCGCGAAGTGCTTTTCGTCCGGAAATACCGCCTTGAGGACGCGCGCGGTGATCGGCGGCTCGATGGCGCGGTGCAGTTGGGTGCACAGGTTCGCCGGGGTGAAGTGCACGCGGCCGTCGACGGTGTCGGGGCTTGCAGAAACGGTGGCCGCGTTGGCGACCCACATGGCCGAGGCCGAGGTCGCCGCGGCTAGCAGGCCGGGCGCTTCACGGCGCACGCGCGCCAGCACTTGCGCATCCGACCCCGAAAACCCGAGCGCGCGCAGCGTGGGCAGGTGCGGGCGCTCGTGCGGCGGCAGCACGCCCTGCGCAAGCCCGAGCGCATGCAGCGCTCCCATCTTGGCGAGGCCCTGCAGCGCGGCCTCGCGCGGATTGGACGGCTGGTCGGCATTGCTCGCCGACGCGACGTTGCCGAAAGCCAGGCCCGCATAGTTGTGCGTGGGACCGACCAGGCCGTCGAAATTGGCTTCAATCGTGTTCATGAAAGCCTTGGCGTAACATCGCGGCTCCACGGTCGGCGAGCAAAGAGGAACACGGCATGCGCGGATTTCGACTCATTGTAGCGGCAGCGGCGCTGGCTTCGAGCTCGTGCGCCGTCAACACGGCGACACCACCGGCCGACATGGATGCCGCGTTCAAGGCGTGGGAGTCGGAGTTCGTCGCGGACCTCATGGCGTTCTACCCGGAGTGGGCGATCCAGGCCGGCAAGTACGATCACGCCGCGCAAGTCACCGTGCCGGATGCGGCGTGGCGCGCGCGCGAGCTGGCCTGGCTCGACCAGGAAGCGAAGGAGCTGGCGCGCTTCGACGCCTCGCGCCTCGACCCGTTGCTGCGGGCCGACCACGGCCAGATCGCCAATTTCCTCAAGGGCCAGCGCTGGGAGCGCATCGAGCTGCGCGACTGGGAGTGGAACGCGGCGCTGCAGGGATACACGATGTCTTACAACCCTGCGGGCGCGATCGACGCGGTGCTCAATACCGAGTACGCGCCGCTCGACCAGCGGCTGCGCGTGGTGCTGGCGCGCCTGGATCAAGTGCCGGCGCTCTATCAGGCGGTACAGGCCAACCTGAAGCGCCCGACGCGCGAGCACACCCAGCTCGCGATCCAGCAGAACCAGGGCACGCTGCAGTTGCTGGGCGATGCGCTGGGCAAGCAGGCGCAAGGCTCGGGGCTGGCCGCAGATGAGAAAGCGCTGTTCGCAAAGCGCCTCGAGGCCGCGCGCGCCGCGACGACGGCGCACGTCGCCTGGCTGACCCAACTCGAGCCCTCGCTGACGCCGGACTACGCGCGCTCCTTCCGCCTCGGCCGCGAGCTGTACCTGCCGAAGTTCGGTTACGACATCCAGTCGGGCTTCACGATCGAACAGCTCTTCGAGCGCGCGCAGCGGGCCAAGGAACAGCTCCACGCCGACATGGAGGCCAACGCCAGGAAGCTGTGGCCCAAATATTTCCCGGGCAAGGGCAAAAAAGCCGTGCCGATGCCGAAGGACCGCAAGGAACTGATTGCCAAGGTCATCGCCAAGGTTTCGGAAAAGCACTCGAAGCCCGAGAAGTTCGTGGACGACGTGCGCGCGCAGATCCCGGCGCTCGAGAAATTCGTTCGCGAGAAAAAGCTGCTCGAGCAGGACCCGAGCAAGGCGCTGATCGTGCGTGAGACGCCGCCGTTCAACCCGACGCGCGGCGTTGCCATCGCTTCGATCGACGCGCCGGGCCCGTTCAACCCGGGCGCGCCGACGTATTACAACGTCAACCCGATGGGCGACTTCTCACCAGAGCGCGCCGAGAGCTTCCTGCGCGAGTACAACAACTGGATGATGCAGATCCTCAACATCCACGAGGCGGTGCCGGGGCACTACACGCAGCTATTGCATTCGAACCGTTCGCCGAGCGTGGTCAAGAGCCTGCTGGGTTCGGGACCGATGATCGAGGGCTGGGCCTGCTACGTGCAGCGCATGATGCTCGAGAACGGCTGGGGGGCGAACGAGCCGGAGATGTGGCTGATGCTCGAAAAGTTCGAGATGCGCGCGGTCGTCAACACGATCCTCGACTACTCCGTGCACGTGCTCGGCATGAGCGAGGAGGATGCACTGAAGCTGTTGATGAACGAGGCCTTCCAGACCGAGACCGAGGCGCGCGGCAAGTGGCGCCGCGTGCAGCTGTCCCAAGTGCAGCTGACCAGTTACTTCGCCGGCTACGCCGAGATCTTCGAGTTCCGCGAGGCCCGCAAGGCGCAGCTGGGGCCGCAGTTCGACCTGGCGGCATTCCACAACAAGTTCCTGTCGTACGGCTCGGTGCCGGTGAAGGTCATCAAGGGCTTGATGAGCGAGCCGGAGACGGCGCTCGCGGCGAGGTAGTGGATGACACTTCCTACAGCGTGATACCCGGCGGCAGCTTATCCGGCAGCACCGACGCCGGAGCCTCGATCGAGGCGACCGGGTAAGCGCAGTAATCTGCGGCGTAGTACGCGCTCGGGCGGTGGTTTCCGCTCGCGCCGATGCCGCCGAAGGGCGATGCGCTGCTGGCCCCGGTGGTCTGGCGATTCCAGTTCACCACGCCGGCGCGGATGCGGCGGAAGAATTTGTCGTAGTCCTCGCGCGAATCCGACAGCAGGCCGGCTGACAAGCCGTATTGAGTGGCATTGGCTCGCGAAATAGCCTCGTCGAGCGTGTCGTAGCGCGCCACCGTCAGCAGCGGGCCGAAATATTCCTCGTCGGGCAGGTCGCGCGCGGCGCTGACGTCGATCAGCCCGGGCGCGACGAATGCCGCGCCGCGCTCGAGTCGGCGCATCGGCACCAGCGCCGTGGCGCCAAGGGCCAACAACTTGTCCTGCGCCGCGAGCAACGCGTCGGCGGCAGCCGGCGAGATCAGCGGGCCCATGAACGGCTGCGGTTCGTCGTTCCACGCGCCGACCTTGATGGCGGCCACCGCCCGGGCGAGCGCGGCGATGAACGCGTCCCCCTCGGCGCCGCGTCGCACGAACAACCGCCGCGCACAGGTGCAGCGCTGGCCGCTCGACAGATATGCCGACTGGATCACGTCGTAGAGCGCGGCGCGCGGATCGGCGACGTGGCCGACGACCAGCGGATTGTTGCCGCCCATTTCGAGCGCGAGGATCTTGTGCGGACGATTGGCGAACTGGCGGTGCAGCAGGTGGCCCACGCGCACGCTGCCGGTGAAGAACAGGCCGTCGAGTTCGGCGTGCGCGGCGATCGCCTCGCCGGTCGCGCGTTCACCGGGCAGCAGGTTCAGTACCCCAAACGGCAACCCGGCTTCATGCCAGAGGCGCACGGTTTCTTCGGCGACCCACGGCGTCAGCTCGCTCGGCTTGAACAGCACGGCGTTGCCGGCCAGCAATGCCGGCACGATGTGGCCGTTGGGCAGGTGACCCGGAAAGTTGTACGGCCCGAACACGGCGACGACGCCATGCGGCTTGTGCCGTACCGCGTTGACGGCGCCGGCGGCGGCGGTCTCGACCGTGCCGGTGCGCGCCGCGTGCGCGCGCACCGAAATGTCGATCTTGTTGACCATCGCGGTGACTTCGCCGCGCGTGTCCCACAAGGGCTTGCCGGTCTCGCGTGCGATTGCGGAGGCGAGCGACTCGCGCCGGCCCTCGAGCCGCTGGCCAAAGCGGCGCACGACAGCTTCCCGTTGCGCGAACGACAGCGCAGCCCATGGGTCGAGCGCGCCGCGCGCCGCGCCGAAAGCGGCGTCGACATCGGCTGCGTTCGCGGTGGCGCCACTCCACAGCACCTCGCCGCTGGCCGGGTCGCGGCTGTCGAGTTGTGGCCCGCTGCCGGCGCGCCACTGCCCGCCGACGTATAGCTGGCCCTTCTGGCTCATACGGGGGTCACGCGCACGATGTCGCCGACGCGCACGCCCAAGGCCTCGATCGTCGCGGGCGGCAGCGTCGCGGTGCTGTCAGCCGGATCGAGGTTCGCCAGCGTGCAGCGGTAATCGGCGAGCGCCGTGTTGGCGACCAGATGCGGCAAGCCCCCGGCCAGCTGCGCGCCAGCGACGGCCTTCACCAGGCGGCTGCGCTTGATCGAGCGGATCTCGGCCAGCGGCGCCTCGACCGTCGGCCCGCCGTCGAAGATGTCGATGTAGCCCTGCATGCGGAAGTTCTCGCGCTCGAGCAGGTGAAGCGCCGGCGCGGTCTGCGGATGCACCTGTCCGAGCACGGCACGTGCCTCGGGCGGCAACAGCACGGTGTAGATCGGGTGCTTTGGCATGAGCTCCGCGATGATGGCCTTGTTGCCCATGCCGACGAGGTGCTCGGCGCGGCCGTAGTCGATGCTGAAGAAGTGGCGGCCGAGGCCTTCCCAGAATGGCGAGCGGCCGCGCTCGTCGGAAACGCCTCGCATCTCCGCGATCACCTTCGCGGCGAAGCGCCGCGGATGTTGCGCCATGAAAAGGAAGCGGCTGCGCGACAGCAGGTGACCGGCGCCGCCCGAGCGAAAGTCCGGCGACAGGTAGAGGGAGCACAGCACGCTGGTGCCGGTGTAGTCGTTCGACAGATAGAGCGTGGGCAGCTGGTTGTAGATCTCCAACTCGCGATGCGCGTGCACCGTGGTGCCGACGTGGTAGTTGTAGAACGGCTCATCGAGGCCACAGGCCGCCTCCACCGCGCAGCAACCGCCGATGCGCCCGCTCGCAACATCCTCGAGCACGAACATGTAGCGCTCGTGGCCGGCCTCGGCCGCGTTCGTCGCGAACGAGCGCTCCGACAGCTCGATCTTTTCCTGCAGGAAGCGGCGCTCCGGCGGCAGCGAGGTGAAGCCGACGCCAGCGCCCTGCGCGAGGCCGAGCAGCGCGTCCAGGTCACCGGACTTGATCGGGCGAATGACTTTCACCGCCGCCACTCCAGGTCGCCGCTCGCGAGGCGCAGCATCAGCAACGCAGACAGTTGCGCACGCTCGCCGATGCTGCTGACGCGCATGAACTCGCGGTCGCTGTGGATCTCACCACCGACCACGCCGAGGTTGTCGATGTTGGGCAGTCCTGCCGCGGCTAGGTTGTTGCCATCGCAGCAGCCGCCGGTAGGCTTGAAGGCGAGCTCGAGTCCGAGCTGGCGGCCGCAGTCGCCGATCATGCCGGCGAGGCGTTCGATGGCGGGCGTGAGTACCTTCGGCGTGCGCGTGAAGCTGCCGCGCAGCTCGAGCTGGATGCCCTCGCGCTGCCTCGCAGCGGCGAGCACGCGGTCGAGTTCCTCATGCAGCCAGCGCTCGTCGTCAGGCCGCTCCGTGCGCACGTTGAACTTGACGATGCAGCGGTCCGGCACGATGTTGGTCGGGCCGCCGCCGTGCACGTAGCCGACGTTGAGCGTGACGCCGTCGCGCTTGCCGTTGAGTTGATCGATGGCCTGGACGCAGTCGGCTGCGGCGCGGATCGCGTTGCGGCCCAGATGCGGCTCACGCCCGGCGTGCGCGGCGCGGCCTTGCACGATGACGTCGAAATTGCCCGAGCCCTTGCGCGCACCGGCGAGGTTGCCGTCGGGGAATGACGGCTCGAACACCAGGCCAATGTCATGGCGGCCCGCCGCATCCTTGAACAGCGGCGCCGAGCCCTCCGAGCCGATCTCCTCATCCGGGTTGAACAACACTTCCCAACCGATCGCGTCTTTCCACGGGCTGCGCTCGAGCGCCGACAGCGCCAGCAGCATCACCAGCAGGCCGCCCTTGAGGTCGGCGACGCCGGGGCCGTTCAGCGTGTCGTCGTTGACGACGCGCGCAGCCTGGAACGGGTGCTTCTCGCTGAACACGGTGTCGAGGTGGCCGGCGAGGAAGATGCGCAGCTTCGCCTCGGGCCGACGACGCAGGCGCAGCGCGCGGCCGACCGCGTTCGACACGGCTTCGCCGCGGTCATTGGTGACGCGATGCGCAGGCAACTCGATGCGCTCGGCGTTCGCGCCGAGCGGCGTGAACAGCTCGGCGACGCGATCGGCGACGCGGTCCACGCCCGCGGCGTTGTAGCTGCCGGAGTTGATGTTCGACAGGCGCAGCAGCTCGTCGCGCTGTGCGGGGACCTGCGCGGAAATCCAGTCGAGATGGGATTGGTATGACGCGAGCATGTGGCATTCTAGCGGGGCATGAATCATCCCACCGTGTCGCCCCAAACCGTGTCATCCCGAGCGGAGCGAGGGATCGCATTCAGAACGCGATCCCTCGTCGCTGCGCTCCTCGGGATGACACTGATCAGCGCGCAGGCCGCGGTTCCGACCGACGAGAGTCCCACCTTGGCGAAGATCAAGGCGCGCGGGGAGCTGCGCGTCGGGCTCGAGGCCGGCTACATGCCATTCGAGATGCGCGACAAGAGCGGCGAGCTGATCGGCTTCGACATCGACCTCGCCAAGCTCATGGCGCGCAAGCTCGGCGTGAAGGTCACCGTCGTGAACCAGGCCTGGGACGGCATCATCCCGGCCTTGCTGACGGACAAGTTCGACGTCTTGATGGGCGGCATGACCATCACGCCGGAGCGCGCGGAGCGCGTCGATTTCTGCGACCCGTACCTGACGATCGGCCAGACGGTGCTGCTGCGCGCGAATCTGAAAGACCGCATCAAGTCGCACAAGGACCTCGACACGCCCGAGTTCACCGTTCTGAGCAAGCTCGGCACCACCGGCGAGATCGCCACGCGCAAGGCGTTCAAGCGCGCGAAGATCCGCACGTTCGAGCACGAAGCGGATGCGGCCATCGAGGTGCGCAACGGCCGCGCCGACGGGTTCGTTTACGACCTGCCGTTCAACGCCGTGATGGCCGCGCAGAATCCGAAAAGCCTCGTGCACCTGCACGAGCCCTTCACGCGCGAGGACCTGGGTTGGGCGATTCGCAAGAACGATCCGGCCTTGCGTGCCTGGCTCAACGAGTTCCTCGCGGGCTTGAAGAAAGACGGGCGCTACCAGGCGCTGTACAAGAAGTGGTTCGAGAGCAACGCCTGGCTCGCGAACGTCAATTAGGCCGCCCGGCCTGATGCAACCACACCCTTATCCCAACCGCTGGCTCTGGCGCGGTGTCTACGCCGCAGTGATCGCCACGCTCGGCTACGGCGTCTGGTCGGCGAGCCAGCGCATCGATTACGACTGGCGCTGGGACAAGATCCCGCAATACGTGGTCAGCCAGGAAGGCGAGCGCGTCGCCGCGCCGACCGATGGCGTGATCAAGCTGGTCGACGATCCACGGGCGCTCGAGATCCACACGCAGACTGATCCGCCTGCGGTCACGCACATCGAGAATGTCGACCGCATCGCGGCGGCGGACGGCGATCCGGTGTTCGAGGGCGACATCGTTGCGATGCGCGAAGGCTACGCGCCGGGCCCGCTGCTCATCGGCCTTTGGGTCACGCTTAAGATCTCCGCGTGGTCGCTGGTGTTCGCGCTGGTGCTGGGCCTGGTCGCGGGCCTCGGGCGCGTGTCCGCCAATCCCGCGGCGCATGGCCTCGCAACGACTTACGTGGAACTCGTGCGCGGCACGCCACTGCTCGTGCAGATCTTCATCTTCTATTTCTTCATCGGCACGGTGCTGAAATTGTCGCCGTTCACCGCGGGCGTCGCGGCGCTGGCCGTTTTCACCGGCGCCTACGTCGCCGAGATCGTGCGAGCGGGCATCGAGGCCGTGCCGCGCGGCCAGATGGAGGCGGCGCGCAGCCTCGGCATGGGTTACGCGGCCGCGATGCGCCACGTGATCCTGCCGCAGGCGCTGCGGCGCACGCTGCCGCCGCTCGCGGGGCAGTTCATCAACCTGATCAAGGATTCCTCGCTGGTCTCGATCATCGCGATCACGGACTTGTCGAAAGCCGGGCGCGAGGTGGTGACCTCGACCTTCAGCCCGTTCGAAGTGTGGTTCACGGTGGCGCTGATGTACCTCGTGCTGACCGGCGCGCTGTCGCTGCTGGTGCGGCGTCTCGAGCGGAGGCTCGCCGCCAGTGATTGAAGGCAAGCCGCAGATCGAGCTGAAGAACGTCGGCAAGCGCTTTGCCAACGGCGTGGCCGCGCTCAAGGGCGTGTCGCTCACCGTGCAGCCGGGCGAGGTCGTGGTGATCGTCGGCCCCAGCGGCTCGGGCAAGTCGACGCTGCTGCGCATGCTGAATGGGCTCGAACGCGTCAGCGAAGGCGAGGTTTGGGTCGACGGCCAGCCCGTGCACGACCGCCACACCGACCTCAACAAGTTGCGCCAGCGCGTCGGCATGGTGTTCCAGCAATTCAACCTGTTTCCGCACAAGTCGGCGCTCGGCAACGTGATGCTGGCGCCGCGCCAGGTCGGGGCGTTGACCGTGGCGGAAGCCGAGTCGCGCGCGAGCAAGTTGCTGGCGAAGGTCGGGCTGGCGGAGCGGGGCGCCAGCTTTCCGGCGCAATTGTCGGGCGGCCAGCAGCAGCGCGTGGCGATCGCCCGTGCGCTGGCGATGGAGCCGGACATCATGTTGTTCGACGAACCCACCAGCTCGCTCGATCCGGAGATGGTCGGCGAAGTGCTGGAGGTCATGCAGGCTTTGGCGGCCGAAGGCATGACCATGGTCGTCGTGACCCACGAGATGGGCTTTGCGCGCGCGGTCGCTCATCGCGTGCTGTTCATGGACGGCGGTGAGCTGGTCTACCAGGACAGTCCGGACGGCTTCTTTGGCCAGCCGGCGAACGAGCGCCTGCGCGCGTTCCTCGGCCAGGTCCTGAAGGCCTAGAATCCCGCCTTATCAGCCGGTTAACGGCCCTCGTAGCTCAGTGGATAGAGCAGCCGCCTCCTAAGCGGCAGGTCGGACGTTCGATTCGTCTCGAGGGCGCCACCGTATGTCGGTAACTGGCTTCCGTAGAGGCTGTAGAAGTGCAATCTGGAGGGGGCGGGCTACGTCCCGATCTCGACTCCTGCAAATTATCTTTAGGTTTGTGGCTGAGCTTCTTGTTTTGTCAGGGTTTTTGCTTTAGCATCATTGCAAATCACCGTGGAGTGACACGGGTGCGATTCGGGGGATTTTATGCGTAGCTCTGCCTTTGGGATTCTCAGTCTGGCATGCGCAGTTCTGCTGAGCGCGTGCAACAACGGCGTCTC
Source organism: Verrucomicrobiia bacterium (assembly GCA_035526825.1). Classification (GTDB taxonomy): domain Bacteria; phylum Pseudomonadota; class Gammaproteobacteria; order Nevskiales; family Nevskiaceae; genus JACPFV01. The sequence continues at coordinate 2,709 of DATLBT010000085.1, read as the reverse complement.
GTTTGAGGATGGCGTCGCGCCGACGACGCCGACCCCGACCGGGACGGGCATCCCGACGGTCGTCGATCTCACGGTGAGTCAGCCGCAATTGCCGTCGGAGGGCAACACTACCGGCGAAGGCGTGACGATCACAGCGTTCGTACGCGACGCGGACAATGGCGTCGTCTCCGGGGCCAGGGTCAACTTCAGCGTCGACAACGGGGGTATCGTCAATCCCCAGGTTGCAACAACCAACGCTGATGGTTTTGCTACCACGGTCGTCACCACCGGCAACGATCCCACTAATCGTTTTCTAGTTGTCAACGCCGTCGCGCGTTCGGGCAGCGGTAGCGGGAATGCCACGGACACCGTTCAAGTCGAGGTCATCAACACCACTATCTCGATCACCGGCCCGGACAATGCACAGTTCGGAGCACCGGCGACTTACACCGTTACGCTGCTCGATTCGGCGCAGCAGGGCATCGGCGGCCGCACTGTAACCATTTCGTCATCGGCGGGTAACACGCTGAGTGCAACCACACTCACGACCAATGCCAGCGGTTTGGCGACTTTCACGTACACGCCGACCAACAGCGGTGCGACGGCCGACACGCTCACGGCCACGGCTTTGGGAATCTCCGACACGCACCCGGTCGGCATCAATACGGACAGTTTCACCTTCACGGCTCCGTCAGCGAATGCGCAGATCAACCTCGCCACCTCCCAGCCGGTTACCGTGCGCTGGCGCGTCGGGGGCGTGGACGTGGCGGACGGCACCCTGGTCAATTTTGCAACGACCCGCGGAACTTTGACTCCGGCTACAGCGACGACTGTGGGCGGATTCGCGACGGTCGACATCTCGTCGAGTTCCGCCGGTGTGGCGACGATCGTCGCCACCAGCTCGGCGGGGACCCAGCCACAGTCTTCCCTCCAGGTAGAATTCGTGGCGACGACTCCCGCGAAGATCGCGGTGCAGGCTTCCCCGGATGTTATCGGGACCAACAGCACTTCTGAAATCACCGCGACCGTGCGCGATGCTGCCGACAACCTGGTCAAAGGCGTGCAGGTGTCGTTCAGCCTGACCGACAACACTGGGGGCACAATCGATACACCGCTCGTGACGACCAACACCGCCGGTGTGGCCAAGGTGATTTACACATCGAGTGGCACCACAAGCGCCACTGACGGTGTGCAGATCTCCGCCACGGTCAATGGAATCACGGCGAACACGACGTTAACAGTTGGCGGCCGTGCGGCGCGCATCGTGCTGGGAACCGGCAACGAGATTTTCGAGGCCAACCAGACGACCTACCGCTTCCCGTACTCGGTGATTGTCACGCGCAGTGACGGCTCGGCCGCTGCCGGAACCCAGGTGTTCCTCAAGGCGGAGTCGTTGCGGTTCAGGAAGGGTTTATACGTAACTGTCAACAACAAAAAGGTTCCCCTCATCACCGCCACGTGTGCCAACGAAGACGGCAACAGCAACGCCGTGCTCGACGCGAACGAGGACGACAACGGGAATGGTCAACTCGATCCGAGCAACGTGGCGACGGTGCCCAACAGCGTCACCGTCGGCAGCAATGGCGCATTCCAGTTTGACGTCACCTATCCGCAGGACCGCGGTACATGGGTCGTGGTCAGGCTGACGGCCAGCGCGACGGTCACTGGCAGCGAAGCGACGACCAGCGTGGATTTCATCCTCCCGATTTCCGCCGGCGATGCCGATAACCCGCCGGGTCCCGTGAGCCCCTATGGAATAGAGGGTGACCGCACTGGGGACGGCACTCCGGAGGACGATGACATGGATAGCAAGCTGGCCTGCAACGATTCAGATTGATTGACATCGCTGAAAAAGGCGCGGCCGTGCCCGCGCCTTTTTTTTGTGAAGCACCGCCTCAGTCGGACTTCTGACGGAATGCCGCGGAGAACACAAACTGCCCTACGCCCAGCACGAGCAGGACCAGCCCCACCCCAATCCAGCGCTCCAGGTGCTCCCGGTCGCGCTTAATGTCCGCCTCGACCTCCGCGCGCACCGCCGTGCGCAGGGCGTCCATGCGCTCGCCGTCGGGCTGCAGGTGCGGTCCCCGCCGGCTCAGGTCCAGCGTCAGGTTCAATTCCACTGACTGTTCAATCTCGGCTTCGGACCACTCAGGCAGCCGCGAGCGCTGCTCGCCGAAATAGCCCGCAACGCCCAGGCCCGCGGCGACCAGCAGGAACGCCATAAAACGCGGATTGCGCAGCAGCATGGGGCGCGAGTCTAATAGAATTGCTCCACTAAAAAGCCGGCCGGAGGACCCGCATGCGCGTCGGCGTGCCCAAGGAAATCAAGAACCATGAGTACCGCGTCGGCCTGACGCCGGCCGGTGTGCGTGAATTGCGCGCGCGCGGGCACGAAGTGCTGGTGGAGAAGCGCGCCGGCGAAGGCATCGGCCTTACCGACGACCAGTACGTGCGCGCTGGCGCCAAAATCGCGCCCTCGGCCAAGGAGGTCTTTTCCCGCGCGGACATGATCGTCAAGGTCAAGGAGCCACAACCGGGCGAGTGCAAGATGCTGCGCGAAGGCCAGGTGCTGTTTACCTACCTGCACCTCGCGCCCGATCCCGGGCAGACCCAGGCGCTGGTGAAGTCCGGCAGCGTCGCAATTGCCTACGAGACGGTTACCGACGGCCGCGGCGGCCTGCCGCTGCTGGCGCCGATGAGCGAGGTCGCGGGCCGCATGTCGATCCAGGC
>DATLBT010000084.1:0-2022 GCA_035526825.1 Verrucomicrobiia bacterium | reverse complement strand
GGCATCGCGTGGCGCACGTCCGGCATGCGCCGCACGAGCGGCAGCGTCCACGCCGGCGCGAGCACGTCGAGCGCGAGATCTCGATGTCGCTCGTGGAGCAGCGTGAAAAGCGGTTGAGCGAGTACGGTGTCGCCGATCCAGGACGGCCCGACGACGAGAATTTTCAAAGGGAGGCTAGTGGTGCTCGGCGACCGCGCCGCCTTTGAGGGTGTACTTCGTCCCGCAGTCTGGGCAGAGCGCCTCGCCGGTTTTCTGAATCGGGAGGTAAACGCGCGGGTGCGCATTCCACAGCATCATTGACGGCATCGGGCAGTGCAGCGGCAGATCTGTCGCCGTGACTTCGATGAAGCGTTCAGAGTTGGTAACCGGTTCGGCCATAGCCACTACGCAGCGACCGGCGAGAGCCAGTCGCGGTGGTTCTCGGATTTGCCCATCACCGCCTCGAAGAACGCTTTCTGAACGCGAGTCGTGATCGGCCCACGCTTGCCATCGCCGAGGACGCGCCCGTCGAGCTCGCGTATGGGCGTCACTTCGGCCGCGGTGCCGGTGAAGAACGCCTCGTCGGCGATGTAAACCTCGTCGCGCGTGATGCGACGCTCGATGACCGGCATGTTGAAGTCCTTGGCGAGTTGGATCACGGTGCGGCGCGTGATGCCATCAAGGCAGGCGGTGATGTCTGGCGTGTGCAGCGCGCCGTTGACCACCAGGAAAATGTTCTCGGCCGAGCCCTCGGCGACGAAGCCTTGCGTGTCGAGCATGATGGCCTCGTCGTAGCCGTCACGCAGCACTTCGTTGAGCGCCATCATCGAGTTGATGTACTGGCCGTTGGCCTTGGCGCGGCACATCGCTGCATTGACGTGGTGGCGCGTGAAGCTCGAGGTCTTCACGCGGATGCCGCGCTCCATGTTGTCGGCGCCAAGGTACGCGCCCCAGGTCCACGCAGCGACGATCACGTGCGTCTTGAGGTTGTCGGCGCGCAGGCCCATGCCTTCGGCGCCGTAGAACACCATCGGCCGCAGGTAGGCTTCCTTCAACTTGTTGGCGCGCAGCACTTCGAGTTGCGCGGCATTCAGCGCGGCCGCATCCCACGGCATCTTCATGCCGAGGATCTTTGCGGAGTTCAGCAGGCGCTGGGTGTGGTCCTCGAGCCGGAAGATCGCGGTGCCCCGCGGCGTGTGGTACGCGCGGACGCCTTCGAAGCAGCCGACGCCGTAATGGAGGGAATAGGTCAGGACGTGCGTGGTGCAGTCACGCCAGGGCATGAGTTTGCCGTCGTACCAGATGAAGCCGTCGCGATCTGAAAAAGACATGTCGAAATCCTTCGTTCTTGTCGCGGCGGATTATAAGTCAGACGCCGGCCAGTTCCTTCAGGCTCTCACGCACCGCGGCCGGCGCGATCTGGCGCAGGCAGTTGTAGTGGAACAGCGGGCAGGTGCGCTGGAAACACGGACTGCACTCGAGGCGCAGGTAGTGCACCCGCTTGCGCTCGGTCAGCGGCGGCGTGAAGTCGGGCGTCGAGGAGCCGTACAAGGCCACCACCGGCACCCCGGCCGCGGCCGCCACGTGCATGAGGCCCGAGTCGTTGCTGACCACGGCACGGCTGCGCGCGGCGAGGTCGACCACGTCGGCGAGCTGCGTCTTGCCGCACAGGTTCACCGCGGCCATGCCGGAGGCGATGCGCACCTGCTCGCCCAGCGGCACTTCCTTGGCCGAACCGAAAATCCAGGTTTGCACGCCGGCTTTGGCGAGCTCCATCGCCAATGCGCCGAAGTGCTCGATCGGCCACTGCTTGGCGGGGCCGTACTCGGCGCCCGGCATCAGCGCCACGGCCGGGCCCTCGGGCAATTCCAGTTGTTTCATCAACGCGGCGCCGTTGTCGGCGTCGACGCGCAGCGACGGCGTGGGGACTGTCCCCGCAAGGGGACTGTCCCCTTTAGTTGGATCCGCCGCCAGCGCGACAAACCGCTGCACGGTCGTCTGCAGCAGCTTTTCATCCAGCGGGCGGATGTCATTCAGCAGCCC
>DATLBT010000083.1:0-5122 GCA_035526825.1 Verrucomicrobiia bacterium | reverse complement strand
AGGTATTTCGGCGAGGTGCGCGACAGGAACAGCTGCGGCCCGCGGATCTCGGAACGGACTTCGAATAGGTAGCCGCGAACGCGGTCGCCCGGGCGCAGTGGCTCGCGCGGGATCATCTGCTCGCGCGGGATGATGGCCTCGGCGGTGCCGCCCAGGTCGACGATGACGCTGCCGCGCTCGAGCCGCTTGACCAGCCCGGTGAGCAGCTCGCCGACGCGGTTCTTGTAGGCCTCGACGATCTGCGCGCGCTCAGCCTCGCGCACCTTCTGCACGATGACCTGCTTGGCGGCCTGAGCCGAGATGCGGCCGAACTCGACGTTGTCGAGGCGCTCCTCGATGACGTCGCCGGGCTTCGCTTCGGAATTGTCCTTCAGCGCGTCGGCGACGTAGCGGTGGCGCTCCGCCGACTCGAACAGCTCGTCGCCGTCGGCCATGACCGTCCAGCGACGGAACGTCTCGTAGTCGCCGGTGACGCGGTCGATGGCGACGCGCACGTCGTATTCCTCGCTGTGCTTCTTCTTGGTGGCGGACGCCAGCGCGGCTTCCATCGCCTGGAAGATGATTTCCTTTTCGACGCCCTTCTCGTTAGAGACGACGTCGATCATCAGGAGAATGTTCTTGTTGGTCATGATCCGCGCAACTCCTTCTCGTAGTCCGGAACGAGGCGGGCGCGCTCGATGTTGCCGAGCTGCACCTCGATCGTTCCCGCATCCGTCGTTTCAAGCACCACGGCATCGTTGCGCAATCCGCGCAACACACCTTCAAACTTGCGGCGGCCCGCCTGCGGCGCCGTGAGCTGCACACGCGCCACCTGGCCCGCGAACCGCTCGAAATGATCCGGCTTCACGAGCGGGCGATCGAGCCCCGGTGAAGACACTTCCAGTCGGTAGTTCTGTGCGATCGGGTCCTCGACGTCGAGGCGGCCTTCCACCTCGCGCGACACCTTTTCGCAGTCACCCAGCGACACCCCACCCACGGCGTCGATGAACAGGCGCACGAGGGCCGAGCCCTTGTGGGCGTTGAACTCGAGCAGGACCAGCTCGTAGCCCAGGGATTCCACCAGGGGTTCGAGCAACTCCACCAGCCTGTCGTGCAATGACGCCATCGCCTCAACCACCGTCTTCAGGGAACAAAAAAGGGCCTCTAGGGCCCTGGTTGTTCCACACCAGTTGTTACACCAATCCCCTATCCACCGCCGAAGGCGGATTGGTAGCGGGGGCAGGATTCGAACCTGCGACCTTCGGGTTATGAGCCCGACGAGCTGCCAGACTGCTCCACCCCGCACCGGGATAGGGCGCGCATGGTAAGCGCGGCCCCCTTTTTTGGCAATAGCTTAGCGGGGGTTTTTCGTGTGGAAACAATGCCCGATAGGCGATCGGCCTGAGTTCCCCCGCCCCCTTCCGGAGGGGCGGGTACAGGGGTGGGGGTGTCGAACATGCCTGGTGCCCCAGGCACCAATAAAAAAACCGGCTTGCGCCGGTTTTCTTATTGGTGCCCTCGGAGAGACTCGAACTCCCATGCCTTTCGGCGCTACCACCTCAAGGTAGTGTGTCTACCAATTCCACCACGAGGGCTTGTGCTGATTTACTCCGGTACCTCTGGCGCTTTTGGCTCGGTGGGTGCCGCAACGGGCGCTTCAGTGGGAATCTGGGGGGCGGCGACCGGGGCCGGCGCCAGTGTGTCGACCACGCTGTCCGGGGCCTTGCGCGCCTGCACCAGGTAAGCGAGCGACAGGCTGACGAGGAAGAACACCGTCGCGCAGCCCGCGGTAGCGCGGGTCAGGAAGTTCGCGGCGCCGCGCGAGCCGAACACCGTGCCCGATGCGCCGCTGCCGAATGCCGCGCCCGCGTCCGCGCCCTTGCCGTGCTGGATCAGCACGAGGCCGATGACGCCGACCGCGGCGAGGACCTGGATCACCACCAGAAACGTATACATGCCTACCTCGTACCTTATTGGGCCTGCGCCTGGGCTGCCGCGCAGATGGCAAGGAAATCTTCCGCCTTGAGGGATGCGCCTCCGATCAGGCCACCGTCGACATCGGCACCGGCGAAAAGCTGCGCCGCATTGTCCGACTTGACGCTGCCGCCATAGAGCAGCCGCAAAGCGGCGGCGATTCTAGCATCACGTGCCGCGAGTTGGGCGCGTAGAAAAGCGTGCGCGTCCTGCGCCTGCTGCGGCGTCGCGGTGCGTCCCGTGCCGATCGCCCACACCGGTTCGTAGGCGATGACCGCGTTGGCGAAAGCAGCAATGCCGCAGCGGTCGACGACGGCATCGAGTTGCCGCTTGAGTACGTGCTCGGTCTGGCTTGCCTCGCGCTCCTGCAACGTCTCGCCCACGCAAAGGATCGGCGTCAGTCCCGATGCCAGCGCCGCTGCGAACTTGTGGGCGACCAGGGCATCGGTCTCGCCATACAGCGCGCGCCGCTCCGAGTGGCCGACGATGACGTAGCGGCAGCCGACCTCTTTCAACATCCCGCCGTGGAGCTCGCCGGTGAATGCACCGGGCTTGTCTTGCTCGCTGAGGTTCTGCGCGCCCAGCAGGATCGGGCCGCCCTTCAGCGTCGCGCCAACCGACTCGAGGTACACCGCTGGCGGGCAAACCAGGATCTCGACCTTCGCGACCGCGCCGATCCCGGCCTGCATTTTGCCGAGCAAGTCGGCGTTGGCCTTGTGGCCACCATTCATTTTCCAGTTGCCCGCGACGAGGTAGCGCCTCATGAATTAACCCTGACCTGTTCTCTTGGAGTTTGGCGGCTCAACCCGCGACGGCGCGAACCTGGGCCGCGATCGATTCGGCAGTCTCGCGAGATTCGTTCTCGTCGCGCGACTCGACCATCACGCGCACCAGCGGCTCGGTTCCGGAAGGCCGCAGCAGGATGCGGCCGCGCCCGTCGAGCCGGCGTTCGCCATCGCGCAGCGCCGTCTGCACGCGGCCTTCCTGAACCACGGCCTTCGCCTTGCCGGACACCGGCACGTTGATCAGCACCTGCGGAAATTTCTCGACCGGGGCGACCAGCTCGGCCAACGTGCAACCGGTGCGCACCATGGTCGCCAGCACCTGCAGCGCGCAGACGATGCCGTCGCCGGTGGTAGTCCGGTCGAGGCAGACGATGTGGCCGGAACCCTCGCCGCCCAGCATGCCGCCGGTCTCCTCGAGCCGCTCCAGCACATAGCGGTCGCCGACCGCCGCGCGCTCGAAGGCGATGCCGAGCTTGCGCAACGCGAGCTCCATGCCCAGGTTGCTCATCAGCGTGCCGACCACGGGGCCCTTGAGGGCGCCTTCCTCGTGACGCGAGCGCGCGATCACATAAAGCTGCTCGTCACCGTCGACCACGCGGCCGGACGCATCGACCAGCATGCAACGGTCAGCATCGCCGTCGAGCGCGACGCCGATGTCCGCGCCGCGCCGCACGACTTCCTCGCGCAGCGCATCGATATGCGTGGAGCCCACGCCCGCATTGATGTTGACGCCGTCCGGCGCGACGCCGATCGCGTGCACGGTGGCGCCGAGCTCGCGGAACACCGGCGGCGCAACCTTGTAGGCCGCGCCGTGCGCGCAATCGACCACGATCTTGAGCTTCGACAGCGAGGCGTTGAGCGGGAACGAGCGCTTGCAAAACTCGATGTAGCGGCCCGGCGCGTCGTCGATGCGGTACGCCTTGCCCACGGCCTCCGGCTTCACCGTCTCGAGCGGCTGGTCGATCATCGCTTCGATGCGCGCTTCCAGCTCATCGGCGAGCTTCCTGCCCTCACCCGAGAAGAACTTCACGCCGTTGTCGGGATAGGCGTTGTGCGAGGCACTGATGACGACGCCCACGCTCGCGCGAAAAGTGCGCGCGAGGTAGGCGATCGCCGGCGTCGGCAACGGGCCGACCATGCCGACCGACACGCCAGCCGCGGCAAAACCGGCCTCGAGCGCAGATTCGAACAAATAGCCGGACAGGCGCGTGTCCTTGCCGATGATCACGAGTGGCTGCTCGCTGAATTCGGTCAGCACCCGGCCCGCTGCCCAGCCCAGCTTCAGCGCGAAATCGGGGGTCATCGGCGGTACGCCGACGCGACCGCGAACGCCATCGGTGCCGAAATACTTCCTGCTCATGCCGGTCGCGCTTTGATCGCCGCGTGGGTCACCTTGAGGGCGTCCATTGTGGCACGCACGTCGTGGGTCCGGACGATGCGCGCTCCCTGCCAGGCCGCCAAGGCCGCGGCCGCGACTCCGCTGGCCATGCGCTCGTCGACCGGCGCGCCGGTCAGCGCGCCGAAGAGCGACTTGCGCGACAGGCCCACCAGCACCGGCAGGCCGAGTTCGACGATCACGTCGATGCCTGACAACAGCTCGAGATTGTGCTGCAAGGTCTTGCCGAAGCCAAACCCCGGGTCCACCACGAGCCGATCACGCGCGATGCCGGCGTCGATGCAGACACCGACGCGCTCGCGCAGGAAATCGCAGACGTCCTCGACCACGTCCGCATAGGCCGGGGCCTGCTGCATCGAGCGCGGCTCACCCTGCATGTGCATGAGGCATACGGCGGCGCCGCTGTCGCGCGCGGCCTCGAGCGCGCCCGGCGTACGCAGCGCGTTGACGTCGTTGATCAGTTCGGCGCCCGCCGCGCAGGCCGCGCGCATCACGCCGGGCTTCATCGTGTCGATCGAGACTACGCAGTCCAATTCACGTTTGATGGCCTCGATGACCGGCAACACGCGCCGCAGCTCATCGGCTTCATCGACCGGCAAGGCGCCCGGCCGGGTCGACTCGCCGCCGACATCGATGATTGCCGCCCCCTCGCCCACCATCGCTTTCGCCCGCGCAAGCGCCGCCGTCGCGCTCGCGTGGCGGCCGCCGTCGGAGAAGGAATCCGGAGTGACGTTGAGCACGCCCATGACGACGGGCGCACCCAGGTCGAGAATGCGGCTTTTGAGCCTAAGCTGCAGGCGACGGACCGGGCTTCATGCCCGGCGTCGGCGCGGGGCCGGCGCCCTTCGGCGGCGGCGGCGGCGTGCTCGAGCCGCTGTCGCCTTCCGGCTCGCCGGGCGGTTCACCGCGGATCACGCGCTGGATCTGGTGCGTGTCCAGTGTCTCGTATTTGATCAGCGCCTCGGCCATCGCATGCAAGGTCGCAATG
>DATLBT010000082.1:0-2091 GCA_035526825.1 Verrucomicrobiia bacterium | reverse complement strand
GGCGCCGAGTCCGCTCCCGGATTGAGCCTCCCGGTCTCATAGTTGAGCGCGGTCGCGAGGCACAACCATGCTAGATAGGGAAGCATCAGCCATCCTGCCACCGGGCGGATGCGGCGGAACAGGTTGGCGGCCGAGGTCGCGATCAACAGCATCGCCAGTAGGACCACCAAGGCGACTTCGATCATGTGGCGGCCGAAAAAGATCGGCGACCAGGCGAAATTGAGCGCCAGCTGCACGAAGAACAAAGTCAGCGCGGTCCGCCTGGTTGGCGACGGTGGTTCGGCGAGAACAATGGCCAGGGCAATGCCCAGCAGCGTGTAAAGCGCCGTCCAGGCCACGCCGAACGCCCAGCCCGGCGGCTGGAACGACGGCTTGGACAGCGCGTCGTACCAGCCGTTGCCCGATCCACTGTCGGACACAACGCCCATCAGCCAACCGACGATCACGATCGCCGGCACGGTGACAAGCGCGGCTTTCCACCATTCGCGGCGTCCTGTCGTCTCAGTCATTCTTGATGGCTCCCAACAGGAACTCGAAATTGCCTTCGGGGCCGGTGATCGGGCTCGCGGTGACCCCCAGCACGGTCCATCCCTGCGACGCAACCCAGTCCGCCGCAGCGTCGCAAACGCGCTGGTGGACCACCGGGTCCCGGACCACGCCCCCCTTGCCGACCTCGTCGCGTCCGGCCTCGAACTGCGGCTTGACCAGAGCAACGAGCTTCGCGCCCCGCCTAGCGAGCGCGAGCGCCGGCCCAAGCACCTTGGCGAGCCCTATGAAGCTGGCATCGCAGACGACGACATCGATCAGTTCCGGCACCACCGACGAATCGAGATAGCGCGCGTTGGTCTGCTCGCGGACGATGACCCGCGGGTCCTGCCGCAGCTTCCACGCCAGCTGGTTGGTACCGACATCGACCGCATAAACCTTCGCTGCGCCGCGGCTCAGCAGGACGTCGGTGAATCCCCCGGTCGAAGAGCCGACATCGAGCCCAACTGCGCCCGCCACGTCCAACTCGAAATGCGTCAGACCATGGTCGAGCTTGACCCCACCGCGCGACACCCAAGGATGGTCGCGGCCCCTGACCTCGAGTGGCGCATCCTCGGCCAGCAGGTCGCCCGCCTTGCTGACACGGCGGTCACCCGAAAACACCGCACCCGCGAGAACCAGCGCCTGGGCGCGTGTCCGGCTCTCGGCGAGCCCGCGGGCAACGATCAACTGGTCGGCGCGAACCTTCGCCATTCACATCCGGAAAACGCCGAACTGGGCCCTCTCCGGGATCGGCGCATTGAGGCACGCTGCGAACGCCAGGCCGAGCACGTCGCGGGTTTGGGCTGGATCGATGATTCCGTCGTCCCACAGCCGCGACGTGGCGTGCCACGGATTGCCCTGCGCCTCGTAATCCTCGCGGATCGGCGCCTTGAAGGCCTCGGCCTGCTTCTTGGTCCACTTGTCGGCGTCGCGGTGGACGGTTGCAAGCACCGATGCCGCCTGCTCGCCGCCCATCACGCTGATGCGGCTGTTGGGCCAGGTGAACAGGAAGCGCGGGCTGTAGGCCCGGCCGGCCATGCCGTAATTACCTGCGCCGAAGCTGCCGCCGATGAGCACGGTGATCTTGGGTACCTGCGCGGTTGCGACCGCCGTGACCAGCTTGGCGCCGTGCTTGGCGATCCCTTCCGCCTCATATTTGCCGCCGACCATGAAGCCCGAGATGTTTTGCAGGAACAGCAGCGGGATTCGGCGCTGGCATGCCAATTCGATGAAGTGCGCGCCCTTGACCGCGCTTTCGGAGAACAAGACGCCGTTGTTGGCGAGGATCGCCACCGGCATCCCCCAGATATGCGCGAAACCGGTGACCAATGTGCTGCCGTAAAGCGCCTTGAACTCGTGCAGCTCGGAGCCGTCGACGATGCGCGCAATCAGCTCGCGCACGTCATAGGGGTCGCGGACGTCCTGCGGGATCAGGCCATAGAGCTCCTCGGGATCGTGCAGCGGCGGCCGCGGCTCGCGCAGCTCGACCTCGGCACCGGCTTCGGCGCCCAGGTGCGAGACAATGTCGCGAACGATGGTCAGCGCATGCTCGTCGTTCTCGGC
>DATLBT010000081.1:0-64046 GCA_035526825.1 Verrucomicrobiia bacterium | reverse complement strand
CGTGCCTGCGCATCGTCGAGCTGCTCACGGAGCAGGCTCCAGACGCCGCCGGTCGCACTGTCGCGTCCTGCTGCGGTCGCGGCGTAGAAGGCGGCGGCGCCTTCGCGGCGCTGCTGGACCAGTCCCGCGCGCTGAAGCCGCGACAAGTGCGTGGACACGCGGCTCTGCGCGAGCCGTGTGATTTGGGTCAGCTCGGCGACGGACAGCTCCTCGCTCTCGAGCAGCAGCAGGAGCCGCAGGCGGCTGGCATCGGCCAGCAGGCGGCACAGCGCGGTACTTTGCTCGAGCGACAGGGGCATGGTGTCTTAATGTATCCGGCGCCAATGAAAAACGGCGCGGAAGGTTCCGCGCCGTTGGGTGCGCCGCCGGTAACAGGCCGGCGGGGTTCAGCCTAGAGCGTGTCGCCGGACCCGTTGACCCCCGTGGCGGTGTTCATCGGCGTCATCGACAGCGGCGCCGGAGCCGGCGGCGGGGTTGGCAGCAAGCTGGCCGGCATCATCGCCTTCACCCGCGTGGTCGCCATGGCGGCGCGCGAGATCACCTCGGCGTGTGCCTTGCTGACGCGTTTGACCGCGGTGCGCTGGACGCTGGCGGCCTTTTTCTTGACGCGCGTGGCTGTGCTCTTCGCCTTGCTCTTCACCTTGCGCAGCGAGGTTTTGGCGCGACTGGTTGCGCGGCGCACGCGCGAGCGCGCCTGGACGCGTGCCTTGCGAGCCACCTTGCTGGCACGCGCGCGCAGTTTGCGCAGGCCGGCACTGGGTTTGCGTTTCTTAGCCATGGACTGTGGTCTCCCTTCAGACGACAAGCCTGATAGAACTTCAAAGGAGGAGATGAGTGGGTTGCGCGGCGCGCTGCACGCCCCCGAGGTAGCGCAGCGCCATCCGATCGCGAGGGTCACGGTTTCCCCTCCATGCCCGTGATCGGACTCGCCGGGGCAGTGTAGGACGAAAATCCCGCGTGCGCACTTACGCACTGCAACATGGGCGGATATCATGACCGGCCTTTTTCCGCGCATCACGCCATCACGCGCATTCAGGGCACGCGCTACGCGCTGCGACTTTCCTTCAAATAACGAGGGTAACTACCCATGTATCAAGGGCAATCCATCCGCGTCACCGCGCTGCCCAACGGCATCGCCGAACTCTGCTTCGACCGCAAGGACGAGTCGGTCAACAAGTTCGACGCGCGCACCGTGCGCGAGCTGGCCGAGGCCGCCGCGGCGGTGAAGGCGGCGGGCGTGAAAGGGTTGCTGGTCAGTTCGGCCAAGGACGTCTTCATCGTCGGCGCCGACATCACCGAGTTCGGCAAGAACTTCACCCTGAGCGAGGAAGACATCGCCAAGTGGGCGTTCGAGGCCAACCAGGCCTTCAGTGCGATCGAGGACCTGCCGTTTCCCACGGTCACCGCGATCAACGGATTCGCGCTTGGCGGCGGCATGGAGATGGCTTTGTCGACCGATTACCGCGTGATGGCCGCCGCAGCGCAGGTCGGCCAGCCCGAAGTGAAGCTCGGCATCATTCCCGGCTTCGGCGGCACCGTCCGCTTGCCGCGCCTGATCGGTGCCGACAACGCCATCGAGTGGATCGCCGGCGGTGAGCAGATCAAGGCCGACAAGGCGCTCAAGGACCACGCCGTCGATGCGGTCGTCGCCCCGGACAAGCTGCGCGATGCCGCACTGCGCATGCTGTCGATGGCGATCGAGGGCAAGGCCGACTGGAAGGCGCGCCGCGCGCAGAAGACCGGCCCGCTCAAGCTGAACCAGATGGAAACCATGATGACGTTCGAGACCGCGAAGGCGTTCGTCATGGGCAAGGCCGGCAAGGCCTATCCGGCGCCGGTCGAGGCCATCAAGGCGATGCAGAAGGCGGCGGCCAAGGGCCGCGACGACGCGCTCAAGATCGAGGGCCAGGCCTTCGCCAAGATGGCCAAGACCACGGTCGCCGACGCGCTGATCGGCCTGTTCCTCAACGACCAGTTCCTCAAGAAGAAGGCGAAGCAGTACCAGAAGGCCGCCAAGCCGGTGAAGCAGGCCGCCGTGCTCGGCGCCGGGATCATGGGCGGCGGCATCGCTTACCAATCGGCGAGCAAGGGTACGCCGATCATCATGAAGGACATCAAGGACGAGCAGCTGGCGCTCGGCATGTCCGAGGCCAACAAGCTGCTTTCGAAGCAGGTCGAGCGCAAGAAGCTCACGCCCGAGAAGGCCGGCGACGTATTGAGCAAGATCCGCCCGACGCTGAACTACGGCGATTTCGGCGGCGTCGACCTCATCGTCGAAGCGGTGGTCGAGAATCCGAAGGTCAAGAAGTCGGTGCTGGCCGAGATCGAAAAGCTCGTATCCAAGGAATGCATCATTGCCTCCAACACCTCGTCGATCTCGATCGACGTGTTGAGCGAGGCGGTCGAGCGCAAGGAAAACTTCCTCGGCATGCACTTCTTCAACCCGGTGCATCGCATGCCGCTGGTCGAGGTGATCTACGGCAAGCACACCTCGAAGGAAGCCATTGCTACCGTCGCCGCCTACGCGAGCAGCATGGGCAAGACGCCAATCGTGGTCAGGAACTGCCCGGGCTTCCTGGTCAACCGCATCCTGTTCCCGTACTTCGGCGGTTTCATGGCGGCGCTGCGTGACGGCGCGGACTTCGTGAAGGTCGACAAGGTCATGGAGGAGTTCGGCTGGCCGATGGGGCCGGCCTACCTGCAGGACGTCGTCGGCATGGACACCTCGCACCACGTGGGCGACGTGCTGGCCGAGGGCTACCCGGATCGCATGGGCAAGAACTTCCGCACCGCGCTCGACGTGATGTACGAGAACAAGCGTTACGGCCAGAAGAATGGCGTCGGCTTCTACAGGTACGAAACCGACCCGAAGGGCAAGCCGGTCAAGAAGCCCGACCCGCAGAGCTACGAGCTGATCAAGAGCGTGCAGCCGGACGGCCAGAAGGACATGGGCGATGAGGAGATCATCGACCGGCTGATGCTGCCGATGATCATCGAGACGGCGCGCTGCCTCGAGGAAGGCATCGTCGAGTCAGTGCCCGAGGCCGACATGGGCCTGATCATGGGCATCGGCTTCCCGCCGTTCCGGGGCGGCGCGCTGAAGTACGCGGACACGATCGGGCTGAAGGCCATCGTCGAGAAGTCGGCGAAGTACGCCGCGCTCGGCAAGCTGTATGAGCCGACCGCGAAGATGAAAGAGATGGCCGCCAGCAACCAGACTTATTACGCGAAGTGAGCGGAGCGAACCCATGACCACCGATGCCAGGAACGATGTCGTCATTGTCGATGCCGTGCGCACCCCGATGGGACGCAGCAAGGGCGGCGCTTTTCGCAACGTGCGCGCCGAGGATCTTTCTGCCCACCTGATCAAGGCGCTGCTCAAGCGCAACGCGGCGCTGAAGCCCTCCGAGATCGAGGACGTGATCTGGGGCTGCGTGCAGCAGACCAAGGAGCAGGGCTTCAACATCGCGCGCATGGCGTTGCTGCAGGCCGGCCTGCCGATCGGCGTCGCTGGGCAGACCGTCAACCGCCT
Source organism: Verrucomicrobiia bacterium (assembly GCA_035526825.1). Lineage (GTDB taxonomy): Bacteria > Pseudomonadota > Gammaproteobacteria > Nevskiales > Nevskiaceae > JACPFV01. Next base: position 60,514 of record DATLBT010000081.1, on the reverse strand, counting down.
GTGCGGCTCGTCGATGACGGCGATCCACATCGCCGTGGCTTCGATCCAGGCTGGGCTCGGCGACACTTACATCTGCGGCGGCGTCGAACACATGGGCCACGTGCCGATGGACTACAACGTCGACCCGAACCCGGCGATCTCGCTGGTTGCGGCGAAGGCGAGCGGCCTGATGGGCCTCACCGCCGAGAACCTCGCGATGATGTTCGGCATCTCGCGCAAGGCCCAGGACGAGTTCGCGTTGCAGTCGCACCAGCGCGCGATCGCGGCGCAGAAGAATGGCGAGTTCAAGGATGAGCTGGTGCCAGTCGAAGCCCATGACGCCGACGGGCTGCCGCTGTACATGGACTTCGACGAAGTCGCGCGTGCCGACGCGAGCATGGAAGGCCTGGGCGCGCTGCGCCCGGTATTCAATCCCAAGGGATCGGTGACCGCCGGCAACAGCTCGGCGATTTCCGACGGCGCCTCGGCGACGCTCGTGATGTCGGCCGAGAAAGCAAAGGCGCTGGGCCTGAAGCCGATGGCGAAGGTCCGCGCGATGGCTGCCGCGGGTTGTGATCCTGCCACCATGGGCCTCGGCCCGGTGCCGGCCACGCAGAAGGCATTGAAGCGCGCGGGTTTGGAAATCAAGGACATCGATTACTTCGAGCTCAATGAGGCGTTCGCGGCGCAGGCGATCTCGGTCATGACGCAGCTGAAGCTGCTGGACCGGCAGGACCGCATCAACACCAAGGGCGGCGCGATCGCACTGGGCCATCCGCTCGGCTGCTCGGGCGCCCGCATCACCGGCACGCTCGCGCATACGCTGGTAAAGAAGAACGCGCGTTTTGGACTGGCCACGATGTGCATCGGCATGGGCCAGGGCGTGGCGACGGTGCTGGAGCGCGTCGCTTAAGGACAACAAGAACAACACGGGGGACACCATGAAGCATGCAGTCCATCGCATCATCGCGATCGCGGCACTGGGAATCCTCGGCGCGTGTGGGGGTGGGGGCGGGGGAGGAGACGGCGGCGGAGGCTCTGGCCTGAATTGCGCAGCCATCACTGGCGGTGGCACGCAAGTCCTGCCGACCTTGAATTGCGCAGGTTGTACCGTCAGCAACGCGCCGGCGGCGATCGACGGCAACACCGACACGTACGCATCGCTGTTCATGCCAGCGGGCGCCGGCGGGACGTTGGCGCTGCGCGCGACGGCGCAGGAGGGCATCGTCTATCCCGCGGGCACACCCGCCGCGGTCATCTACGCGATTGCTCGCAGTTCCGGAAACGCCCTGAACACTGCTGAAACGATCACCACTTACCTCAACGGCGCTCCGCAGCAGACCGGCAATGCCGGCTCCGTCAACAACGTCAGCGGTGGCAACGTGCAGCGCGGGCGCCGCGCCATTAGCACCGTTCAGCAATTCGATGCCATCGAGGTCACGTATACGCAGTCCGGCGGGACTGCCAGCTCGGAACTGCAGGTTTACGAGTTCTGCACCAGCACCAATTAGCGGTGCGCCAAGGCGTCGCTTGCGGACGGACCTCGCCTAAAGGACGAGCCGAGCCCCGCCCGCGTTGGCATATGATGCCGGAGGCAAAATCGGGGGTTCCGTGGGGGATCGCAAGCAGGTGGGCGCCGCGCGGCGCCGGTGGCGTTTCGTCGCCGCGGCCGTCGGTGTCTGGTGCAGTGCAGCGGCTTTCGCCGCTCCTGAAAGCTACGGCCCCGTAACGAAAGACGAGACGCTCTGGTCGGTGGCGAAGAAACTCGCGCCGGAAGTCGGGGCCAAAACCGCGCAAGTCGCCTGGGCGATCTACCAGGCCAATCCTGCCGCGTTTTCCGGTGCGCCTGGCCGCATGCAGACCGGCGCCACCTTGAAAATCCCGGACGCCGCCACCGCCAAAGCGGTGCCCGCCGCAGACGCCTACGCGCGCCTCACCGGCAAGGCCCCCGCGATCGCTGTGCGAGACCCGGTGCTCGCCGCCGCTGAGCTGCAACCGATCTCGGACGGCGAGCCGCACCAATGGCTCGTGTTGACCGGCAGTGATTTCGCACCCGGCGCGACGCTCGAGTTCCAGCACGCGGCCGACGGCACGCCGTTGCCGCCGGCCCAGCCGCAGTCGGTCAGGGCAGGGCGCATCGAATACGCGGCAACGTTCCCAACGGCGCCCGCGCGCTGGCGCGTGGTGGTGCGCAATCCGGGTGACCGGCGCTCGGCGCCACTGGAGTTCGACGTTGGCGCCGCGTTGGCGAAGCTGAATACCGCGTTTGCAGGCAGCCCCGAGCAGGCGCAACTGATCGAGAGGACCGCCGCCGAGGAGCGTTACCAGTTGCTGGCGCCACTGGAGTCGCGCTATGCCGGCGACGCCGACTTCGATTACCCGCTCGGCGTCGCCGCGCTCGATACCGGCCGCTTCAGCGAGGCGGTGTTCGTGCTGCAACGTACGGTGGCAACGCGGCCGGACTTTGCCGGCGCGCGCATGGAACTGGCCCGTGCGTACTACGCGCTCGGCGACAACGAATCCGCCCGGCGCGAGTTCAAAAAGCTCTCCGCTGACAACCCGCCGCCCGACGCCAAGCGCGCGATCGGCGAGTACCTCTCGGCGATCGATCGCAACGCGGCCGGCTATGAGCCACAACGGGGCGTTTTCGTCGAACTCGCTGCGGGCTATGACAGCAACGCCAACGGCGCACCCGAAATCCGCAACTTCATCGGCTTCACCCTCGACAACCGCAACCAGTCGACCGAGTCGCCTTATTACGCACTCGGGGCGGGAGGCGCCCTGTCGCGGCCATTGGCGCCTTCATTTCGCGCGGTGGGCAGCGGAGTCGTTTCGTACCGCGCCAACCCGGATGCGAGCTTCGTCGACTCGCAGGCACTGCGCCTCTCCGGCGGGGCCGAGTGGCGCCCGGGCCCTTGGCTCGTCTCACTGCTGCCGGGTGGCAGCTACGTGATGCTCGACGGCGAGGAGAATCACCAGTCCCTGGGCGTCGACGGCCTCGGCGCGTACACCTTCGGCGCGGGCCAGGTTGCGCTGAACCTGCGCTTTGCGCAGACGCGTTACACAGACGCGCTCGAAGTGCAGGATGTGGACACCACGCTGTTCGGCGTGAGCGGCCAAGCGGGTCTAGGCGGATTGCTGGTCAGCGCCGCGGCGACCGTCGGGAACGAGGAGGCGACCGAAACCGGCTCGCCATTCGGCCGCGACCTGCTGGGCTTCCGCGTCGCCGTCGTCGCCCGGCTGCTCGCGGGACACACCTTGACCGCGACCACGGCGCGCCTCCAGTCCGATTACGAAGCCAGCTTCTTCGGCCAGGTCCGCGAGGACCGGCAGTCGAGCGCGACCTTGCAGTACGACTGGCAGTTGGCGCCGGCCATGGGCCTGACGCTGGGCGCGCATGCGGGCGTCATCACCAACGAGTCGACGGTCGCGTTATACGCCTACGAACGCATCGATGCGGGGCTGTCCCTGCGCAAGGAGTTCAAGTGAGCAAGCGCACGTCCATCTCTCTGCTTTCGCTGGCACTGGGCGCGTTGTTGCTCGCCCCAAGCCTGGCGCACGCTGCCGCGGGCAACGTGCTGTTCACGCTCGGGCGCGTGGAAATCCAGCGCGACGGCCAGATGCTGCCGGCGCAGCGAGGCAGCGCGGTCGAGGTGGGCGACACCATCAGCACGGGGCCGACCGGGGTGACGCAGCTGCGCATGAGGGACGGTTCGTTGATGGCGCTGAAGTCAGGCACGGTGATGACCGTCGAGGACTTCCAGTTGCCGGTGACGCGCGCCCCTGCCGTCCCGTCGCTCGCCCGCAGCCCGGCGCCGGCGCCGGCGGCGGTCGCCAGCAACGACACCGCGCGCAGCGTGTTCCGCCTCGCGCGCGGCGCGTTCCGCACCGTGACCGGGCTGATCGGCAAGGCCATCGGAGACGACTATCGCGTGATTACGCCCGCGGCGACCATCGGCATCCGCGGCACCGACTACACCGCGGCGTACTGCAGCGGCAACTGCAAGGGCATTGCCGATGGACTTTACGTCGGCGTCTCGAACGGCAAGGTCATCATCACCAACGACCAAGGTCAGCTGCCGCTCAATGACAACGAATATGCCTACGTGAAGGACACAGGCACGCCGCCCACGCAGGAAACCAGCCCGCCCGAGGTGCTCGAGCAGAGCCTTGATGGCGCGGGCGACGAGGAAGGGGAAGGCGAAGGCGAGGCCGAGGGCGAAGGCGCGGATGCCGCCACCGAGGGTGCCGAGGCGCCGGCCGACGAAAACGCGCCGGCCGAAACCTCTGGCACCGACACCGCGCTCGGCACCGGCATGGGGCAGCCTGAAGGCACCTACGAGCTGCTGCCGGGCGAGCCCGCCGCCGTTGCGTTTTCGATTGGCCCGTTCCAGGGCGCTGCCGATTACGCCGGCGCCACCACCAACGGCGCATATCTGGACGAGCAAGGCGGGCTGATTGGCTTCCTCGCCGGCGACACACAGGGCATCGCTTTCTACAGCATCGGCACGGCACAGAATTTCGACGGGAATTCCGATTTCGACACCGGCATCCGCTGGGGCCGCTGGCACGGCGGCGACATCAATGTCGGCGGTTCGTCGGTATTGCTCACGACCCAGAGCCTGCACTGGATCTACGCGCTGACGCCCGATGCACCGGTCCTGCCGACCTCCGGCAGTGCAAGTTACCGACTGGTGGGCAATACCGACCCGACCGACAATTCCGGCAATACCGGCTTCCTCGGCAACGCGACGTTGAGCGCCGACTTCGCCCAGCAGACGGTCACCAGTACGCTGGACCTCGGGATCAACAATACGGTGTGGCAGGCCATCGGCTCAGGCAGCATCGTGTCGGGCGCTCCCGTATTCGCGGGCGGCTACACCGTGAACATCAATGACGCGGTCGGCGCGCCAATCGGGACGGGCAGCGGCAGCTTCACCGGCTTCTTCACCGATGGTGGCGCGGGTCTTTCCTACAGCCTCGCCAGCGGCGGTACCACCGTCAACGGCGCCGCGGCGTTCGCCGGCGGTGCGCCGTGAGGCCCGCAGTGTCCCGGCACGCGCTGCTCGTGCTGCTGGCGGCCCTGACCGCGGCCTGCGAACAGGGCGGCGCTCCGGCGCCGATCGAAATCGAAGGCGGCGCCGTCACCGGCGCGGTGGTCAAAGGGCCGCTGCAGAACGCAACGGTCGACTTCTACACGCTCGATACGGCGGGCTTCATCGCATCGTCCGTCGGCACTCCCACGACGACGAGCACCAGCGGTGCCTTCACTGCCACCGGATTGCCTGCTGGCGTGCCCATCCTGGTCAGGACCAGCGGCGGCGCGTACTTCGACGAATCGGATCCGGCGACCGGCCCAACGCGCCGTCGCATCACGTTCACCTCAACCGAGCACCTCGAAGCGGTCATCCCGGCCGGCGAGACTACGGTCGCGATCACCCCGTACTCGATGGCGCTTTACAAGAAGGCGCTCACGCAGGCCAACGGCGCCAATTTCAGCAACGTCTACGACGCCGTCCGGGCGCAGGCCACCACGGCATTTGGCTTCGATCCGCTCACGACAATCCCGGCTGACCCGAGCGCGCCGACTACAGGGTCGCTGGAGTACGCCCTGCTGCTCGGCGCGGCCGCGCAGGTCATCAATTCCATCGCGGTCCAGGCCGGCCACTATCCTGGCCACGCCGACGTCATCGCCTTCGTCAATGACCTTGGCAGCGACGGCGACCTCGACGCCGCGAACCTCGACGACCAGATACGCCGTTTCCGCAACAACAACTCGGCGGCGTATGGCGACACGGTGTTGCCGCATGTCGACGAGGCGATGCTGGCCACGCCGGCCACGGTGGCCAACAGCGCGCCGACCATCAGCGCGATCGGCGACCCGTCGATCGCGGAAGATGCCGACACCGGCCCGCTGGCTTTCACCGTCGACGACGTCGAGACGGCCGCCGCCGCGCTGGTGGTCAGCGCCGCGTCGGACGATCCGGCGCTCGTGCCAGTGAGCAACATCGTACTCGGCGGCAGCGGCGCGAACCGCACCGTCACCGCGACGCCGGTCGCCGACGGCTTCGGCAGCGCCACCATCACCCTCACCGTGACCGACAGCGAGAGCGGCACCGCGACCGCGCAGTTCCTGCTCACCGTCAATGCCGTCAACGACCTGCCGGTTGCCAATGACGACGCGATCACGGTCGCCGAAGGCGACTTCACGTCGACACTCGTGGCCGGTGCTGCCGACGTGCTGGCGAACGACACCGATGTGGAGAGCTCGCCACTGACGGCGGTGCTGGTGAGCCCGCCGGCCAACGCGGCCTCGTTCATGCTGAACGCCGACGGCACGTTCTACTACCTTCACGACAACACCGAGACGACCAGCGACAGCTTTACCTACAAGGCCAACGACGGCGTCGATGATTCGAACGTCGCCACGGTGAGCATCAGCATCATCACGGTCGACGATCCGCCGACGGTGTCCAGCTTCGCGGGCGGCGCTTTCTTCGAGGACAACACCTCTGGCCCGATCGGGTTCGTTATTGGCGACGACCAGACCCCCGCCGCCTCGCTGACCTTCAACGCCACTTCCGACAACCCGACACTGTTCCCGCCGGCAAACTTCGATTTCAGCGATGACGGCGACGGCCTCGACACGACGCGGCAGGTGACGCTCACGCCGACACCCAACGAGTACGGCACTGCGGTCGTAACGGTCGACGTGAGCGATGCGGGCGGCCTCACGGCGACGACCACGTTCACACTGACGGTCGATCCGGTCAGCGATGCGCCGGAGGCGGCGCAGTTCACCATCCAGACCGACGAGGGCACGGACTACACCTTCGCGGTGGCCGACTTCAACTTCATCGACCCGGCTGACAGCAACGGCGACGGCAGCGACGCCGACATGCTGGCCGCGGTGGTCATCACCTCGTTGCCGGCAAACGGCGTGCTGCTGCACAACGGCGCCGGCGTCGCTGTCTCGGACTCGATTCCGGCCGGCGACATCCTGACGGGCAATTTCAAGTACCAGCCCCCTGCGGAAATGTCGGGAATGATGCTCGACACGTTCACCTTCAAGGTGCAGGACGACGGCTCGTCGGTCGGCGGCGGCGTGATCGACAGCATCGCGTACAACGTCACCGTCGATGTCCTTCCCGTCAACGATGCACCGGTGGGTGTGTCCGATTCTTACAGCACGACGCAGGGCGGGACGCTCACCGTGCCCGCCAGCGGCGTGCTCGCCAACGACACCGACGTCGAGGATGGCACGCCAGCGATCGCGAACCTCGTCAACGCGCCCGCGTGCGCGGGGACCACCTGTTCGTTCACCCTGAACAGCGATGGCGGCTTCAGCTTCACGCCGCCGTCCGGGTTCATCGGTAGCGTCACCTTCGACTACACGGCCAGCGATTCCGGCGGCGCCGACTCGGCGTCGACCCCGGTCACGATCGCGGTCAATCCGGCAGCGGCGCCGAGCGGACCGTTCCTCGCGTTCCGCAATGCCGACCAGGAATTGCGGCTCGTGGACCCGGCCGCTCCGCGCGATGCCGCCAACCCGTTCGTGGCGGATTTCAGCGGTGTGCCGCCGCACAACGCGAGCAATCCGGGCAATTACCGCGCGATTTACGCGGCCAGCATCAATCCCGTCACCGGCGATGCGACGGGCATCCACGTTGCGCGCGTGGCCTACATCAAGCTCGGCCAGGTTTTTGCGGTCGACCTCGACAGCGGCAGCGGCCCGGTACAGGTCTCGGGCATCGGCGACGCCTGCGCTTTCAAGGACAGCTTCGAGGATTTCTCCAACCCGGATAACAGCGCGCTGTTCATCGCAAGCCCGGGCAACGACGCAAGCTGCGGCACGCCGGACGACGTGGTGCGGTTCGCCCGCGTCGGTTCGGCCAACGGCTTCCCGGGAATCGACATGGGGATGTTCGACCAGGTCGTCGCGCCGCTGCGCGACGCCGCCGGCGCTATTGTCGGTTACCTGATCCGTGCCAACGGCAACCTGCAGGGCCACGACGCCGACTTCAATTTCGTGAGCGTGATCGCGCCGCTCGCGGCGGGCCACGGTTCCGTAGAAGCCAGGGAACAGGGACTCGGCGCAACCTACCTCTCGTTCATCCCGCTCAACGAAAGCGCGATGAAGCTGCACCGCTATGACACCGCGGGAACGTTGGCGCAAGGACTGCACGTGTTCACGGCATCGGTCGACTGCTTCCTGTGCAACGCGACCTACGACGGCACCGATCTGTACTTCAATGACGGCAATGTCATCCACAGCGTGGGCCATGGCGCGTCGAGCAGCGTGCCGGTTGCGAGCCTCGCGGGCGCCGCGGCGCCGCGCTCCGACCTGGAACTGACGGCTGGCAAGGTCATTTTCGAGAGCGCCGACGGCGTGTTCTCGGTACCGAAGGCGGGCGGCAGCCCGGTGATGTTGCATCCCGCGGTCGCGCCGGGTACGCAGGTACACCTCGTATACGCCGATCCGGCGGGCACGCAGGTATTCCTGGGCCTAGAGGCGAACTCTGGCGGTATGCGGGTCACCGAGAGCGTCGCGTCGGTGCTCGATGACGGCACTTCCTACGTCCAGGACGATGACGCGTATTGGGCCGGTCGGGTGCGCGTATCGACGTTCAACTTTGCGCAGACCCAAAACTTGCCGTCAACGCAACTGGTGCGGGCACGGCACGACGGCGGCGACCCCAGCACTGACACGCTCGACCTGATCGACGCGGGCGATGCGAGCCTGACGCGCAGTCTCGGCACGCTGTTCCCCGTGCCGCGCTTCAGCGGCGTGCGCGCCGATGGCATCGGCCGCTACCTGCCGATCGAGGCGATCCAGCCCGGCGACGGCACCCACGACGTGCATCTCGGGGACACGCTGGTCGGCAGCATCACGCCCGTCAGCGCTCTCACGGGCGAAGAAAACTGGGTGATGTTCGAGGACGTTGGCGACAACGCCTTCGGCGCCGATGCGGATTTCGACGGCCTCACCAACGCCGAGGAAATCGCGGCGGGAACCGATCCCAGCAAACCGGATACCGATGGAGACTCGCTGCTCGATGGCGAGGAGGTCAACACCTACGGCACCGATCCGACCCTGGCCGACACGGACGGCGACGGCCTGTCGGATGGTGCTGAAGTTGGCGGCACCGCCACCAACCCGCTGGCATACGATTCGGAAGGTGACGGCGCGCCGGACGGTGTCGAAATCGAATACGGCACTGATCCGCTCACCGCCAATACGGTGTACTTCATCGACCAGTCCTCGTTCTGCAGCGTCACCTGCGATGGCAGCAGTTGGGGCACTGCTTTCACGACGCATGGCCCCATTGCCTCGCTGATCGGAGCTGGCGGCAGCAGCCCGGCCAATCCGGTGTTCGTCCTCTACGCACCGGGCACCTACGGCACGCTGTCGCTCGACAATTTCGCGCACACCTACGTCATCGGCTCGCTGGGCGACGGCGCGCCGCGCCCGGCCTATCCGCCGACGACGACCTTCACCGGCGGCTTTACAGCGCGTCCGCTGACGATCGCCCGTGCGTTCGAGGTCCGCTTCGCCAACCTGAACCTGGTCGACGGCATGGCCGACCCGGGCGGTGGCATGTTCATCGACGACGCCCTGGGCATCTCCGGCGCCGTGCAGCTTCGCGAGATGGTCATCAGCGGAAACAGCGCTGTCGACGGCGGCGGCTTTGCGTCCTACACCGGCGACGTGGTCATCAAGGACAGCAACATTTCCGGCAACAGTGCCATCAGCGATGGAGCTTCAACGCCGCGCGGTGGCGGCTTGGTCTTTGTGGGCAACTCGATCCTGCTGCAGGACACCAAGGTCAAGGACAACGTCGCTGACGGCCTGACCGCGTTTGGCGCGCAGGGAGGCGGCATCGCCATCGCCTCCGCGAGTGCCACGCTCATCGACGTGTTCGTCGAGGGCAATTCCGCCACGGGGGCCGGCGTCAACATCTTCGGGGGTGGCATCTTCTGTGGGGGTTGCACCCTGCAAGTGCAACGCGGCCTGGTGCGCGAAAACCTCTCGGACGGGCAGGGCGGCGGCCTCATTGCCGGCGTGGGTTCCGATGCCGTGGTGACCGCTACCACGTTTGCGAGCAATACCAGCACCAACGGGCCGGGCGGCGGCGCCAATTTCGTCGACAACGCCAGCACGCTCATTGAGGACTCGCGCTTCCTGTCAAACCGCTCGAACGGTCCGGGCGCGGGCTTGCACATCCATGCCGGCGGGTCCACCACGGTCCAGAACAATCTCGTGGTCGGCAATGTGTCGACCGACCCCGATGCCGATGGCGCAGGCATGGAAATCGAGCACAACGTTCCCGCTTTGATGCTCGTCAACTCGAACACCGTGGCCTATAACCAGGCGCGCGGCAACGCGACCGATGGGCAGGGGGCCGGGGTATCGATCGGCCCGAGTACTTCGAACTATGAGCTGCGCAACAACATCATCGCGTTCAATGACAACGCGAATGCCGGCGGCGCCGAGGACAACTTGTTCGTGGACTCCGTGGCCGGGATCAGCACGGCCGGCAACAACGTCCGGGGTTCGAACTTCAGCGGCAATTTCCAGGCCGGCGGCGATGACCCCCTGTTCGTGAAGGGGTTCTACCTGGACCCGGGCGTCAGTTCCTCGATCGACGCGGGCGACACCCTGGCAAGCTCGATCTTCGACCCGGAGTACACCACACACCCGGATGCCAGCACGGATGGCGGCGCTATCGATATTGGCTATCACCACCGCGCCCCTGCCAAGGTTGCGGCCGGCTTCCTCGGGCCGCCGTCGCAGATTTGCGGCGCAGGGTTTCCGGCCGTCTTCAAATTCTTCCCCGGATTCGACGGTTTCACCACGTCAGACGCGGGTCACTTCGTGCGCGTGGCGGTGGCCAGCGGCACCTTGACGCTGGATTCCCTCACTGGCCTGGAGCCGCTCGGGCCCAACACGCGCGTAGCGCGCGATCACGGCAATGGCATGTATTCCGTGATCTTCACCGGCGGATCAACGGCTCCGTTCACACTGGACGTCTACATCGACGACAACCCGGTGCCTCACCAGCTCAATGGCGGCTTCGGCTGCGCATCATAAAGCGCGGCTCGGTGGCTACGAATCCCGCGCGCGTACGCGCGGTTTGAGTGTGGCGACGCGATCCGAGGCGAACGCATGCACTCCGCCAAGGAACAGGCGCGTTGCGAAAGCGGCCGCCGCCACTGGATCCTTCTTCGGCGACTCGGCCAGGATGCGCCCCATCTCGTAGCCGGCGCCGAAAAACGCCGCGGCCAGGTAGTCGGCGTCGAGCGCCGGCATGATGCCGCGTCGGGTCGCATCGCGAATGTCGTCGCGCAGGGCCTGCGTCGACAGGCCCATGATGCTCTCCTGGTATAGCGAGCGCACCGCGGCCTCGTTGCGCAACATCAAGTTGTACAGCACCGGATCCTGAGCGATCGCCGTGAAGGCGGCGAGGTAGGCCCCGTGCACAAACGTATCGAGCGAGCGCGCCGCCCCGCGCACGCGCGTCAGCTCGGCGGTGAGGTCGCGCATGTGCGACTCGATCAGCGCGCGCAACAGCTCTTCCTTGGTGCTGAAGTAGTTGTAGAACGTGCCGGTCGCGAGCTCGGTTTGGCGCACGACGTCGCGGATGGTGACGGCGTCGTAGCCGTGTTCGCTGAATACCTGGCGCGCCGCGGTGAGGATGGCGTTGCGGTTGGTCTGCTTGTTCTGTTCGCGCTTGCCGGCCTTATCCATGCGCGGCATCCGCGAATTCGCCGATGCACGCCAGCGCATGGTCCGCGTCGGCCAGGCTGCCCGCGTGCACCTGGAACTCGTGCCACAGGCCGTCGTAGCGCTGCAGCGTCACGGTAGTGCCGGCCGCCTGTGCGCGGCGCGCGAGATCTTCGGAATCGGACAGCAGGATTTCCTCGCTGCCGACCTGCACGAGCATGGCCGGCAAACGCGACAGGTCGCCGAGCAGCGGCGACAGCAGCGGATCGGTGAGCGGACGCGAGCCGGCGTACATCGCGCTGCAGGCCGCGAGCCACGCGTGGGTCAGCATCGGGTCGGCGCTCGCCTTGTCACGATGCGAGGCGCCGCCCAGCGTGAGGTCGGTGAAGGGCGAGAGCAGCACCAGACGAGCCGGAGCAGGCAGGTTCCGGTCGCGGAGGGTCATGGCCAGGGCCAGCGCAAGGCCAGCGCCCGCCGAGTCGCCGGCCACGGTCACGGCGCCCGGAGCGTGCGTCTGCAGCAGCCAGCGGTAGGCTGCAAGCGCGTCATCGAGCGCTGCGGGGAATGGATGCTCTGGAGCGAGCCGATAGTCGACGAAGTAGGCGGTTGCGCGCGCCGCGTGGGCGAGCCGGCCAGCGAGCTTGGCGTGGCTCGCTGGACCGCCGATCACGTAGGCGCCGCCATGCAGGTAGAGCAGGGCGCGCCCGGCCCGCGCGGTCGTTGGCACCAGCTTGCGGCCGGGTACGACTCCGAGCGCAAACGGCTCATTGCTGCAACCGGGCGCGGCCTTTGCGGTGAGCGCGGCCACGCCGCTCCAAAAGCGCTGCACGCTTACTGGCACGCGCGGCGACAGGAATGGCTTGAGCGTCAGCCGCACCACCCAATAGAGGAATGTCCTCACGCCGGCTCCAGGGCGTAGTCGGCAATGTTGGGCCGCTTCATGCGCCGGCCGTACTCGGTCATGTAGCCGACCCAGTTCTGCGTGTTGCGGCCGTTCTCGAGGTACCAGCTGTTGCAGCCGTCGAGGTAGACGAGTTGCGTGCCGCGCTCGACGAGCTCACGGTTGTAGCGGGCTTGCGCTTCCGCCTGCACGTCCAGCGAGCGCAGCTTGCGGTCCCGCAGCAACTCGATGCACTGGACCACATACCGCTGCTGGCGCTCGAGCATGAACAGGATCGTGCCGATACCCAGGTTGGTGTTGGGCCCGTACAGCATGAAGAAGTTGGGAAAGCCGGCGCAGCCGACGCCAAAGTACGCGTCGGCGCCGCCCTTCCAGCGCTCGCGCAGGGACACGCCGCCGCGCCCGCGAAACTCCATCGGCGCCAGGAATTGCGTGGCCGTGAAGCCGGTGCCGTAGACGATGCAGTCGACCGCGCGATGTTTGCCGTCGGCGGTGACGATGCCGGCCTCGTCGATCGCGACCGCTTCGTCGGTCACCAGCTCGACATGCCCCTGCGCCAGCGTGCTGAACCATTCGTTCGAAAACAGCAGGCGCTTGCAGCCGACCGGGAAGTCCGGTGTCAACTTGGCTTTCAGCACCGGGTCCTTGACCTGCTCGTCGAGCAGGCTGCGGTGCATCCACTGCACTACGCGCCGGGAAAACCAGTGGAACACCGAACTTTTCTGGATCACCGAGGCGACGAATTCGACCCACCAGAAGATGCGCAGGCGATCCAGCGTGTGCGTCCACGGCCAGTGGTTCAGCAGCCAGCGCTCAGGCGCGGTGTAGACGCGGTCGGTCTTGCGTACGCACCAGGCCGGCGAGCGCTGGAATACGTGGAGCTGCTTCACGACCTTGGCGATCTCGGGCACGTACTGGATGGCGCTCGGACCCGTGCCTATGCTCGCGACGATTTTGCCCTTCAGGTCGTACGAGTGGTCCCACTGCGCCGAGTGAAAAGTCCGGCCCTTGAAGCGCTCGATGCCGGGAACCCTGGGGTACGACGGCCGATGCAACTGACCGACACCCGTGATGAGCACTTGCGCCTCGACCTGAGTGCCGTCGCTGAAGCGCACGACCCACACGCTGCGCGCCTCGTCGTAGTCGGCGCCGGTCACTTCATGGCCGTAGAGGATGTGGCGGTCGAGGTCGTACTTGCGAGAGAGCTGGCGGATGTAATCGAGGATTTCGGCTTGCGGGCCGTAGGCCTTGGACCATGGATAGTGCGGGTCGAACGAAAAAGAGTAGAGATGCGACTGCACATCGCACGCGGCGCCCGGGTAGGTGTTCTCGCGCCAGACGCCGCCGAGGCTGGAGGCTTTTTCGTAGATCGTGAAGCGGTCGATGCCGGCCTGGCGCAGGTAGTAGGCCATGCCGAGGCCGGAGAAGCCGGCGCCGATGATGGCGATGCTGGGTGCGGCCATGGGACCCCGGCTGGAAAGTGACGCTGGCGTCAAGGTTCTATGCTGGGCGCGGGGTTGTCAACGCGGCAAGCGATCCCTCCCCCCGCTTTCGCGGGGGGAGGGATGACACACATCATTTGAACTTCGAGAAATCCGGCTTGCGCTTCTGCATGAAGGCGGTCATGGCCTCGGTGGCTTCCGGATTGTTCCGGATCATCGCATTCAGCTGGACGATCTCGCGGTTGAACGCGGCCATGGCCGGCTCGCGGACCGCATCGCGCAGCAGCTTCTTGCACGCGCGCAGCGTCGCGGGCGGCTGCTCGGCCAGCTGCCTGGCCTTGGCCATCGTGCGCGACAACACTTCCGCATCCGGCACCACGGCGTTGACGATGCCGCACTCGTGCGCCTTGCGCGCGTCGAACTTCTCGCCGGTCAACAGCAGTTCGGACGCGCGAGCGTGGCCCATCATCATCGGCAGCAGGTAGCTGGAGTGAAACTCCGGCGCGATGCCGATGCTCACGAATGGCATGCGGAAGGTCGCCGATTCCGCAGCGTAGGAGATGTCACAGTGCAGCAGCAGCGTCACGCCGACGCCGATCGCCATGCCGTTGACCGCAGCGAGCGCTGGCTTGCGGAAATCGTACAGCGCCAGCATGAATTCGTGCGCGCCGGTCGTCTCGAACGTGCCCTTCTGGTTGAGGAAGTCCACCATGTCGTTGCCGGCAGTGAAGGAGTCGGCGACACCGGTCAGCACCAGCGCGCGGACCTCGTCGTCGGCATCGGCCTTGCGGATTTCCGCCGCGAGCGCGCGGTACATCTTGTCCATCAACGCGTTCTTCTTGTCGGGGCGGTCGATGGTGAGCAGCACGATGCGATCGCGCTTCTCAACACGGATGAGGTCGGTCACGGGAATTCCTGATTCGGCAAGGCGAGCGCCGAGTGTAGACGCGGTCGAGGGAAAGCGGGGTTACGCAGGGACGCACGCGCTTTTCCTCGAAAAGCGTGTGCGTCCCTGTTTTCTAGAACATCTCTGACTTGTCGACGTCCTTGCCCGCCGGTGCCTCGCGGCTCGCGATGAAATCCCCCGTGATCATTTCGGTGTAGGCCATGCCGGGGCCGACCATCGGGTAGACGCCAGCCTCCGTGTCGATGATGACCTCGAGGAAGGCCGGGCCGGGATACGCCACGAAGTCGCGGATGCAGGACTCGACCTCGCTTTTCTTGTCGAGTCGCCGCGCCCAGGTGAAGCCGTCAGCCTGCGCAGCCTTGACGAAATCCTTCTTGTGCAGCGACTTGTCGGAGCCCGACAACCTGCCCTTGAAGAACAGTTTCTGCCACTGCTTCACCATGCCGTCACCAAAGTTGTTGAGCACCACCACCTTCACCGGCAGCTTGTAAGTGGTCACGGTCTCCAGCTCGCCGATGTTCATGCGGATCGAGGCGTCGCCGTCGATGTCGATGACGGCCTTTCCGGGGCAGGCGAAGGCGGCGCCGATCGCGGCGGGCAAACCGAAACCCATCGTGCCCATCGAGCCTGAGGTCAGCCACAGTCGCGGCGCGCGGAAGTCGAAGTACTGGGCCGCCCACATCTGGTGTTGGCCGACGCCGGTCGAGATGATCGCCTCGCCGCGCGTGAGCTTGTTGATCTCCTCGATGACCTGGTACGGCTGGATCTTTGCCGACGCCCGGTCATAGTTCATCGCGTGCTTCTGCTTCAGCGCGGCAACATGCTGGTGCCAGGGTGCGAGGTCCTTGCTGAAACCCTGCTTCTGGCCGAAGCGGGTCAACGCGCCGAGTGCCTCGGGCAACAACCCGAGATGGTGCCACTGCACGCGCTTGACCTTGTTGATCTCCGCGGCATCGATGTCGAGGTGCGCGATGAACTTGGCGCCCCGCGCGAACTGGGCCGGCACCCCGGCCACGCGATCGTCGAAACGCGCGCCGACCGCGATGAGGAAGTCGCAGTCGTCGACCGCATAGTTGGCAAACGCGGTGCCATGCATGCCGAGCATGTGCAGCGACAGCGCCTCGGTGGTATCGGCGCTGCCGATGCCCATCAGCGTGGTAACGACCGGGATCTGGAATGCCGCGGCGAATTCGCGCAGCGCCGGCGAGGCGCCGCCGAGGACGACGCCGCCCCCGCAATAGAGCAGGGGACGGCGCGAGCGCGACAGCATCTCGAAGAAACGCTCGCACTGTTCATCCGACAACTTGTTCTGCTCGACGGCCTTCAGGCGCGCGCGAAAGCCCGGCACCGGCAAGACGCCGTCGCCGGCAAACTTCAGGCTGGCGTTCTGCACGTCCTTCGGGATGTCGACCACGACCGGGCCCGGACGGCCCGATCGCGCGATCTCGAATGCCGTGCGCATCGTCGCCTCGAGCTTGGCGGCGTCGGTCACCAGGAACACGTGCTTTGCACAGGCGCCGAAAATGCTGGAGACCGGCGCTTCCTGGAATGCATCGCTGCCCATCGCGGCGGTCGGTACCTGGCCGCAGACCAGCACGATCGGCACCGAGTCGGCCATGCAGTCGCGCACCGGCGTCACGCAATTGGTCGCGCCGGGGCCGGACGTCACCAGTGCAACGCCCACCTTGCCGGACGCACGCGCGTACCCGGCTGCCATGAAGCCGGCGCCCTGCTCGTTGGCCGGGACCACCAGCGGCATGCGGTCGCCACCCGTCGCCGAGCGATTCTCCGTGTTGAAGCGGAATATCGCGTCGTAGGTGGGCAGGATCGCGCCACCCGAATAGCCGAACACGACGTCGGTGCCTTCGTCAGCCAGCACGCGCACGACGACATCGGCACCACTCAGGGTCTGGCCCGCGAGTGGATGCGACGACTTCACGATGGCGTTCATGGCAATGCGTCTTTCAAGGTCTGGCGGAAAAAAGGGCTTGCATTATAGGGCGGCGGGCCGGCGCTGTTGCGCTGCAGCACGAACGCCGGTACTGTTCCCGGCCCTTGGGGGCCGGCATGCGTCACATCATCGCGATCTTGTTGCAGAACGAAGCGGGGGCGCTCGCGCGCGTGGCCGGAATGTTCTCGTCGCGCGGTTACAACATCGAGTCGCTGACCGTAGCCCCGACGCACGATCCCGCGATGTCGCGCCTGACGCTGGTCACGACCGGCTCCGATGCCGTGATCGACCAGATCATCAAGCAGTCGCGCAAGCTCATCGACGTCGTCGAAGTCGCGGACCTCACCGGCCGCGAGCACGTCGAGATGGAGCTGCTGCTGATCAAGGTCGAAGTCACCGCGGCCTCGGCGCGACCCGTGGTGGAGGTGATGCGCCGCTATCGGAGCCAGATGCTCGACGAAAGCGCGAACACGCGCACGGTGCAGGTCACCGGCACCGGCCTCGAAATCAACGAATTCATCAAGGCAATCACCCGCCTCACCAAGGTGCTCGAGGTGGTTCGAAGCGGCGTCGCCGCGATCGAGCCGGGGCACCAGGTGCTGGCGCTGCGGCCCGAGCGGGCCGCCTGACCTCGTGCGTTACAAGGAGCCTGAAGCAGTGAGCATCAAGGTTTATTACGACAAGGACGCCGACCTCTCGATCATCAAGTCGAAGAAGGTCGCCATCATTGGTTACGGCTCGCAGGGCCATGCTCACGCGCTCAACCTCAAGGACAGCGGCGTCAAGGTCGTCGTAGGCCTGCGCAAGGGCTCCAAGTCCTGGGATAAATCGGTCAAGGCCGGCCTCGAGACTCTCGAGGTGGACGCCGCGATCAAGGCCGCCGACGTCGTGATGATCCTTGCGCCGGATCAGGACCAGCGGAAGATCTATGAAGAGTCGGTGCTGGCGAACCTGAAAAGGGGTGGCGCGTTGGCCTTCGCGCACGGCTTCAACATCCATTTCCAGCTGATCCAGCCGCGCGCCGACCTCGACGTGATCATGGTCGCCCCGAAAGGCCCCGGCCACACGGTGCGCTCGGAATACCTCAAGGGTGGCGGTGTGCCGTCGCTGATCGCGGTCCATCAGGACGCGACCGGCAACGCCAAGCAACTCGCCCTGTCCTACGCCTCTGCCAATGGCGGCGGACGCGCCGGCATCATCGAGACCAATTTCCGCGAGGAGACCGAGACCGACCTGTTCGGGGAGCAGGCGGTGCTGTGTGGCGGCGCCACCGCGCTGGTGCAGGCCGGTTTCGAGACGCTGGTGGAAGCCGGCTATGCGCCCGAGATGGCTTACTTCGAGTGCCTCCACGAACTGAAGCTGATCGTCGACCTCATGTACGAGGGCGGCATGGCGAACATGCGCTACTCGATCAGCAACACCGCTGAATATGGCGATTACATGACCGGGCCGCGCATCATCAACGAGCAGACCAAGGCCGAGATGAGGCGCGTGCTGCGCGACATCCAGTCCGGCAAGTTCGCCCGCGATTTCGTGCTCGAGAACCAGGCCGGGCAGCCGACCCTCAAGGCCATGCGCCGCATGGGCGCCGAACATCAGATCGAGCAGGTCGGCAGCAAGCTGCGCGCGATGATGCCCTGGATCGCCAAGAACAAGTTGGTCGACAAGACGCGCAACTAGCTTGTCTTGTCGACCATCCCGAGCGGCGCGAGGGATCGCTTGACTGGGCCGGAACCTGCGCCGCTCCGGCCAGTCTGTCCGATAAGATGCGAAACATGGACAACACCAGCGCGGGGCCCAGGCGCCGCAGGCGCGGCATTTACATCCTGCCGAACCTGTTCACCACGCTGACCCTGTTTGGTGGTTTTTACGCAGTGGTCGCCGCCATGAATGGCAAATTCTCGGCCGCCGCGGTCGCCATCATCGGCGCCATGGTGGCGGACTCGCTCGACGGTTTCGTCGCACGGCTCACCGGCACCGCCAGCGATTTCGGCAAGGAATACGACAGCCTGTGCGACATGGTCGCGTTCGGCGTCGCCGCGTCGATCGTGATGTATACGTTCAGCCTCGAGAACCTCGCCGATTACCAGTGGCTCGGCGGCAAGCTTGGCTGGCTTACGGCATTCGCCTACACGGCCTGCGCAGCGCTGCGCCTCGCCCGCTTCAACGTGCTGGCTTCACGCGGCGAGGCGAAAGGCGCGTTCTTCGGCCTGCCGAGCCCGGCCGCCGCGGCGCTGGTGGTGGGTTTCGTCTGGGCCTTCAACGAGGCCGGTGTGCAGGGCAAGAACCTCGTCATCCCCGCCGTGATCCTGACCTGGTTTGCAGCGGTGTTGATGGTCAGCAACTTCCGCTTCGTCAGCCTCAAGCAATTGAACCTCACCCACCGCGTGCCGTTCCGGTACTTCGTCATCGCGCTCGGCATCGCCATCGCGTTCCTGGTCTTCCCGACGCACTGGATCTTCTTCCTGGCGTTCCTCACCTATGCCATGTCGGGCCCGTCGATGTCGGTGTGGCGCCGTCTGCGCCGTGAGCCGGCGCCAGCGAGCCTGCCCGAGATGCGCGAGCCGCCCAGTCTTTAATCACGGGCTTGCTCACGGGCTTTGCCGCGGCGCGGGGATCGGCTTATAGTCTCTCCCGTCATGCAGACCTCGAGCTTCTTCGCACGCACCGATGCGCAGCTTCGCGCCGGGACGCTGCTGCTCGGTCTGCTGCTTCTGCCGTAAGGCAGAACAACCCTCACGGCCGCACGGGGCCGACACCGTGCAAGACCCAACTCAACACCAGGCCGCCGCGTTCAACGGCGCGCAGTGTCCGCGGCGACGCGGCCAACGGGAAGACCGATGAAAGAACACCTGATGATTTTCGACACGACGCTGCGCGATGGCGAGCAGTCGCCCGGCGCGTCCATGACCCAGGACGAGAAGGTCCGCATCGCGCTCGCGCTGGAGCGCCTCAAGGTCGACGTCATCGAGGCCGGCTTTCCGGCGGCGAGCCCCGGCGATTTCGCCGCCGTCGAGGCGGTGGCGCGCGCGGTGGCGGACAGCGCGGTCTGCGGGCTGGCCCGTGCCTCCGCCGAGGACATCGATCGCGCCGCCGCCGCGCTGAAGCCGGCACGCCGCGCGCGCATCCACACCTTCATCGCCACCTCGCCGATCCACATGGCGCGCAAGCTGCGCATGGAGCCGGATGAGGTGTTGCAGAAAGCCGTGTGGGCAGTCAGGCACGCGCGCCAGTACACCGACAACGTCGAGTTCTCGCCCGAGGACGCCGGCCGCTCCGAGCCGGATTTCCTGTGCCGCGTGCTCGAGGCGGTGATCGCCGCTGGCGCGACGACGGTCAACATCCCGGACACGGTCGGCTACACGCTGCCGCACATGTTCGGCGCGCTGATCAAGACGCTGCGCGAGCGCGTGCCCAATGCCGACAAGGCCATCTGGTCCGTGCATTGCCACAACGACCTCGGCCTCGCGGTGGCCAATTCGCTGTCGGCGGTGCTGATCGGCGGTGCGCGCCAGGTCGAGTGCACCATCAACGGCCTCGGCGAGCGCGCCGGCAATGCCGCGATCGAGGAAATCGTCATGGCCGTTCGCACGCGACAGGACCAGTTCCCGTGCGACTCGCGCATCGACGCCACGCAAATCGTCAACGCTTCACGCCTCGTTTCCGGTATCACCGGCTTCCCGGTCCAGCCCAACAAGGCCATCGTCGGGGCCAATGCCTTCGCCCACGAGTCGGGCATCCACCAGGACGGCGTGATCAAGCATCGCGAGACTTACGAGATCATGAAGGCCGAGGATGTCGGCTGGACGACGAACAAGCTGGTGCTCGGCAAACATTCCGGACGCGCCGCGTTCAGGAAGCGGCTCGAGGAGCTCGGCATCCGCTTCGGCTCGGAGATCGAGGCCAACCAGGCGTTCCAGCGCTTCAAGGAGCTGGCCGACAAGAAGCACGAGATCTTCGATGAGGACCTGCAGGCGCTCGCCAGCGAGCAGAGCCAGTCACGCGAGGACGATGGCCTGCGCCTCATCGAAATCGAGACCGGTACGCGCACCGGCGCCAAGCCGAATGCGCGCGTCGTGCTGCTCCACGGCGGCGAACGCGCCGAGGCGCGGGGCCAGGGCGACGGCCAGGTCGACGCGGTGTTCTCGGCCATCGAGCAGATCGTCGGCTCGGGCGCCGAGCTCGTGCTGTTCTCGGTCAGCAACATCACGCAAGGCGGCGACGCCCAGGGCGAGGTGCTGGTGCGGTTGCGCAAGGATGGCCGCATCGTCAACGGCCAGGGCGCCGACACCGACATCGTCGTGGCGTCGGCCAAGGCCTACCTCAATGCGGTCAACCGCCTTGCCAGCGGCAAACCCATGCGGGGACACCCGCAGCGCGCCGAGGCGCTCGGCACCCCTTAGGGGGTCAGTGCATCGGGGCCGCCACGCCCTCGACCGGGACCACCGCCTCGCCGAGGCGGTGATAAATCTCGATGAAGCGGTCGAGATTGCCCATGAACAGGTCGACCAGCTCCGGGTCGAAGCGGCGGCCGCGTTCCTCGACGAGGTACCGCAGCGTGCGGCGCAACGGCCAGGCTTCCTTGTAGCAGCGGGCGTGGGTCAGTGCATCGAACACGTCTGCAATCGCGGTGATGCGGCCGAAGATGTGGATCTGCTCGCCGCGGTAGCCGTTGGGATAGCCGAGGCCGTCCCAGCGTTCGTGATGCTCGCCGGCGACGATCGCCGCGGCCTTCAACACCGGCGAATCGCGCTCGGCGAATATCAGCCGGCCTTGCTCGGCGTGCGAGCGCATGATCGCCTGCTCGGCCGGGGTGTGTTCGCCGGGTTTGTTGAGGATGGCATCCGGGATGGCGAGCTTGCCCGCATCGTGCAGCGGCGCGGCGAGAAACAGCAGGTTCGAAGCGTCGTCGTCCAGGCCCGATAGCTCGGCCAGCAGGCGCGCGTATTCGGCAACGCGGCGCACGTGATTGCCGGTCTCGAGCGACCGTGCCTCGATGGCCTCCGACAGCGCCACGACCATCTCGGACTGCGCATTATCCTTTTCACGCTGCAGGTGGCGATTCTCGAGTGCAATCGAGATATTGCGGCAGAACAGCTCGACCAGCGCCAGGTCCTCGGTGTGGATTGGTGCCGGGCTCGCGAGGTACAGCACGCTGTCGCCATTGGTCTGCGACCGGAAATATCCGACGAAATGGTGCGAGCCGTACTGGTTGGCTTTTTCCCGCACCGCCAGATCGACCAGTGTGCGGACGGGCGAGGCGATGACGTCCTTCGCCAGCTTGCCGGTGCACGCTGCGTAAGAGCCGGTGCCGGCGAGCACGCGCAGGCCGTCGTCCGCCGTGCTGACGGCGGCGAAACCGCTCGCACGCATCATTACGGCGTCGGATTCCGGGTGGAGCAGGGCGGCAAGCTGCTGCAACACGCCTTCGGCGAGCAGCGGCAAAGACTGCAGCTGGAACACCGTCGCCGTGGCATCGATGACCTTGCGCAGTCCGGCCTTGCTCCGCTCGAGCGTGCGCAGGCGGTGGTAGTGCGCCAGGCCGGTGTGCACGACGGTGTAGAGCTTGCCGGCGGTGAGCTCGGTTTTCTCCTTGTAGTCGTCGATGTCGTAGCGGGTGACGACGTCGCGCTCCGGCGCCTGGCCGGGCTGGCCCGTGCGCAGCACGATGCGGACGAACGGGTTGGCGAGCTGGCGACGGATCGCGTGGACCGCTTCAAGCCCGGCCTGGTCGTTCTCCATGACCACGTCGAGCAGCACCAGCGCGATGTCCTGGTTGTCCCGCAGCATCCGCACCGCGCCTGTGCCGGTGTAGGCGTCGAGGAACTCCAGCGGGCGGCCGTGGAAGGTGCAGCCTGTCAGGGCCAGGCGGGTGACGTCGTGGACGGCCTGCTCGTCGTCGGCGATGAGGATCTTCCAGGGAGTTGTGGGCATGCCGGCGTCGCCGACCTCGTCCTGGAACATCAGGTCATTCATGGGTATGTCCATGAGCAAAATTTTGCGCGCTCCAGCCGGCCTCGAAGCCTCCACCGGTAGGATTTCTCTATGGTTTGTTTGTCGCCACGCTAGAATTTGCGGATGGATCCGGTTCGACGACGTCGGTATATGGATGCCCTGGGCCTCGAGCCATGGGCGCGGCGCGGCACCAGCACGGCGCGGTCAGCGGCGGAGACTGCCTCGCCCCCGGTACCGGTTATAGAGCCCCCGGAAATCCGCGAGCCCGCCGTTGCGGCAAAGCCGGCGGCGGCGATGGCGGTAACGCCCGGCGCCCGAAGCTGGGGCGAATTGCGCGCCGCCGTGGCCGCCTGCCGCCGCTGCCGACTTTGCGAAACCCGCAGCAACACGGTATTCGGCGTCGGTCCGCTGCGCGCGCCCCTTATGGTGGTGGGCGAGGGCCCCGGCGCCGACGAAGATGCGCGGGGCGAGCCGTTCGTGGGCCGCGCCGGCAAGCTGCTCGACGAGATGCTGCGCGCGATCGGCCGCTCGCGCGAAACGGATACCTTCATCGCCAACGTGGTCAAGTGCCGTCCGCCGGGCAACCGCGAGCCGGCCGACGACGAGGCGGAAGCCTGCCGCGCATACCTCGAGCAGCAACTGGAACTGGTGCAGCCCCGCCTGATCCTGGCGCTGGGACGCATCGCGGCGCAGCGGCTGCTCGCCAGTGACACGCCGATCGGCAAGATGCGCGGCCAGAACTACACCTGGGGCCCGCGGCGCACGCCGCTGATGGTCACTTACCACCCCGCCTATTTATTGCGCAATCCGGCCGACAAGGCCAAGAGCTGGGAAGACCTCAAGCGGGTGCACCGCTTCATCACCGGGGCCGGCGCTTGAGCGCGCAGCTGGAGCGGCTGTGGAACCTGCGGCCGATGCACGAGGCGCACCTCGAGCAAGTGCTGGACATCGAGCGTCGCGCCTACCCGTTCCCCTGGACCGACGGCATTTTCCGCGACTGCCTGAAGGTCGGCTATAGCGCGTGGATCGTGGCGGGTCCCGAGGGCGAAGTCCTGGCGTACTCGGTCATGTCGATGGCGGTGGGAGAGGCGCACATCCTCAACTTGTGCGTCGAGCCGGCGTACCACCAGCAGGGCCTCGGGCGCTTCCTGCTGTCGCACCTGCAGCGGCTGGCGCGCGGCGCCGGCATGGACATCCTGCTGCTCGAGGTGCGCAAGTCCAACGCCGCCGCGATCGCGCTGTACCAGAGCTCCGGTTTCCAGAAGCTGGGCGTACGCAAGGGGTATTACCCCGCCAACAACGGCCAGGAGGATGCGCTGCTGCTCGGCTTCACCCTGCGACCCGGGGCCAGCTTCGCCCCATGACGCCGGCTCGCCGCGCCCAATGGGGCTGGGCGCTCTACGACTGTGCCAACTCGGCATTCGCGACCACGGTCCTGGCCGGGTTCTTCCCGATCTTCTTTCGCAGCTACTGGAACGCCGGCGTCCCCGACGACGTCGTCACCTTTCGCCTCGGCCTTGCGCATTCGGCTTCCGGCGCCTTCATTTTGGTACTGGCGCCGCTGCTCGGTGCGCTGGCCGACCGCGGCGGCGCGAAAAAGGCGTTCCTGTTTGCGTTTGCGCTGCTCGGCGCCGCGGCCACCGCGCTGCTGGCCACGGCGCCGGCGAATGCCTGGCTGGTCGCCACGACGCTGTTCGCGCTTGCGAGCATCGGCTTCTCGGGCAGCATCGTGTTCTACGACGCGCTGCTGGTGGACGTCGCCGGTCCGCGCGAGTACGAGCGCGTGTCGGCACTGGGCTACGGCCTCGGTTACCTCGGCGGTGGCGTGCTGTTCGCGTTGAACGTGGCCATGGTGCTGAAGCCGGCGCTGTTCGGCCTCGACGGCAAAACGGGCGCGGTGCAGTGGTCGTTCGTGATGGTCGGCTTGTGGTGGGCGCTGTTCACGCTGCCGCTGATGCGCATGGTGCCGGCCCCGAGCATTCCGCCGCGCCCGCCTGGTTCGCTGTTGTCCGCATCGTTGCGCCAGCTCGGCGCGACCTTCAGCACGCTACGCCAGCACCGGCCGATCTGGCTGTTCCTGTTCGCCTACTGGCTTTACATCGACGGCGTCGACACCGTCATCCGCATGGCGGTGAATTTCGGCCAGACCCTCGGGTTTCCGGACGACAGCCTGATCGTTGCGCTTCTGATCGTGCAGTTCGTGGGCTTTCCCGCCGCGATCGCATTCGGGCGCATCGGCGAACGCTTCGGGCCGCGCAACGCCGTGCTGCTTGCGCTGGCCGTCTACATCGGCGTGACGCTGTGGGCGACCACGCTGACGACGGTCGCGCAGTTCTACGGCATGGCGATGGTCATCGCGCTGGTGCAGGGCGGGGTGCAGTCGCAGTCGCGCGCGCTGTTCGCCCAGCTGATCCCGTCGGGGCGTGCCGGCGAGTTCTTCGGCTTCTACAACATGCTCGGCAAGTTCGCGGTGATCTTCGGCCCGCTGCTGGTGGGCTGGGCCGCACTCGTAGTCGCCGACCCGCGGCACAGCCTGCTGGCCCTACTGGCCCTGTTCGTGCCCGGCGCGCTGCTGCTGGCTCGCGTGCCGGTCAGCCTCGGGCGTTGAATCGCGCGGCAACCTTCGGTGTGATGGTTCGGTAGAACGCCTGGATGGCCTCGAGGTCGCGGGCGTAATCGCCGGTCGACATCATCACCAGGCCCGTGCCGACGACCTTGCGCCCGTAATCGACATAGGCGCACACGATCGGCACCTTGGCGCCGTCGGCGATCAGGTAAAACCCGCGCTTCCAGCGCTCGACGCGGCGACGCGTCCCTTCAGGAGCGATGCCGATCGCGAGCTGCTCGCGCGTGCGGAACGCCTCGATGGTCTGCGCGACGATGCCACCGGGCGCCGTCCGGTCGATCGGCAGCGCACCGACCTTGCGCAGCACCGGGCCGAGCACGCCTTCGAATGCCGTGTGCTTGACGAAAAGGCCGAGCTTCAGCCGCAGCGCAAGCATCGCCAGCACTGCGAAGACGCCGTCCCAGTTGGACGTATGCGGCGCGGCGAGCAGGACGAGGCGCGGCTCGTCGGGCAGGCGCACCTCGAGTCGCCAGCCGAGCAGGGCGAGCAGCGCCAGCGCGCCGCGCTGCAGCCATGGCTGCGACGTCCGCGGCACGCGGGCGCCGATGTCGATGATGTGATCCCCCATGTGCGAATCGTACCCGGTGTAGCATCGCCGCATGGAAAAGGCCGACAAGAAGCTGACCTACGTTTCCTACCTGAAACTCGATGAGTTGCTGGCGCTGCAGCAGCCGCGCTCCGATGGCCCCGAGCACGACGAGATGCTGTTCATCGTGGTGCACCAGGTCTACGAGCTGTGGTTCAAGCAGGTGCTGCACGAGACGCGCGCACTGCGCGCCGCGCTATCCGCCGGCGACAGTTCCGCGGCCCTGGCCGGGCTGCGGCGCGTGCTGACGATCCTGAAAACCCTGGTCGCGCAGATCGACGTGCTCGAAACGATGACGCCGATGTCGTTCAACTCATTCCGCGCGCGACTCGATGCGGCGAGCGGCTTCCAGTCCCTGCAGTTTCGCGAGCTCGAGTTCCTGCTCGGCTACAAGCGTGCCGATGCAGCGCAAGGTCGGCCATCGCTGGAAAAAGCGCTCGTAGAGCCCGCCGTGTGGGATGCATACCTGCGATACCTCGTGCATCAAGGGCATGCCGTGCCGGCAGCATTGCTCGCGCGCGACGTGCGTGAGGCGATCCAAGCCTCGCCGGACGTGCAGGATGCGATCCTGTCGGCCTATCGGGCCAATGGGTTTGCCGCGCAGGTCAGCGAGCGGCTGGTCGATTTCGACGAGGGCTTGCAGGAGTGGCGCTATCGCCACGTGAAGATGGTCGAGCGCACCATCGGCGCGAAGCCCGGCACTGGCGGATCCGCCGGTGCCGCATACCTGCGCGAAACGCTGTTCAAGCCCCTGTTCCCGGACCTCTGGGAAATCCGCGCGCGGCTGTGACCGCTACTTCAGGGCCCTGAGCGCGGCCGCGAGCTGGGCTTCCGCCTCGCGCGGCTTGTGGTCCAGGTAGCGCGCATCGAGGTACGCCGCCAGGAGCTTGTGCAGCGCGGGGGCGAGGTCGGGGCGCAGCGGCCCGATGCGGGCCACGTAATCGCGCGGGCCTTCGGTGGGAGCCTGGGGCAGTCCTTTGCCGGCGAGCACGCGAATCGCGCGACGCCACAGTCGGAGGGCCTCGTCGGTCGGCGCCACCGCGCGCATCTGCCGCATCGCGATGAGGCCTGCCAGGCTGGTCAGCACGACGATCGCCACCGTCAGCGCAATGACCATCCGGCTCCAGTCGCCGAGGCCGAACCGGCTGAGGAATTCCAGCTGTCGCTCAGGATTGAAGCCGAGGAACCAGCGGTCCCACGCGACATTGACCCAGTCCCAGGCGACATCGGCGCGCAGCCGCCAGTACCAGAAGCCGGAATTCTCGCGTCGCAGGAAACCGGGGAGTTCGGTCTCGCTCAGTGCCGAGGAGATGCCGGCTTCGATGCGGCTCGGCGCCACCGCCGCTGTCGGGTCGATGCGCACCCAGCCGCGGCCCGGCAGCCACACTTCGCTCCAGGCGTGCGCGTCGGACTGGCGTACGACGTAATAGCCGCCGACTTCGTTGAGCTCCGCGCCCTGGTAGCCGACCACCACGCGCGCCGGGATGCCGGCGGCGCGCATCAGGACGGTGAAGCTGCTCGCGTAGTGCTCGCAAAAGCCGCGCTTGGTGTCGAACACGAACTCGTCGACGGTGTGCTCGCCGAGCTCGGGAGGTTCGAGCGTGTAGAAGAATTCCTGCTCGCGGAACATGCGCAACGCTTGCTCGATCACGCCGACATCGTCGAGGCCGTCGGCGCGCCACTGGCGCGCCAGCGCCACGGCGCGCGGGTTCTTGCCGACGGGCAGGCGCGTGCCGCTGCGCTGCCACTGCTCGGCCATCTGCGGCTCGAGTCGATAGCGCGGGTACGACACCGTCTCGTAGCGCAGCGGATCCTTGACCAGCTCGCGCGACAGCAGCTGGTAATAACCGGTCAGCTCGGAGCCTTCCGGCAGCGCATCCGCCGATGGCACGTCGAGCGCGAACATCCAGTTCTGGCGATGTGCCTCCAGCGTGACCTGGTAACGCACCGGCTCGCCCATCACCTCGATTTCCGCCGGCTGATAGGCGTTGAGCTTGAGCCCCGGTGTTGCGATGCGGAAGTAATCGTCACCGCGAAAGGGCGCCCGCCAGCGACGGCCGTCGAAATACCACAGCACGGGCCCGCGCCAGTAGAGGTCGCGCTGCTGCGGCACCGAGCCCGGAAACGTCACCCGGAACGCGATTTCGTCCGATTCGATCATGCGCGAGATGTCGCCCGGCGACATGGTGTCGCCGATCCCGCTGCGCGCGGCACCGGCGTCCGACGGCAGGCCCCACAGCGGCCCCGGCACGCGCGGAAACAGGATGAACAGCGCGAGCGCAATCGGCATCGACTGCAGCGTCAGTGTCGTCGCCAGCTTCAGCGTGGTGCGCGGCGCCAATGCGCCGCCGACATGGTTGGCCTCGATCAGCACGGCGGTCACGGCGACCGCGCAACCGAACAGGTAGGGCAGGGTCCAGAGCTCCTGTGAGAACAGGAAGTGCGTGACCATCGTGAAGTAGCACAGGCTGACGACGACCAGCACGTCGCGCCGCGAGCGCATCTCGGTGAGCTTCAGCGCGAGCATGACTACCAGCAAGGCCGCGCCGGCATGCTGGCCGTTGACCCGGCCGTAGAAGACATAAACCGTCACGAACGAGCCGAAGACCATCAGCACCTTGAGCCAGCGCGGCGGCAGCGGCCACTGGCGAAACGCGCCGAGCGCGCGCCACAGGCCGACGGCGACCACTGCGGCCGATATCCACCACGGCATGCGCAACAGGTGCGGTGCCACGACGATCGCGAGCGCACCGAGCAGCCGTAGCAGCGAGGCTTGCGCCAGGTAATCTTCGGCGGTGGTCTTCATGCCGCCATCAGGCCTGGTACAGCGCCAGCGCTTTCAGGCACGCATGGCGGTGGGTCTGGCCTTGCGCCGGCGCGATGCGCGTGCCGGGCAGGCGCAGGCCGTAAGCGAGTTGGGCGGCTTCGGCCTCCAGAACCCAGCGCGTCAGCTGCGACAGGCGCGCCTCGGTATCGAGGCCTTCCAGCTCATTCCAGTCGAGCCAGAACTCGCGGTCGAGCGTCTCGTGGAACTGCTTCACCATCGGCGTGCGCAGCTTGGGCAGGCTCTTCCAGTGGATCGCGCGCGGCGTGTCGCCGCGCTGGTAGGCGCGCAGGCCGGCGAACTCATCGAGGCCGGGACGGTTGCCGCTCTGCGTCGAGCCGCTGCCGGGCGCCGGCCGCGGCGGCTGGCCGCGCGGGGCCGGGCGCGGGTACACCAGGCACGCCATCTCGAGCTCGAGCCAGGTCCAGGCGTGGAACATGCCGAGCGGAAACTCCGTTGAGATCGCGAATACTTTCGCCGGCAGCCAGCCGCGCTGCGCGGCGCCGAGCGGCAGCTTGAGCACCGCGGTGTCCTCAGGCCCCACATCGGCCGCGGCAGCCACCGGCGCGCGCGGCCAGCCGACGCCGAGGCTGTAGCGCGTCTGCGGCGCGGCGTTGAGCACGTGAATTTCGAAATGCGCGACCTCGCCTGCGAACACCGACGCCACCGGCCCCGAGCGGATCTCGATGTTGACGAGGTTGCCATGGGTGCGGTTCATCGCCAGCAGGCCGAGCCCTGTCAGCATGAACGTGAGCGCGAACGCCATGCTGTTCGAGTAGTTCATTGACGTCAGCACCATCACCAGCACCAGCGCGGCGAAGGCGTAGCCGAAACGCGTCGGCAGGATGTAGACCCGGTTACGCGGCACCGGCACCGGGCCTGGCTGGCGCTTGACGCGCGCCATGACCCACGCATCGATCCGCTCCTGCGCATAGCGGATCGGGTGCAGCAGGATTTTCAGCAGCAGCCAGAAACGCACGGGGATTAGGGATTGGGGATTAGGGATTGGTGAAAGAACAGGGTCATGTTTTCTCCCTAATCCCTAACCCCTAATCCCTAAGGGATCGTTACCGCCGCCAGGATTTCCGCCGCGGTGGGCGCCCCGGCCTCGCGTTCCGCGGTCGCCAGCAAGCGGTGGTTCACCACGGCCGCGAACACCGCTTGCACGTCCTCGGGGATCACGCCGCTGCGGCCGTCGAGCAGCGCCCAGGCCTGCGCTGCGCGCCGAATCGAAAGTCCCGCGCGCGGCGACAAGCCCATGCGCAGGCCGCTGTGCTCGCGCGTATAGCGCACCAGCGCCAGCACGTATTCGAGCAATGCTGTCGTGGCCTTCACCGCAGCGACTTCCGCCTGCAGCACGAGTAGTTCGGACGGCTTCAGCGCCGGCTGTATTTCCGGCAACAATTCGCGGCGGTCGCGCTCCGACAGCAGCGTGCGCTCGGCCTCGGCCGGCGGATAACCCAGCGCGATGCGCATCATGAATCGGTCGAGCTGAGACTCGGGCAGCGGAAACGTGCCGATCTGGTAAGTCGGGTTCTGCGTCGCGATCACGAAGAACGGCTCGGGCAGCGGACGCGTCTCGCCTTCCGAGGTGACCTGGCGCTCCTCCATGGCCTCGAGCAGCGCGGACTGGGTCTTCGGGCTGGCCCGGTTGACCTCATCGGCGAGCACCAGCTGCGCGAAAATCGGGCCGGGATGGAAACGGAAGATCGAGCTTTGCTGTTCGAAAATCGACACGCCGAGGATGTCGGCGGGCAGCAGGTCCGAGGTGAATTGCACACGCTGGAATTTCAGGCCCAGTACGCGCGCGAGGCTCAGCGCCAGCGTGGTCTTGCCGACGCCGGGGATGTCTTCGATCAGCAAGTGACCGCGAGCCAGGAGACACGTCAGGGCAAGCCTGATCTGCTGCGACTTGCCGAGGACGATGCGATCGAGGGCGGCAAGTGCCTGATTCAGGCCCGGATTCAAGTTCTTCTCGGTTTTTGTAACGGCGGACGATCAGTATAGGTCTCGCATGCGACTTTATGTAGATTGCCGCGTCGCAGCAATTCATCCAACATGCACGGAATGCCTGAC
Source organism: Verrucomicrobiia bacterium (assembly GCA_035526825.1). Taxonomy (GTDB): domain Bacteria; phylum Pseudomonadota; class Gammaproteobacteria; order Nevskiales; family Nevskiaceae; genus JACPFV01. The sequence continues at coordinate 29,542 of DATLBT010000081.1, read as the reverse complement.
CATTCGTTCAGGGATGGAGAAGTAAGTGGATCGCATCGCCCGTGAGTGCCAGTACGCCATGGAGCACGCCACCGACTACCGCACCTGGCACGCGGCAGCCGAGGAGCTCGACCGGCGCGAAGGCCTCGACGAGTGGAAACAGGACGAAACCTCTGACGACTACGACTGGCGCCTGATCCGCTCACGCCTGCGCCAGCTGCGCCAGTTCCGCGCCGAGAAAGACGTCAAGCGCCTCGCCTACCACTTGCGCCAGGGATTGCACTGGAACCTCGGCAACACCGGCAACCCGGCGCTGTACGGCTACACGCGAACGGGCACCAAGCAGCTGATCCAGGATTACGTTCACGAAGTCGTCGCCGCGCTCAACGAGTTGTGCGACAGCGAGTTCGAAGGTTTCAACGCTTCCGAAAAGCTCAAGTTCTTCCATGAGGTCGCGCTGTCGTACGGCCGCTCCGCGCTGATGCTGTCGGGCGGCGCCACGCTAGGGTTGTTCCATGTCGGCGTCGTCAAGGCCCTGTTCCGCGAGGACCTGGTGCCCTCGGTGGTCTCCGGCTCGTCCGCCGGCGCGGTGGTCGCCGCCACGCTCGGCACGCGCTCGCCGGAGGAAATGCAGAACCTGCTCGAAACGGATGCCGCCTATTACCATTTCTGGCGCGTGCTGCCGGCGCGGCAGATGTGGATGCGCGGTTCGGTGATGGACCAGACGCAGCTGCGCAAGGCCATCGCCAAGAATGTCCGCGACCTGTCGTTCGAGGAGGCGCACAAGAAGTCCGGCGTCATCGTCAACATCACGGTGTCGCCTGCAAGCAGCAACCAGCCGCCGCGCCTGTTGAACTACCTGACGTTCCCTTACCTGTACCTGCGCGAGGCGGTGCTGGCCTCGTGCGCCGTGCCGCTGCTGTTCCCGCCGGTCATGCTGATGACCAAGGACGAGAACGAGGAGCGCGTGCCGTTCATGCCGCTGCTCAAATGGAATGACGGCTCGCTGAAAAGCGACTTGCCGATCATGCGCCTGCGCCGCCTGCACAACGTCAACCACTTCGTCGTCAGCCAGACCAACCCGCACGTGCTGCCGTTCATGACCAAGAAGGGCGAGGACGAGCGCGGCGTGCTGCACTCGGCGCGCCAGTTCGCGTTCGCCACCGGGCGCAATATCGCCAAGAACGTCATCGACCTCGCCAAGGGCGCGTTACCGCTGGGCCCGGCGAATCGCCACCTCGACGTTTTCTCGTCCATCCTGGCGCAGGAATATCGCGGCAACGTGACGATCTTCCCGCAGCGCAGCCTGTGGCGTTACATGCGCGTCACGGTCAATCCGAAGATCGCGGAGGTCGAGCGCTTCATCCTCGAGGGCGAGCGCGCCACCTGGCAGCGCATGTCGATGGTGCGTAACCAGGTTCTCATCGGCCAGGCACTGGATCGCTGCGTCGAGCGGCTCGAGCGCCTGCACCTGCCGGCCGAGCGCCGCGCGCTGCCGGGCAAGCCTGGACTGCGGATCGTCCGCAGCCGCTGACAATCGAAGGTAGCTTCCCCCTGAGCTGCTGCCCATGTCCGATCTGACCCGAAGTCGCGCGTGGCAGGCGCTGGAGCGCCACGCCGCCCAGCAGAAAAATGTTTCGTTGCTGAAACTCTTCGAAGGCGACAAGCTGCGCGCCGAGCGCATGACCTGCGACGCCGCCGGCCTGCACCTCGACTACTCCCGCCAGCGCCTGTCGCGCGAGACGCTCACCTTGCTCGGCGACTTTGCCGAGGCGCGCGGTGTGACCGCGGCGGTGGCGCGCCTGCTGGGCGGTGAGTGCGTCAACGTCACCGAGAAGCGGCCGGCCCTCCACGCCGCGCTGCGCAACGTGTCCGGCCGAGCGGTGATGGCGGGCGGGCACAACGTGATGGCGGACGTCAACGCGGTGCTCGAACGCATGGCGCACTTCACCGACGGTGTGCGCAACGGCGAATGGCGCGGCTGGTCCGGCGAGCGCATCACGGACGTGGTCAACGTCGGCATCGGCGGCTCCGACCTGGGCCCGCGCTTCGTCTGCGACGCGCTCGGCACCGCGGACGCGCCGGTGCAGGTGCACTTCATCTCGAACGTCGACGGGGCGCCGATCGCCGCCTTGCTCGCGCGGCTCAAGCCGGAGCAGACCGTGTTCGTGGTGACGTCGAAGACCTTCAGCACGCAGGAAACCCTGCTCAACGCCCAGGCGGCGCATCGCTGGCTGAACGCTGCGGGCGGCGCGGCGGCGGTGTCGCGCCACTTTGTCGCGGTCACGGCAAACCCGGCCGAAGCGCAGAACTTCGGCGTTGCCGCCCAACAGGTGTTCGAATTCTGGGACTGGGTTGGAGGCCGCTACTCGCTGTGGTCCGCGGTCGGGCTGCCCATCATGGCGGCGCTCGGCGCGGCGCGGTTCCGCGAACTGCTCTCGGGCGCGCACGCGATGGACGAGCATTTTCGCCTGGCCGAGCCGTCCCGCAACATGCCGATGCTCATGGGCATGGTCGGCGTGTGGAACAGCACCTTCCTGCGCTACTCGAGCCAGGTCATCGCGCCGTATTTCCAGCGCCTGCAGCTGTTCGTGCCGTGGCTGCAGCAGCTCGAGATGGAATCCAACGGCAAGGGCGTCGACCTTGCCGGCAAGCCGGTGGATTACCCGACCACGCCGGTATTGTGGGGCGACGTCGGCACCAATTCACAGCACGCGTTCTTCCAGATGATCCACCAGGGTCCGGCGATACACCCGGTCGATTTCGTGCTGGTGGTCGACGGCGGCCATGCCCTCGAGGAGCAGCACCGCGCGCTGCTCGCACACGGCCTCGGGCAGGGCGCCGCGCTGCTGCGGGGCAAGAGCGCGGAGCGCGTGCGCGAAGATCTCGTTGGCAAGGTCGACGCCGCGGACCTCGAACGCGCCGTCGCCGCGCGCGTCTATGGGGGCGACCGACCCAGCAGCACGCTGGTGCTGCCGCGCCTCGACCCCTTCCACCTCGGCGCGCTGCTGGCGCTGTATGAGCACCGCGCTTATGTGCAGGGCGTGCTGTGGAACATCAATTCTTTCGACCAGTTCGGTGTGCAACTGGGCAAGCAGGCCGCCGAGCGCGTGCTGCAGGCGATGGAGAAGGGCGACTTCGGCCCAGGCGACAAGCGCCTCGATGCCTCGACGCGCCGCCTGATCGGGCGCGTGCGCGGCCCGCGCAAGTAAAAAGAGGAAAGAGGGCACGCAAAGGCGCGAAGGAACAGAAAGGCCTTCGCGTCTTCGCGTACCTTCTTGAATATTTACTTGGCCCGATGCCGCGCCAGCGCCCAAGCGACATGCTCGCGCACGACCTCATCCGGATGCGACGCGCGCGAGCGCAGGGCGCGCACGACTTCGGGTGACGTCGGCGCATTGCCCAGTGCCACTGCCACATTACGCAGCCAGCCGCCGTATTCCGCACGCCGCAGCGCCATGCCCTCGGTGCGCTGCAGCCACTGGCCTTCGGTCCAGCCGAAAAGCTCGACCAGCTTCGGGCCGTCGAGCCCGTTACGCGCCGCGAAGTCCTTGTCGGTGGCGAGCTGCGCGTAACGGTTCCATGGGCAAGCCAGCTGGCAATCGTCGCAACCGAAGATGCGGTTGCCGATCGCTTCGCGAAACTCGACCGGGATGCTTCCGCGCAATTCGATCGTGAGATAGGAGATGCAGCGTCGGGCGTCGAGCTGGTAGGGCGCGACGATGGCGCCGGTCGGGCAGGCGGTGATGCACGCGGTGCAGGTGCCGCACAGGTTGCGGGGCGAGCGCGGCGGCTCCGGCGCGATGGCGAGGTCGCAATAAATTTCGCCCAGCACGAACTGCGAGCCGGCCTGGCGGTTCAGCAGCAGCGTGTTCTTGCCGATCCAGCCCAGCCGCGCGTTGCGCGCCAGCGCCTTCTCGAGCGCGGGCGCGCTGTCGGTCAGCACGCGATAGGCAAACGGGCCGAGCTCGGCGCACATCTGCTCGGCCAGTGCCTTCAGGCGCCGGCGCAGCGTGCGGTGGTAATCGCGTCCCAGCGCATAGCGCGCGATGTAACCGCGCGAGCGATCAGCCAGGACCTCTGTTGGCGGCGCGCCATTCGCGGTGCACGCCATGCGCGCCGACACCACGGTCAGGGTGCCCGGGCGCAGGCGCGCCGGCGACGCGCGCTTGGCCGTGTCGCGCGCCATGTAGTCGAGCGCGCCGTGGTAGCCGCGACCAAGCCAGTCGCCGAGGCGGATCGCGTCGTCATCCAGCGCCACGTGCGCGATGCCGACGTCCGCGAAGCCAGCGGCGGCGCCCCAGGCGCGCAGGCGCGGGGCGAGCGTGGCGGCGCAGAGGGCGGTGGTAGTCGGCACTTATAATGTCGGCATGGGGAAGTATCCGCGGCAATTTTACGGCGCGGCGCAAGTGCGCGAGCTCGAGGCGCGCTGCGTCGAGGCCGGCACCCCGAGCGCTGCGCTGATGCAGCGCGCCGGCGCGGCCGCGTGGCGCGAACTCCTGCGCCGCTGGCCGCGCGCGCATCGCATCGCCGTCCTGTGTGGCCCGGGCAACAACGGCGGTGACGGTTATGTGCTGGCGCAGATCGCCGCCGACGCCGGCTGCGCAGTCGAGGTCTGGCGCGTCGGCGCACCGCCGCGTCGCGGCGACGCCGTGGCAGCGCGCGGCGAGTGGCTCGACGGCGGCGCCGAGCGCGAATACCGCGACGAGGCGCTCCTCGCCGACGTGGTCGTCGATGCCATCTTCGGCATCGGCCTTGCGCGGCCGCCCGAGGGCGCATCGTCATCGGCGATCGCTGCGATCAACGCGGCGCGGGCCGCGGGAGCGGGGGTGCTGGCACTCGACGTGCCCAGCGGGCTCGACGCCGATACCGGCGCCGCACCGGGCGCCGCGGTGCGTGCGGACCTCACCGTGACGTTCATCGCTGCCAAGACCGGCCTGCATACCGGGCAGGGACCGGACCTCGCCGGCCGCGTGGTGCTCGACGGCCTCGGCGTCGATGCCGCCGACACTGCAGGCATTGCCGCCATCGAATCACTGAACGAGGACACCCTGCGCGCGCTGTTGCCGAGGCGCGCGCGCACCGCACACAAGGGGCACATGGGGCATGTGCTCCTGATCGGCGGCGAGCACGGCATGGCTGGTGCGATCCTGCTCGCGGCTCGCGCCGCGCTGCGTGCCGGCGCAGGCCTGGTCAGCGTCGCGACACGCGAGGCGCACGCGGCAGCGCTGACCGCCGCGCAACCAGAAATCATGTGCCACGGCCTCGAAGAACCGCGCCAGTTGCGGCGCCTGGCCGAGGCGGCCAGCGTCGTCGCGATCGGACCGGGCCTCGGTCGAGGCGAGTGGGGTGGCGCGGTGTGGTCGCAGTCGCTCACGCTCGCCCAACCGCTGGTGGTCGATGCCGACGGACTCAACTGGCTCGCCGACAACCGTAGCGCGCGGCCAGACTGGGTGCTGACGCCGCATCCCGGTGAGGCGGCGCGGCTGCTCGAGTCGCGCTCGCCCGACGTGCAGCGCGACCGCTTCGCCGCAGCGCGGGAGCTGCGCACGCGCTGCGGCGGCACGATCGTGCTGAAGGGCGCCGGCACCCTGGTGCAGGGTGAGGCGCTCGCGCTGTGCGCGCACGGCAACCCCGGCATGGCCAGCGGTGGCATGGGCGACGTGCTGTGTGGCCTGATCGCCGGCCTGCGCGCGCAAGGCTTGTCGGCGGCCGACGCCGCGCGTGCCGGCGTCGCGGCCCATTCTCTCGCGGCGGATCGTGCCGCAGGCGGCGGCGAGCGCGGGCTATTGCCCTCGGACGTGATCGCGCAGTTGCGCGGAGTGCTCAACCCGTGACCGAGCGGTTACTGGGTGATGCTGCGCAGACCGCGGCGCTCGGCGCCGCCATCGCCCGCGGGCTGGCCGGCCGCGCCGGCGGCGTGATCCATTTAATAGGACCGCTCGGCGCCGGCAAGACCACGCTGGCGCGAGGCCTGCTGCGCGAACTCGGTGTCACCGGAACCATCCGCAGCCCGACTTATACCTTGCTCGAGCCGTATGAAATCGGCGGCCGCACCCTCATTCATCTGGACCTCTACCGCCTCAACGATGAGCGCGAGCTCGAGCCATTGGGACTTCGGGACTATCCGCCCGAGCGCTGCTGGTGGTTGGTCGAGTGGCCGGATCGCGGCGGGGCGCGCCTGCCGTCGGCAAACCTGCGGGTCGAGCTGCTGCATGTGCCCGACGGTCGCATCGCCCGGTTGACCGGCGAGGCGCTGGCGGCGCTGCCTTTTGCGTAAGGCTAAGGTTTAACAATGTCACCTGTTGGCTTGTTTTCATTAAAGTTATTGCATTAGGCCTCGGCCCGGGGTATCGTCGGGTCATCAGTCGGGAGTTGCCCAGGGGTCGGGTCGTGATGCGCGTCTGGTTGGGAGTTCTGCTGGCGCTGCTGCCGCTGTTCGCGGAAGGCGGCGAGTTGCGCGACGTTCGCGTATGGGCCAGTCCGGACGGCACCCGCGTCGTGTTCGATTTGTCCGGCGCCACGGCGCACAGCCTGTTCTCGCTCGACGGCCCCGATCGCGTGGTGATCGACCTCGTCGACACGCAGCGCGGCGCCGCGCTCGCCGCACAGCTCGAAGGCAAGGGACTGGTAAAACGGGTGCGCACCGGCCCGCATGAGTCGGGTGGCCTGCGCGTGGTGCTCGACCTCGAATCGAAAGTGAAGTCGAAGAGCTTCGCCCTGCAGCCCAACGAAAACTACGGCTATCGCGTCGTCGTCGACCTTTCCACCGAGCAGCAATTGCAGGCCGCGGCCAGGCCTGCGGCGCCGCCGGCGCTGGCGACCGTGCCGCGCGGCAACGCCGCGACCATCGACAAGCCCATCGTCGTCGCCATCGACGCCGGCCATGGCGGGGAAGATCCCGGGGCGCGCGGTCGGCGCGGCCTGCTGGAAAAGGACGTGTCGCTCGCGCTCGCGCGCAAGCTCGCGGCCCAAGTCAACCGGGAACCCGGCTTCAAGGCCATGCTGGTTCGCGACGGCGACTACTACGTGGGCCTCAAGGACCGCATCCGCAAGGCCGGCGATGCGCACGCCGACCTGTTCGTGTCGATCCACGCCAACTCCTACAAGGATCCGAGCGTGCGAGGCACCGCGGTCTACGTGCTTTCGCCCAAGGGCGCCAAGAGCGAACACGCGCAGATGCTGGAGAACCGCGAGAACATGTCCGACCTGATCGGCGGCGCGGAGATCGACGAAAGCGACGACACCACCGCGGCGGTGCTGGTCGACATCTTCCAGACTTCCGCGATGGAGGCCAGCCACGACGCCGGCCATCGCCTGCTCGAGTCGATGGGCGAGGTCAACGTGCTGCAACGGCCGCGCGTGCAACAGGCCGCGTTCGTGGTGCTGAAGTCGGCGGCGTTCCCGTCGGTGCTGGTCGAGACCGCGTTCCTGACCAACGCCAGCGATGAGCGCCTGCTCGGCGATCCCGGTTACCAGGACAGGCTGGCGCGCTCGATGCTCGCTGGCATCAAGGGCTACTTCAAGGCGTACCGACCGTCGCAGCAGGTCGCGCAGGGCGCTGGCTCGCTGCAGCCGGTGTCGATGCAGGGCAGCGCGGCGCGCTAGTAGCAAGGCTGCTTGTTCTATTCTTCGCGCGCGATGCCCATCCGCGTTCTTCCCGACACGCTCATCAACCAGATTGCCGCCGGCGAAGTCGTCGAGCGGCCGGCTGCGGTCGTCAAGGAACTGGTCGAGAACAGCATCGATGCCGGCGCTACGCGCATCGAGGTCGCGGTCGAGCAGGGTGGGCTGGGCGCCATCGTCGTGCGCGACGATGGCCACGGCATCCCGCCGGCCGAGATTGCGCTTGCGCTGACGCGCCACGCCACCAGCAAGATCGGCTCGCTCGACGACCTCGAACGCGTCGGCACGCTCGGGTTTCGCGGTGAGGCGCTGCCGAGCATCCTGTCGGTGTCGCGCCTGTCGCTGAGTTCGCGTACGCGGGGCGAAGCCCATGGCTGGCGCGTCGCGGGGGACGGCGCGCTGCCCGCGACCGGGCCCGAGCCCGCCGCGCATCTGCCGGGCACGACCATCGAGGTGCGCGACCTGTTCTTCAACACACCGGCGCGGAGAAAATTCCTGCGCTCGGAGAGCACCGAGTTTCGCCATCTCGACACCGCGATCCGGCGCATCGCGCTGGCGCGCTTCGACGTCGCTTTCCGGCTTACGCACGGCACGCGCGGCGTGTTCGACCTGCCGGCGGCGTCCGACGGGCGCGGTCGTGACGCGCGCGTGGCGCGCGTCACCGATCCGGCCTTCCTCGACAATGCCTTGCGCATCGACGAGGAGCGACTCGGCCTGCGCCTGCACGGCTGGATCGCGCTGCCGAGCTTCTCGCGCGCGCAGGCCGACCTGCAATACCTTTACGTCAACGGGCGCGCGGTGCGCGACAAGCTGCTCAGCCACGCACTGCGACGCGCGTACGCCGACGCGCTGCACGGCTCGCGCTATCCGGCTTACGTGCTCTACCTCGAGATGGATCCGGCTCGCATCGACGTCAATGTGCATCCCGCCAAGACCGAAGTGCGCTTCCGCGATTCGGCCATGGTCCACGACTTCCTGTTCGGGGCGATCCACCAGGCCTTGCGACGGGTGCGGCCGGAACCGGCAACGCATCACCAGGTGAACCTCGAGCCGGGCGCGACGGCGGTTGCCGAATCGCGTCAGTCGGGCTTCGGCTACGCAGCCGCGCCGCGCGTCGGGTCGCAGTTGCTGGCCGCGCCGATGGCCTGGCGCCCCGAGCCGACGCCGGCGACGCCGCAGCCGCTGGGCCGCGCGCTCGCGCAACTGAATGGCATCTTCATCCTGGCCCAGAACGAGCTCGGTCTGGTGCTCGTCGACATGCACGCGGCGCACGAGCGCGTGTTGTACGAGCGCATGAAGCAGCAGCTCGCCGCCGGCGACATGCCGTCCCAGCAACTGCTGGTGCCCGTCTCGGTGACGGTGCGCGAAGACGAGGCCGACCAGGCCGAAAACGCGCAGTCCAGGCTGCGAGCGCTGGGTATCGAGATCGAGCGCGCCGGGCTCACCACGGTCCGCGTGCGCGCGGTGCCGCCGCTGCTCGCGGGCGGCGATGTCGCCACGCTGGTGAGCGGCTTGCTCGGCGCGGCCGCCGAGCAGGACAGCCGCCAGCATTTTTCCGAGGTGCGCGAAGCGCAGGAGCGCGTCCTCGCCGACATGGCCTGCCGCGCCGCGGTGCGCGCCGGACGCCAGCTGACGCTGGCCGAGATGGACGGCCTGCTGCGCGACATGGAGCACACGGACCTCGCCGGGCAGTGCAACCACGGCCGGCCGACCTGGGTGCAGTTCCGCCACGACGAACTCGATCGCCTGTTCCTGCGCGGGCGCTGAATGCGGCTGCCGGTCGTGCTGTTGATGGGCCCGACCGCGTCCGGCAAATCCGGGCTCGCGCTGGCCCTCGCCGAGCGGCTGCCGCTCGAGATTGTCAGCGTCGATTCGGCGCAGGTTTATCGCGGCATGGACATCGGCACCGCAAAGCCGGACGCCGCCACGCGCGCGCGCGCGCCGCACCACCTCCTCGACATCGTCGACCCGGCCGAAGCGTATTCGGCGGCGCGCTTTCGCGCCGATGCGCTGCGGCTCATCGCCGAAATACGCGCGCGTGGCCGTATGCCACTGCTGGTGGGCGGGACCATGCTGTATTTCCGCGCGTTGCAATCGGGCCTGAGCCACTTGCCGGCGGCGGACGCTTCACTGCGTGCGCGCATCGCGGCCGAGGCCGCGCGTGCAGGCTGGCCGTCGCTGCATGCGCGGCTCGCCACGGTGGATCCGGCCAGCGCCGCGCGCCTGCATCCCAATGATGGCCAGCGCATCCAGCGCGCGCTCGAGCTGGTCGAGCTGGGCGGCGCGCCGGTCGCGCGCCTGCAAGCGGCCATGGCGGACGGCACGCTGGAGGGGCCGGTGGTGAAGCTCGCGGTAAACCCGCCGGATCGCGCGCTGCTGCATGCGCGCATTGCCCAGCGCTTCGCGGAAATGATCGATGCGGGCCTGCTCGACGAGGTGCGCCAGCTGCGGGCACGGGGTGACCTGCACGGCGATTTGCCGTCGATGCGCGCCGTGGGCTACCGCCAGCTGTGGGCGCACCTCGAAGGCGAGTGCGACCTTCCAACGGCCAAGGCACGCGGCATCGCGGCGACGCGCCAGCTCGCCAAGCGCCAGTTGACCTGGCTGCGTGCCGAATGCGCCGTGACCGTGCTGGATCCAGGGGCTCCCGGCCTGCTCGAGGCCGCACTGGAACGGATCGAGGACGGGGCAGTCGGATAGGGACCCCCATCGGTGGTAGAATTGCAACCCCGCCGGCTTGATCCGGCGGCCCGAAAAACCCCCACAAGATCTCCACCAATCAAATAAAGGGAAGGGAAACAAATGTCCAAAGGCCAGACCTTACAAGAGCCGTTCCTCAATGCGCTGCGCAAGGAGCGCATCCCGGTTTCGATCTACCTCGTCAACGGCATCAAGCTGCAGGGCCAGATCGAATCCTTCGACCAGTTCGTGGTGCTGCTCAAAAACAGCGTCAGCCAGATGGTCTACAAGCACGCCATCTCCACCGTCGTGCCGGCCCGCGCGGTTCGCGTGACCGACGGCGACGACGATCGCGACGACGGCGAGACCCAGCCGCCCGGGATCTGATCCACCTGCGGATACTGCATGTTTGAGCGACCGCCGCCCGGCGAGAAGGCGGTGCTGGTCCATCTCGCGTTTCCCAAGACCGACTACGAGGCGGACCGGCGCGAATTCATCGACCTTGCGCGGTCGGCTGGCGCGGAGGTCAAGGCCATCATCGGCGGCCGCCGCCAGCGGCCCGACGCCAGCCTGTACATCGGCAGCGGCAAGGCCGACGAAATCGGGGCCGCGGCGCGCGAGGGCGGGGCGGAGCTCGCCGTGTTCAACCACGACCTGTCACCCAGCCAGGAGCGCAACCTCGAGAAGCGCATCCAGGCGCGCGTGCTCGACCGCACCGGATTGATCCTGCACATTTTCGCGCAGCGCGCCCGCTCGCACGAAGGCAAGCTGCAGGTGGAGCTCGCGCAGCTGCAGCACCATGCGACGCGCCTGGTGCGCGGCTGGACCCACCTCGAGCGCCAGCGTGGCGGCGGCATTGGCATGACCGGCCCGGGCGAAACCCAGCTCGAGCTCGACCGCCGTTTGATCGGCAAAAGGATCAAGACCCTGGAGGGACGGCTCGACCTGGTGCGGCGCCGGCGCGAGCAGAACCGCCGCGCGCGCACCAAGAGCCAGATGGCCACCGTTTCGCTGGTTGGCTACACCAACGCCGGCAAGTCGACCTTGTTCAACGCGCTGACCGGAGCGCGAACCTATGCATCGAGCCAGCTGTTCGCGACACTCGACCCGACCTTGCGCCGCATCGATCTGCCGGACTCGCGCGCCGCCGTGCTCGCGGACACCGTGGGCTTCGTGCGCGACCTGCCGCACGACCTGGTCGCGGCGTTTCGCGCGACCCTCGAGGAGGCCCGCGAGTCGCACCTGCTGCTCCACGTGATCGACGCCGCCGACCCCGAGCGCAGCCAGCGCATCGAGCAGGTCGAGGCGGTTCTGGCCGAGATCGGCGCCGAGTCGGTGCCGCGGCTGGAGGTCTACAACAAGATCGACTTGCGTCCCGACGAGGCGCCGCGCATCGAGCGCGACGAAGGCGGCGCGCCGTGGCGCGCGCACGTGTCGTCGTTGAGTGGCGCCGGGCTCGACCTGCTGCGCGCGGCGATCGCCGAGCGCATCGGGCCGCTCTCGGAAGTGCACACCCTGACGTTGCCGCCCGCCGCCGCGCGGCTGCGGGCCCGGCTGTTCGCCGAAGGCGCGGTGCGCGAGGAGACTGTCGGTGACGACGGCGCTTACCGTCTGCGCGTGTCGATGCCCGCCGAGAGCCTGCGTCGCGCCCTGCGCGAAGCCGGGCTGGAGCCTCGCGCCGTCGGTTTGTGACGGTGACGGTCTCGATTCGTTTAAGATTCGCCCTCCTCAATTCCCTCAAGACCTTGGAGCATCGGACGCATGGCGTGGAATGAGCCCGGCGGCGGTAACCGCGACCCGTGGAATCCCGGCGGGCGCCGCGGCAACGACGGCTTGCCGGACGTCGACCAGATGCTCGAGAAGCTGAAGTCGCGCTTCAAGGGCAAGGGGCCGCGGCCTGCCGGCGGTGGCGGCGGCGGATTGTCGACCGGCGGGGCAGGCCTGCTGGCCGGCGCCATTGCGCTGCTGTGGGCGGCGTCCGGGTTCTATGTCGTCGATGCGCAGGAGCGCGGGGTGGTGATGCGCTTTGGCGCTTTCACCGGCATCAGCGAACCCGGCCTGCAGTGGCGCCTGCCGTGGCCGATCGAGAAAGTCGAGACGATCAACGTCGAGCAGGTGCGCCAGGTCAGCGAACGCTCCGACATGCTGAGCCAGGATGAGAACATCGTCGACGTCGAGCTCAAGGTGCAGTACCGCGTCAGCGCGGCCGACAAGTACCTGTTCAGCCAGGCCGACCCCGACAGCACGCTGCGCCAGGTCACCAAGAGCGCGGTGCGCGAGGTGGTGGGCCGCAGCAAGATGGACTTCGTCCTCTCGGGCGAGGGTCGCCAGGAAGTGTCGAGCCTCACCCAGCAGATCCTGCAGGAGCGCCTCGACGCCTATGATTCCGGCCTGATCGTCACCGAGGTCAACCTGCAGAACGTGCAGGCACCCGAGGGTGTGCAGGATGCGTTCCTCGACGCCATCAAGGCGCGCGAGGACCAGGTGCGACTGACCAATGAAGCCGAAGCCTATTCCAATGACCGGCTGCCGCGTGCCAGCGGCGCGGCCGCGCGCGAATTGACCGAGGCCATCGCCTACCGGGACCGCCTGATCGCGCAGGCCACCGGCGAAGCCGACCGCTTCAGCAAGATCCTGACCGAGTACCGCAAGGCGCCGCGCGTGACGCGCGACCGCCTGTACCTCGAGACCATGGCCGAGGTGCTCGGCAACTCGCAGAAGGTCATCATCGACACCAAAAAATCCGGCCCGATGCTGTACCTGCCGCTGGACCAGCTGGCCAAGCCGTCGCGCGGCGACGGCACCGGCGACGTCATCGGCCCGGCCGGCAGTACCCGCTCGAATGCGTCCAGCGCCGAGCGCGCGCGCGAGCGGGGAGGCCGCTGATGAACAACCGCCAGATGTCGACTTTCGCCGTGATCGGTTTTGCGCTGGTCACACTGCTGAATTCCGTGTTCACCGTCGATACGCGCGAGCGTGTGCTGCTCAAGCAGTTCGGCCAGATCGTGCGCACCGACTTCGAGCCGGGCCTGCACTTCAAGCTGCCGTTCATGCAGAACGTCATGACGTTCGACGGACGGGTGTTGACCCTCGACAACCAGACCGAGAACTTCCTGACGCTAGAGAAGAAGAACGTCAAGGTCGACTTCTTCGTCAAGTGGAAGATCGCCGATACCGCGACCTACTACCTGGCGACCGGCGGTGTCGAGTCGGTGGCGATGGACCGGCTCGCGTCCAACATCAATCGCGGCCTGCGCGACCAGTTCGCCAGCCGCACCATCCAGCAGGCGCTGTCGAGTGCGCGTGGCGAGATCACGCGCGCGCTGCAGCCGACCGTCAAGGAACTGGTGACCGCGCTGGGCATCACGATCGTCGACGTGCGCGTCAAGCGTATCGACTTCCCCGACGACGTGCGCGAAAAAGTTTACGAGCGCATGCGCGCCGAGCGTACGCGGGTGGCGTCCGAGCTGCGCGCCAAGGGCGCCGAAGAGGCAGAAAAGATCCGCGCGACAGCCGACCAGAAAGCCACGGTGACGATCGCCACCGCCTACGGCGAAGCGGAGCGCACGCGCGGCGAAGGCGACGCCAAGGCGGCCGAAATTTACGCCAGGGTCTACGGCCAGGACCCCGAGTTCTACCGTTTCTACCGCTCGCTGCAGGCTTATCGCGACGCGATGCGCGGCAAGCAGGATGTCATGGTGCTGGAGCCCGACAGCGAGTTTTTCCGTTACTTCAAGGGTGCCGGCGGCGGCGCTCCGAAGTAAGACCTTTCCCGCACCTCCGGCACCCAGCATGGACACGCCGCTGTGGCAGGACCTGGCCCGCGCGTTCGGCCTCGTGCTGGTGCTCGAGGGCCTCTGGCCATTCCTGTCGCCGGCACGCTGGCGCGGCGCGATGCTCCGCGTCAGCCAGCTCGACGATCGCCTGCTGCGGGGGTTCGGGCTCGCCGTGATGATCTGCGGCTTGGTCGTGTTGCAAGTCGCATGAGCGCGCCGCGCCGCTGGTGGCTGCCGGAGGGCATGGAAGAGTGGCTTCCGCCCGACACCTGGCGCCAGGAGATGCTGCGCCGGACGCTGCTCGATTTCTATCGTCGACGTGGCTACGAGCTGATCCTGACGCCGCTGGTCGAACACCTCGATGCGCTCCTCACTGGCACTGGTTCGGACCTCGAGCAGCAGACCTTCAAGCTGATCGACCCCGCCAGCGGGCGGCTGCTGGGCCTGCGCGCCGACATGACGCCGCAGGCTGCGCGCATCGCCGCGCGCCGCTACGCCGGGCAGGACGTGGTGCGGTTGTGCTACCTCGGCACGGTGTTGCGCACGCAAGCCGACAGCCCGGGCGGACCGCGCGCGCCGCGGCAGGTCGGCTGCGAGCTGTTCGGCGAGGCGGATGCGCAGGCCGACCTGGAGATCGTGCAGATCATGCTGGAGACGCTGCGGCGGGCGAAGGTGCCGGACGTGCACCTCGACCTCGGCCACGTCGGCATCTACCGGGCCATCGCCGCCAAGCTGAGGCTTGCGGCTGATGAGGAGTCGGCGCTGTTCGGCATCCTCCAGCGCAAGTCGCAGCCCGACCTCGCGGCGTTCGGCCGCGCGCAGAAACTCGATCCGCGCGCGCTCGTCGCGCTCGCGGCTTTGATGGACTTGAACGGCGATGCCACGGTGTTGAAACGCGCCGGTAAAACGCTGGCGCGCATGGGTAGCGGCATCGGCGCGTGCCTCGAGACGCTGGAGCAGACGGTGCGCGCGCTGCGCCGGCGCTTCCCGAAGCTGCCGGTGCACATCGACCTGGCCGAGCTGCGCGGCTACCGCTACCAGACCGGCATGGTGTTTGCAGCTTTCGCGCCAGGACACGGCCGCGAGCTGGCGCGCGGCGGCCGCTACGATGGCGTCGGCCGCGAATTCGGCGTGCCGCGTCCCGCAACCGGTTTTTCCGCGGACTTGAATGAATTGCTGAGGCTATCGAAGAACTGACATGGGCAAGACAGTCGTGGTCATCGGCGCCCAATGGGGTGACGAAGGGAAGGGCAAGGTCGTCGACTTGCTGACCGACAAGGTCCAGGCCGTCGTGCGCTTCCAGGGCGGCCACAACGCCGGCCACACGCTCGTGATCAAGGGCCAGAAAATCGCGCTGAACCTGATTCCGTCGGGAATCATGCGCGAAGGCGTGGCGTGCCTGATCGGCAACGGTGTGGTGCTGTCGGTGCCGGACCTGTTGCGCGAGATCGAGAAAGTCGAGAAGACCGGCACGTCGGTGCGCGGCCGCCTGCGCATCAGCGAGGCGACCCCGCTGGTGCTGCCGGTGCATGCCAAGCTGGACAAGGCGCGCGAGCTCGCGCGCGGCGAGGCCAAGATCGGCACCACCGGCAAGGGCATCGGCCCGGCCTACGAGGACAAGGTGGCGCGGCGCGCGGTGCGCGTCGGCGACCTGTTCCACCGCGAGCAGCTGGCCGCCAAGCTTGGCGAGCTGCTGGCCTTCCACAACTTCGTGCTGGTCAACTACTACAAGGAGCAGCCCGAGGATTTCCAGCAGACGCTCGATGCGTTGCTGTCCTACGCCGAGACCTTGAAGCCGATGGTGGCCGACGTCACCGAGCTGCTGCGGCTGCACCTCGCGCGCGGCGACAACGTGCTGTTCGAGGGCGCGCAAGGCGCGCTGCTCGACGTCGACCACGGCACCTATCCGTACGTGACCTCGAGCAACACCACCGCCGGCGGCGCCGCCACCGGCTCAGGCGTCGGCCCGCGCAACTTCGATTACGTTCTCGGCATCATCAAGGCCTACGCCACGCGCGTCGGCGCCGGCCCGTTCCCGACCGAGCTGGACAACGACATCGGGGCGCACCTGCGCCAGAAGGGTGACGAGTACGGCACCGTCACGCGCCGCCCGCGCCGCTGCGGCTGGTTCGACGCCGTCGCCGCGCGCCGCTCGATCTTCCTCAACTCGATGTCGGGCCTGGTCGTCACCAAGCTCGACGTGATGGATGAACTCGACGTCGTGCGCATCTGCACCGGCTACACCGTCGACGGCAAGCCGCAGGAAACGGTGCCGATCGGCGCCGAAGGCCTCGAGCGCGTCGAGCCGGTGTACGAGGAGATGCCCGGCTGGAAATCCTCGACGGTTGGCGTCACCGACTACAAGAAGTTGCCGCAGGCGGCGAGAAACTACCTCAAGCGTCTCGAGGAAGTGACAGGCTGCGAGATCGCGATCGTGTCCACCGGCCCGGATCGGGAACACACCATCGTCCTGCGAAATCCGTTTGGCTGAACAAGGAACCGAGTTGCGCCCCGCCCCCTTCCGGAGGGGGCGGGGGACGGGGTGGGGGTGTCGAACCATGCTTGCCAAGCGTCGTGCGAAGCGCGCGCGCCGGGCACCAAAAATAAATCCGGCTTCCGCCGGATTGATTTTTGGTGCCCACGGAGGGACTCGAACCCCCACGGTTTTACCCGTCAGTACCTGAAACTGATGCGTCTACCAATTCCGCCACGTGGGCTCGAAAAACGAGCGGCGAATTCTGCTTATCAAGGTATCCTTTGTCAATGAAGAACTGGACCGAACAAGACCCTGGTTTCGCACAGGAGCAGGCGAAGCACGCCAGCCCGCTGCCGAGCCGAAACTTCCTGCTGAAACTCCTGGGTGAGCACGCAGGGCCGCTGACTGCGGACGAACTCGCAACGCACTTCGGGCTGCCGCCCGAGCAAGTCGAAGGTCTCGACAAGCGCTTGCAGGCGATGATTCGCGACGGCCAACTGGTGCAGAACCGGCGCGGCGCCTATGGCCCTTTGCCGCGCATGCACGTGGTACGCGGCCGCGTGCAGGGCCATCGCGATGGCTTCGGCTTCCTCGTGCGAGAAGACGGCGTGCAGCCGGACATTTTCCTGAACCCGCGCCAGATGCGTCAGTTGCTGCCGGGTGACGTCGCACTGGTGCGAATTTCGGGGACTGACCAGCGCGGCCGGCCCGAAGGCGTGGTCGTCGAGGTGGTCGAGCGCAAGATGCAAGCCATCGTCGGCCGCTACGTCGTGGACCAAGGCATTGGTTACGTGATTCCCGACAACCCGCGCGTCACCCACGACGTGCTGGTGCCGCCCGGCCTGCACGGCGGCGCCAAGGCGGGGCAGATGGTCGTGGTGGAAATCACCACGCCGCCCGGATCGCGCACGTTGCCAGCCGGCAAGGTCAAGGAAGTGCTCGGCGACCACCTCGCGCCCGGCATGGAGATCGAAGCCGCGATCCGTGCGCACGGCCTGCCGCACGAGTGGCCGGTGGACGTCGAGCGCGAGGCCGCAGCGCTGCCCGCTACGGTGTCCGCGAAGGACACCGAAGGTCGCCACGATTTCCGCGAGCTGCCACTGGTCACCATCGACGGCGAGGATGCGCGCGACTTCGACGACGCCGTGCACGCACAACGCCAGCGCGCCGGTGGCTGGAAACTGTGGGTCGCGATCGCCGACGTCGCGGCTTACGTCAAGCCGGGCAGCGCGCTCGACCGCGAAGGCCTGCTGCGCGGCAACTCGGTGTATTTCCCCGAGCGCGTGATCCCGATGCTGCCGGAGGCATTATCCAACGGACTGTGCTCGCTGAACCCCCACGTCGACCGGCTCTGCATGGTCTGCGAGTTGTCGATCGACGCCGAAGGCGAGATCACCGGCAGCAAGTTCTATGACGGCGTCATGCACTCGCGTGCGCGCCTGACCTACAACCAGGTTTTTGCGGCGCTCGAGGATCCCAACGGCCCGGAGGCGCAGCGTCGTGCCGAGGTGCTGCCGTACCTGCAAGTGCTCGACGAGGTGTTCCACGCGTTGTTCAAGGCGCGCGAGGCCCGCGGCGCCATCGACCTCGACTCGGTCGAGACCAAGGTGGTGTTCGGGGCCGACCGCAAGATCGAGCGCATCGTGCCGGTCACGCGCAATCGCGCGCACCGCATCATCGAGGAGTGCATGATCGCGGCCAACATCGAGGCGGCGCGCTTCGTCATCAAGGCGCAGCGCCCGGCGCCGCACCGCGTGCACGCACAGCCCGACGTCATGAAGGTGCAGTTGCTGCGCGAGTTCCTGGCCGAGCGTGGCATGGTGCTCGGCGGCGGCGACAAGCCCAAGCCGAAGGACTACGCCAAGGTCCTGCAGCGCGCGCGCACCCGGCCCGACTATTCCCTGATCCAGACCGTGTGCCTGCGCTCGCTGATGCAGGCGCGCTACTCGGCCGAGCCGACCGGCCACTTCGGCCTGGCGCTGGGCGAATACGCGCACTTCACCTCGCCGATCCGGCGCTACCCGGACCTGCTGCTGCATCGCTCGATCAAGAACGCATTGCACCGACGCAAGCCGGCGGACCTCGGCTACGACAACGTCGGCATCGAGGCGCACAGCGCGCACTGTTCCACCACCGAGCGCCGCGCCGACGAGGCCACGCGCGATGTCATGACCTGGCTCAAGTGCGAGTACATGCGTAGCCGCGTCGGCGAGAGCTTCGTCGGCACGGTCAGCGCGGTGGTGCCGTTCGGCTTGTTCGTCATGCTCGAGGGCCTGTACATCGAAGGCCTGGTCCACATCTCGAGCCTCAAGAACGATTACTACGCGCATGAACCCTCGCAGCATCGGCTGCGCGGCGAGCGCGGCGGCCGCGTCTACACGCTCGGCCAGAAACTGCGGGTGAAAGTGGCGCGCGTGAACCTCGACGAGCGCAAGATCGACCTCGAGCCGATCGAAAGTGGCTCGCCCGACGGGCCGGTGGCGCCGCGGCCCGAGGAGCGGGCGCCCCAGCGAAAGGGCGGCGCCGCGCAACGCGAGCAGCCCCGCGGTAGTAATCGCGGCGCCAGCCGTGGAGGCGCCGGCGGCAACCGTGGCAAGCCGGGCGGTCGCGGCGGCAAGGGCAAGCGTCGATGAGCCCGCGCGTCGCACTCGTGCTCGCGGCCGGGCTGATCGCCGGCTGCGCGAAAACCGAGCTGAACTCGACGCTCGGTACGGCAGAGCCGCAAATCGTCGGCACTTCGACGCTGGCGGTCCCGCTTGCGCAGGCCGATGCGGAACTCGTGCGTTTGCAGACCGAACTCGATCGCCGCATCGCGAGCCGCGATTGGGGCATGCCGCTGCAGTTGTCGCGCGGCGCAGAGCCGTGGCTGCGATTGCGCCTGGGGGCCGACGAGAGTTTCGAGCCCGGCACCGCGCAGCTGCGCGCGCAGGCGCTCGGCGTGTACGCCGCCATCGGCGACCTGCTGCGGACCTCGCCGGGATTCGTCGCGCACGTGCTGGTGCACGGCGACGAAGCCGAACCCGACCTCGCCGCGGGCCTCACCGCGCGGCGTGCGGCCAGCATCATGAATTACCTGGCCACACGCAGCGTGCCGGTGACGCGCCTGCGTGCCGAGGGTCGCGGCGCGACCGATCCGGCCACCTTCGATGCCGGCGCAGGCGCGGTGAATCGCCGCGTCGACGTCGTGTTGAAACTGGTCATCACCGGTAGCGAGGCCGATGCCTGGCTGCCGCCGCCCATGACCGGCTGCGGCAGCTGCCAGGACGCCGATGGCTGACAAGACGCTCTACATCGGCGGCTTCCACGCCGTGATCGCCGTGCTGGAAGACGCGCCGATCAAGCCGCTGCAAGTGCTGATCGCGCAGCATCGCACCGACGAGCGCAGCCGCCGCGTTGCCGAACTTGCGCAGGCCTGCAAGGTGGCCGTGCGCCAGGTGTCGCGCTCCGATCTCGACATCCTCGCCCCCGACCTGCGCCACCAGGGCGTGCTCGCAATGATGCCGGCGGCCGCGGCGAGCCAGTTCACCGGCGAAGATGCCCTCGACCTGCCGGCCAGCGAGAACGCGCTGTTGCTGGCGCTGGATTCAGTGACCGATCCGCACAATCTTGGCGCCTGCCTGCGAACCGCGGAAGCGGCCGGGGTCCATGCCGTGATCGTGCCGAAAGACCGCGCCGCAGGCCTCACTGCCGTGGCGCGCAAGGCCGCCGCCGGCGCCGCCGAGCGCGTGCCGCTGGTTGCCGTGACCAACCTGTCGCGCACGCTGCAGCAGCTGCGGGACCGCGGCTACTGGGTCACCGGCCTGGCCGGCGAGGCGAAAACCTCGCTGTTCGACGCCGACCTCAGCGGGCCGCGCGTGCTGGTGCTGGGCGCGGAGGGCGAGGGCATGCGCCGCCTCACCGCCGAGCACTGCCATGAGCTGGTGCGCATTCCCATGGCCGGCAAGGCCGAGAGCCTCAACGTCTCCGTCGCCGCGGCGGTCTGCCTGTTCGAAGCCGTGCGCCAGCGCGGCGGCTTGCGATAGGGGCCTGAATCCCTTAGAGTTCGCGCCCCTTCGGGCTCCCGCCCGCAGGACTTTGTCCCACCGCTTGACGGGGGACTGCGCCAGGGCAACCGGCGCATCCACAAGGAGATGCAATGAGACATTACGAAGTCGTGGTCATGGTGCACCCGGACCAGAGTGAACAGGTCCCGGCCATGATCGATCGCTACAAGGGCATGGTCGAGGGCAGCGGTGGCAAGATCCACCGCCTCGAGGACTGGGGTCGCCGCCAGCTCGCCTACACGATCGCCGGCTTGCACAAGGCCCACTACGTGCTGATGAACGTCGAGTGCACCGACAAGGCGCTCGCCGAGCTCGAGAACGCGTTCCGCTTCAACGACGCCGTGATCCGCAAGCTCGTGGTTCGCACCGAAGCCGCGGCCACGGGCCAGTCGCCACTGTTCAAGACCCCCGACGAGGAAAAGAAGCCGGAAACCGCCCGTCGCCCTGACACTGACACCGACACTGCGGACGAGCCGGCGGAAGCCGCCGAGTCCACCGGAGCCTGACCATGGCCGCCCAATATTTCCGTCGCAAGAAGTTCTGCAAGTTCACTGCGGAGGGCATCACCCAGATCGACTACAAGGATCTGGCCACGCTCAAGCAGTACGTCGGCGAGAACGGCAAGATCGTGCCGTCGCGCGTGACCGGCACGAAGGCGCACTACCAGCGCCAGCTCGCGCTCGCGATCAAGCGCGCGCGCTTCCTGTCGCTGCTGCCGTACACCGACAAGCACCCGTAAGAGGCCGCCATGGACGTCATTCTTCTGGAAAAGGTCAAGAACCTCGGCGACCTCGGCGACACCGTGAAGGTGAAGTCGGGTTATGGCCGCAACTTCCTGCTGCCGCAGGGCAAGGCGTTGCCGGCCACGCCGAATAACCTCAAGGTGTTCGAGGCGCGCAAGGCCGAGCTGGTCAAGAAGGCCGGCGACTCGTTGAACGCCGCCAAGATGCGCGCTGAAAAGCTCGGCGGCAAGACGCTGGTGATCAAGGCGCTGACGGCCGAGGAGGGCAAGCTGTACGGCTCCATCGGCCCGTCCGACGTCGTGCGAGCCGCACAGGCTGCGGGCATCGACATCAAGCGCAGCGAAGTCGACATGCCGTCGGGTCCGATCCGCCAGACCGGCAGCTACCCAATCACGCTGCGGATGCACACCGAGGTCGAGGCGCAAATCACGCTGTCGATCGAGGAAGAAAAAGCCGTTTAGGCCGTGTCGAACGACACAAAAGGCACAAAAGACACAAGAAGGCGCGCAAAGACGCTAAGGTAAAGAAAGGCGCAAAGGAAGAGTAGGAATATTCCCTTTGCGCCTTTCTGTTTCTTGGCGCCTTTGCGCGCCTTCTTTATTTCTGTTCTTCCGCTCCGCGGCCAGCCCAGCGGCATCAACAGATCCGGCGATTCATCGCGGCACTCATCGCCGCAAGCACGGTGGCGGACTTATCCAACGGTTCTCCAAGGGATGCTAACCTTGTCGCGAGACAGGGGTGGGTGGTTGTCCTTATAAAGGCGCGGGGAAAATCTTCGTGCCAGAGAAACCATGACCGAGCCCATCAGCCGGCGCGCCGCCAGCGCGCGCGTCCAGAACCTGCCGAAGCAACCGCCGCACTCCATCGAAGCCGAGCAGTCGGTCCTTGGCGGCCTGATGCTCAACAACCGCGTCTGGAACGAGCTCGCCGACAAGCTGGTGCCCGAGGATTTCTACCGCAGCGACCACCAGCTGATCTATCGCGGCATCTGCGACCTCATCGGCACCGGCAAGGCCTGCGACTTTGTCACGCTGTCCGAGCACCTGCGCAACCAGGCACGGCTCGACGAGGCCGGTGGCGCGGCCTATCTCGGGTCGCTTGCGGCCGATACCTACTCGATTGCCAATGTCGTGTCGTACGGCGAGATCGTGCGCGAACGCTCGGTGCTGCGCGGCTTGATTGCCGCGGGCGCCGACATCGGCGACCTCGGCTATCGCCCGGACGGCCGCGCGCCTCCCGAACTGATCGACGAGGCCGAGCAGAAAGTCTTTGCGATCCGCGAGCGCGGCGCCAAGGGCAAGAGCAGCTACGAGTCGGTCGGCACGGTGATGCAGCGGGTGGAAAAGCGCATCGAGCTGCTGCGCAAGGATCCGAAGGCCCTGGCCGGCCTGTCGACGGGCTTCGCCGAGCTCGACAAGCGCACGCAGGGACTGCACCCGGGCGACCTGGTGATCATCGCGGCGCGACCGGCGATGGGAAAGACCACGCTGGCGATGAACATCGCCGAACACGTCGCGCTGGTGGACAACAAGCCGGTGGCGGTGTTCAGCATGGAAATGTCGGGCGAGCAGCTTGCGCTGCGCGTGCTGTCCTCATTCGGCCGCATCGAACTCGGCAAGCTGCGCAGCGGCCACCTGTCGGATGCCGATTTCGACCGGTTGTCCTCCGCGCAATCGTTCCTGCACAAGGCGCCGTTGTACATCGACGAAACCGGCGCATTGTCGCCAATGGATATCCGCGCCCGGGCGCGGCGCCTCGCGGCGCAGTACGGCATCAAGTTGATCGTGATCGACTACCTGCAGCTGATGCAGGTGCCGAACACGCGCGAGAACCGCACCAACGAAGTGTCGATGATCACGCGCTCGCTGAAGGCGCTGGCCAAGGAGCTCAGCATCCCGATCATCGCGCTGTCGCAGTTGTCGCGCGCCAACGAGAAGGAAAACCGCAAGCCCAAGCTTTCGGACCTGCGTGACTCGGGCGGCATCGAGCAGGACGCCGACCTCGTGCTGTTCATCTATCGCGAGGACGTCACCACCGAGGTGGCCGAGGCGCGCACCAAGGCCGAGATCATCATCGGCAAGCAGCGTTCCGGGCCGACCGGTTCGTTCGCGCTGACCTTCCTCGGCCAGTTCACCAAGTTCGACAACCCGGCTGACCAGAGCTTCTCGGGTTGAGCGAGCGGCGCCGATGATCCCGCGCGTAACCGCGACCATCGATCTCGGCGCGCTGCGCCACAACCTCGCACGGGTGCGCCAACTCGCGCCGCATTCGAAGGTGATGGCAGCGATCAAGGCCGATGCCTACGGCCACGGCGCCGTTCCGGTGGCGCGCGCGCTCGAGGATGGGGTGGACAGCTTCGCCGTCGCCGCACTCGAGGAAGCCCTGGTGCTGCGGGAGGCGCACGTGCGTGCGCGGATCGCGCTGCTCGAGGGAATCTTGTCGAGCGAGGAGGCCAAGCTGTGCCTGCGCCATGAACTGGAAGTCGTGGTGAACGACCACTGGCAGCTGGCGCTGCTGGAGGCGCTGCCGCGTGGCGCGCGCGTGTCGCTATGGATCAAGCTCGACAGCGGCATGCACCGGCTCGGATTCCCGCTGGCCGACGTGCCGGGCCTCATGCAACGCATCCGCGCGCGTTCCGACTGGGATTTTCGCGGCTGGATCACGCATCTTGCGCGCGCCGACGAGCCGGACCAGCCGGCAACGCGCGAGCAGGTCGGCGCCTTCACCCACGCGCTGCAGGGGCTGCCGGGGGCGCGCTCGATCGCAAACTCCGCCGGCCTCATTGCGTGGCCCGAGGCGCGCGCCGACTGGGTGCGACCGGGTCTCATGCTTTATGGCGCATCGCCACTGCCCGGCCGCGACGCCGCCGAGCTGGGCCTGCAGCCGGCGATGTCGCTCGCGAGCCGGCTGATCGCGGTGCGCAACTATTCGCGCGGCGCGGCCATTGGCTACGGCGGCGCCTATCGTTGTCCCGAGGACATGGCGGTCGGCGTGGTTTCCATCGGCTACGCGGACGGCTTCCATCGCTCGCTACCGACCGGCACGCCCGTGCTCGTGCACGGGCGCCGCGTGCCGATGATCGGCCGCGTGTCGATGGACATGATCACCATCGACCTGCGGCAGGGGCGGGAGGCGAAGGTTGGCGATCCGGTAACGCTGTGGGGTCCGGGGCTGCCGATCGAGGAAGTCGCCGCGATGGCCGGCACCGTGGCCTATGAGCTGCTGTGCGGCCTGACCCAGCGGGTGAGGTTCGTCCACAGCTGAGAAGGGCGCCTGATCCCCTATTGCGGCACCAGCAGGAAATTCATCTTGGTGCCCGCCAATTCGATCGTGTCATTGGCGCCGAGCTTTACCGCCTGGACGTCGATTTCCTTGCCGTTGACCACAGGGCGCTTGGTGCCGCCGCCCTGGCCGCCCACGTGGACGATGTAGTAACCGTCCGCGCGGCGCGTGATCGCGGCGACCTGGTCGCCGGGACGGCCGAGCGTGGTCAGCGCCTTGGTGAGCACCAGTTCCTTGCCGGCATTGGGGCCGGTGGCGACCTTGAGCTTGCCGACCATCGGCGTCGGCGGCGGCGCGGCTGGGGCCGGGGCGGCCTTGTTCACGTTGGCGTCGAAAGCCGCGCCCATCTGGCCCGGCCGGATGATCATGGTCTTCTCGAAATCGTCCTCTTCGCCCTGGGCTTCGCCCTGATACTTCAGCGTGTTGCGGCCGATCGAGATGACGTCACCATTCGACAGCGGGTGCTTGGCGACCTGCTTGCCGTTGACCTGGGTGCCGTTGGTGCTATCGAGGTCTTCCAGGAACGAGTCCTGCAGGATGGTGATGACGACGGCGTGATGGCCCGACACGGCCTTGTCCCCGTTGAACGGGATATCGTTGTCCGGTGCGCGGCCGATGGTCACGCGCTCCTTGTTGAGCGGGACCTCCTTGGTCGCGCCGGAGCCGTCGGTGACAACGAGTTTGGCCACTAGAACCACTCCATCAAACGTTCATACCAGCGCCGCCCTGGGGTAAACGAGGCATCAACCCTCGCCAAGGCCACGGAAACATTGTCTTTTCCCCCGCGGTCATTGGCGAGTGCTACAAGCGCCTTGGCCGCTTCGGGAAGATTATCAGCAAACTTCGACAGGGTTAAGCCGATGGTCGCGTCGTCGACCATGTCGCACAGTCCATCGGAGCAGATCAGCACGACATCGCCGACCTCGATCGGGTCCTCGATGATATCGACCTTGACCTCGGGCTCGACGCCAAGCGCGCGCGTGACGATGTTCTTGCGCACCAGCTTCTTGGCGTCCTCACGGTTGTAGTGGCCGCGGGCGATCAGCTCCTCGATCAACGAGTGGTCGCGCGTGACCTGCTCGAGCTTGCCGTGGCGCAGGCGATACAGGCGCGAGTCGCCGACGTAGGCGATCGACAACCGGTCGTGGTGGAACAAAGCGGTCACCACCGTCGTGCCCATGCCGGCACACTGCGGCTGCGTTTGCGAGACGTTGTGGATGGTCTTGTGGGCAAGCTCGACCGCGCTTTTCAGCAGCAGCGCCTCGCGGCTGTGACCGGTGGTGTTATCGATTTCGCCGTGCTTGAGCCCTTTCCATTCCTTTTTCACGGTGTCCTGCACCGTGCTGATGGCCATGCCCGAGGCGATTTCGCCGGCGTTGTAGCCGCCCATGCCGTCGGCAAGGATGAGCAATCCCATGTCGCGGTCTTCACCCACCGCGTCCTCGTTGTTCTTGCGCACGCGACCCATGTCGGACAACAGGGCGGTCGCGAGCTTGTTCTTGGCGGCCATGGCGGGAAGCCTACTGCACCGCGCGCATGGCTGCGCGCAAGTCGGCGGCCAGCTCGCTGCCGCGGGCGTAGCGCTTGGCGAGATCCTTTTCGAGCGCGCGGTCGATGACCGCGTTGAGCCCCGCGGGCAGGTCGGGGCGCACGGTGGTGGCCTGCGGGTGCGGCTCGTTGGCAATCTTGAACATCAATGTCGCCATCGAATCGGCCAGGAACGGCAGGCTGCCGGTCAGCAGCTGGTACAAGGTCACGCCGAGCGAGAACAGATCGGAGCGGCCGTCGACTTTCTTGCCGGCAAGCTGCTCCGGCGACATGTAGCTGGGTGTACCCAGCACCATGCCCGTCTTGGTCTTGGACGAGTCGGTGATGCGGGCAATGCCGAAGTCGGTGACCTTGATCACCTTGGTGGCTTCCAGGTACATCAGGTTCGCCGGCTTGATGTCCCGGTGGACCACGCCTTGCTGGTGCGCGTAGTCGAGCGCGTCCGCCGAGTCGGCCACGATCTTGAGCACTTCGGCCACGGGCAGCAGCGCGGCTGGCTTGGTGTATCGCACCAGGTCGTGGCCCTTGAGAAATTCCATTGCGATGAAGCACAGGTCGTGTTCCTCGCCGGCGTCATACATCTGCACGATGTTCGGATGGTTGAGGCGCCCGGCGGTTTCGGCCTCGCGGAAGAAACGCTCCTTCACGCTGGCAAGCTCGTCGCGCTCGAACTCCTGGGTCAACGCCATCGTCTTGATCGCCACGATGCGATTGATCTTCGGGTCCTTGCCCATGTAGACCACGCCCATCGCGCCCTTGCCAAGCTCTTTCTCGACCTGGTAGCGGCCCAGCATCGGTTTCTCGCCGCCGGGCGCGAGCACCATCGTGCCGCCCGGGTGGCTGCCGCCGCCGC
This sequence comes from Verrucomicrobiia bacterium, assembly GCA_035526825.1. GTDB lineage: Bacteria > Pseudomonadota > Gammaproteobacteria > Nevskiales > Nevskiaceae > JACPFV01. The sequence continues at coordinate 2,537 of DATLBT010000081.1, read as the reverse complement.
CGCCGAGGATCACGGTCTCGGACAGCTTCTTGGAGCGCGCGGTCTTCTCGGCAATATCGCGGAACTTCGGGTTTTCCTTCGCGATGTGCGCGAAGACGCTCTCGGCCTTGTTGTGCTGGCGTTTGCGCTCGAAATCGAGCGCAAGGTTGTACATGAGGTCGAGCAGCTTGTCGTCGACCGGCTGCACGCGGCGGAACTTTTCCCACGCCATGTCGAGCTGGCCCTGGCCCTGGAAGGCGAGGCCCAGCATCTTGTTGCTCTCGGAACCTTCCGCCTCGCTGGAGAGCTTGAGCTTCTCGGTGATGCGCAGCCGCTTGACCGTCATGAACAGGTGGCCGGTGACGAGCAGCAGCGCTGGCAGCATGAGCTTCAGCCACAACGCGCTGCCCGACAGCAACGCCAGCTCCGTGAACGCGAGCAGCGCCACCGCGCCAGCCGTCAGCACGCCAGCGAGTCCCGGCGACAGGCGCGGAAGCGCGGCGGCGAGGTAGGCGGCGATGAGCACCAGCAGCAGCAGTTCGAACCAGCCGGCCCAGTCGGGGCGCGTGTAGAAGTCCTGCTGGAGGATGCTCGAGACGGTGTGCGCGAGCGTCAGCGCCGGGGCCATCGACGGCGAGACCGGGCTCGGGAATGCGACGCCGACGCCTTGCGCGGTCGCGCCGATGATGACCGTCTTGCCGGCAAAGTTGCTGGCCGGAACTTTCTCCGTGAAAACGTCGGCAAACGAATCCACGGTGAAGGGCGCGCGACCGCCCTGCTCGCCGTAATAGTGGTTGTACATCAGGAGGGCGGGCGTCGTGCCGATCTCGAGGTTGCCGAGGGCGACGCCCTCGCCGAGGCGCACCTCGATATCCTCGGGCTTGAGGTTCAACGCCTGCGCCGCAAGCGCGAGCGCCATCGACGGGTACAGCTCGTCGAAATGCTGCAACACGAGCGCGTCAAAGCGATACGAGCCATCGGTGTCGAGCACCGGGGTCAGGTGGCCCATGCCACCCGCGGTCTGGCCGATCGACTCGATCGGGACCGAGACGCTCGTGGTCGGGTAGGGGAGGTTGCCGGAACTGCGCGCGTTGACCCGGTCGACCACGCGCGTAAGGGCGCTCTTGCGCACGTATTCGGGCAGCGGCTTGTCCGGGCGGCCCAGGGGCTGGCCGACGGCGAATTCCAGCGCGAGCACGTTGGGTGGACCCGCGCGCATCGCGTCGGCCAGGACCTTGTCCACCGACAGCGAGCCGCGCGCCTCTGCGATCTTCCGGTCGATCGCGGCCAGTGTTGGGCCGTAACGGTCCCGCGCCGGATTCGGCTGGCTCGGCACGGCTGGAGCCGGCGCTGGCGGAGCCGCCGGATCGGCAGCGGGCGATGCAACGCCCGCCGGCGGACGCAGTTCGGCGAGCGGCGAGGTCTCGATCAGCGTGCCGATCTCGTTGATGTACGCCAGCCCCGGATCTTCCTGGGCTTCGAAATAGAGAATGGTGTTGCCGACTGCCTTGGCGCCGCCTTCACGCAAAAGGTCGACCATGGCGGCATGGACGTTGCGCGGCCACGGCCAGCGGCCGATGGCGCGGATGCTTTCGTCGTCGATCGCGATGACGGCGACCTTGTCGCTGGGCGCGCGTTCGCGCGACCGCACGCCCACGTCATACATGTATCGCTCGAAGCCTTCGAACGCGCCTTGCAGGATCGTGGAGACGAGGACGAAAAACACGAAGACGAACGCCAGCGCGGCGAACCAGTCCTTCGACCAGATCCGTTCCTTCACGTCGAAGCGCGCCCCCGAGTTTTTTCCGAGTTATGGCTCATACTACCTTGTTTCCAAAGCCTAATAAAAAGCGCAGCGATGGCCAAAAGTCGTACGGTTTTCATCTGCCAGACCTGCGGCGCAACCGCGCCGAAGTGGTCCGGTCAATGCTCCGACTGCGGCGAGTGGAACACGCTGGTCGAGGGCATCGCCGAAAAATCCACCAAGGCGATGCGCGGACCGGGTGCCAGCGGCGTGCGGCGCCTGTCGGAGGTTTCGGTCGAGGACGCGCCACGCATCGCGACGGGCACCGGCGAGCTCGACCGCGTGCTCGGCGGCGGGCTTGTGCCGGGCGCGGTCATCCTGATCGGCGGCGATCCCGGCATCGGCAAGTCGACGCTGCTGCTGCAGCTGCTCGGCGCAGTGCAGGGTAAATTCAAGGCGCTCTACGTGACGGGGGAAGAATCGCTGTCGCAGGTGTCCTTGCGCGCGCACCGGCTCGGCCTGAAGGGTCTGGACCTGCCAGTGCTCGCGGAAACCAACGTTGAACAGGTCCTCACGCAACTCTCGGCTGAGAAGCCGGGGCTGGCGGTGATCGACTCGATCCAGACGCTTTACACCGACAGCCTGGACTCCGCGCCGGGCTCGGTATCGCAGCTGCGCGAATGCGCGGCGCAGCTGGTGCGCCACGCCAAGGCCTCGGGCTGCTGCGTGATCCTGGTGGGCCACGTGACCAAGGAAGGCGCGATCGCCGGCCCGCGCGTGCTCGAACACATGGTCGACACCGTGCTGTACTTCG
>DATLBT010000080.1:0-12125 GCA_035526825.1 Verrucomicrobiia bacterium | reverse complement strand
GTGTTCTTGGCGATGCCGTGCGCGATGTAGTTGACGACGTCGAGTCGGGAGACGCCCTGCTCATTGAGCAAAAACACGGCGTGCGTGTCCTTCTCGCTGAACAGCGCCACCAGCACGTTGAGTGTCGATACCTGCTTCTTGCCGGCCGACTGCACGTGGTAGATCGCGCGCTGCAGCACACGCTGGAACGAGAGCGTGGGCTGCACTTCGCGGCCCTCCTCCTTCAGCGACTGCACGTTCTTGGCGATGTACTCCTTGAGGCCCTGTTCGAGGGACTCGAGGTCCGCGCCCGTCGCATTGAGGACTTCGGCGACATTGGTGTCGGACAGCAGCGCCAGGAGCAGGTGCTCGACGGTGAGCAGGTCGTGGCCGTCGGTGCGCGCCGCGAGGAACGCGGCATCCAGCGATTTTTGCAGCTCGTCCGAGAGAATGCTCATGCCTTGCAGCCAGAGTAGCGCGTTCCGCGCACCAGCGAAATCGCGATCGCGATCACGCCTTTTCCATGACCGTGAGGAGCGGGTGCTGGTGCTTGCGCGCATTCGCGTTGACCTGCGCCACCTTGGTCTCCGCGATCTCGGCTGGAAACAGGCCGGCGACGCCCCGACCCTGCTGGTGGACCTGCAGCATGATCTGCACGGCTTTTTCGTGCGGGTGGTAGAAAAATCCCTGCAGGACCTGCACGACGAATTCCATCGGCGTGAAGTCGTCGTTGATCATTACGACCTTGTATAGGGGCGGCTGCTTGAGGCGCGGTTTGGCCTCGTCGACAACGACGTCCATGTCTCCACGGCGTTCCAGCTCACCCATGGCCAGATGGTATCCAAAGCGGGGGCGGTGCGCCCCCTCTTTTCATTGGACCAAGGTCGGCGTAAAAAGAGCGGTGCCGTCGAAAATTGCATGCCGACCCGGCTGCAGCCCGCATTCAGCGCGTGGCGCGCATCCCGCGCCGGATGAGCGGCACGCTGGCCAGCGCCACCGCGGCGGCGCCCAGGCCAATCCAGAACATCAGCCCGAACAGGTCGCCGTACTTGGCGGCGCTTTCGGCCATGCCCGCGCCTTCGCCGGGCTCGATCGACGACAGCTTGCCGAACACGCTGTGCGCGAGGATTTCGGAATAGGCCGTGCCGAGGAACCACACGCCCATCATCAAGCTGACAACGCGTGCGACCGATAGTTGGGTCACCGCCGATATGCCGATCGGGTACAGGCAAACCTCCCCGATTTCGAGCAGCAGGTAGGCCAGCACCAGCCACCAGACGGATGCCAGCGCGCCGCTTCCAGCAGACTGCGCCGCCGCCATCAACGGCAGGTACGCGAGGCCCGCGAACAGCACGCCCAGTACGGTCTTGGCGGCGGTGCTCGGATTGCGGCCGCGACGCGCCAGGAACGGCCACAGCCACGCGAACAGCGGCGACAGCAACACGATGAACAGGCCGCCGAGGAAGGTCAGCGCGCCCGCCGTCATTTCGAAGCCGAGCAGGTTCTTGGTCATCAGGCGGTCGGTGAACGCCACCCATGAACCGTAGGTCTGCTCGTACAGCGTGTAGAACACGAGGCCGAACACGATCAGCGCGATCAGGCTGAGCATGCGGCCCCGCTCCTGGCGCGTGCATTGCGTGGCGAGGAACCAGGCGAACCAGGCGACGAAGGCCGCGGTGACGAGGTGCATGGCGCCCTGCACCGTCCAGGTCCGCTGGATCAGTTGCCAGATCACGCCCACGCCCGCCAAGCCGCCAAGGTAGATCCAGGCCTCGCGGCGCAGCGGACCGACTTTCTCGGCGAGCCGCTTCGGCTCGCGCGGCTCGGCATGGCCGTGCAGGTATCGTTGGCCCCACAGGAACACGGCGAGCCCGGTCAGCATGCCGAAGCCGGCCAGGCCGAAACCGTATTTCCAGCCGTAGGTCTCGCCGACGTAGCCGCATACGAGGGAAGCGAACAGCGCGCCAATGTTGATGCCGGCGACGAACAGCGTGAAGCCCGAGTCGCGACGCGGATCGTGGTCGGCGTATAGCTTGCCGACGATGGTGGAGATATTGGGCTTGAGGAAGCCGACGCCGGTGACGATCAACGCCAGCGAGAAATAGAACACCTGGAGGGCGCGCGCATCCTGGACCACAACGCCGTCCACCATCCGCGCCTGGTTGCCCTCGAACGCCATGCCGAAATGCCCCAGGCACAGGAGCACTGCGCCGAATACCACCGCCTTGCGCATGCCGAGCCAGCGATCGGCGATGAGGCCGCCGATGATCGGCATGGCATAGACCAGGCCGCCATAGGCGCCGAGCAGGTCGTAGCTCGGCGCATCGCCAAAAAGGTGATATTTGGTCAGGTACAGGAACAGCAGCGCCTTCATGCCGTAGAAGGAGAATCGCTCCCACATCTCGGTGAAAAAACAGACGTAAAGGCCTTTGGGATGGCCGAGGAAGTCGGCGGGCCGGGCGGCCGCTGCGGCGGTCACGGAGGGGCGGCTGCTACTGGTTGGTGCGCTGCGAGGCACGCAGGTGGCCGCGCGCTTCAGCGAGGCTGGTGTTGCAGCCGGCGACGTTTCCGGTCGCCAGTTGTGTCTCGGCCACGTCGATGCCCTCCAGCGCCCTGCGAACCTCCGGCGTCTGCTCGAAGCCTACAAATGTCGAGGTCCGCTTTTTCATATCCGCAATGCCGTCCTTGCATTCCGACTCCGGCGTCCCGCAACTGGCGAGCAACAGCGCGGATGCGAGCAGCAGTCCCTTGGGTTCGAATCGAGCCATGGCATGTCTCCCCGGTCGGCAGGCAAAAGTATAGCGGCCGGCACCGGCGTCCCATACCCTAGTCGCCTTGCCCCCGGACCGACGCCCATGAAGACGCTGATCGCTGCCTGCGCCCTGCTCTGCTGCGCCAATGTTGCCGCCGCGCCGCGGCCGTTCACCGCGCAGGACCTGGTCGGTCTCGAGCGCATCGCCGATCCGCGCATCTCGCCGGATGGGCGATACGTGGCATTCCAGCTGCGCGAGGCCGACGTCGCCGCCAACAAGGGCATCCATGGCCTGTGGTTCATCGACCTGTCGCAGAAGAAACCAGTGCCCAGCCGGCTCACGGCCGCGGGCGTCGAGTCCAACACCGCGCGTTGGTCCGGCAATCGGCTGTATTTCCTGTCGACGCGGTCGGGCAGCCAGCAGCTGTGGCGGCTCGACCTCGGCGGGGGCGAGGCCCAGCGCGTCAGCGAGCTGCCGCTCGACGTCGGCGCCTACCGCGTCGCACCCGACGGCAAGCGCATCGCGCTTGCGCTCGAAGTGTTTCCGGATTGCGCGACGCTGGCCTGCACGCGTTCGCGGCTGGACGAGCGCGCGGCCTCCAAGGCGCGCGGCCAGGTGCACGATCGCCTGTTCGTGCGGCATTGGGATACGTGGAAAAGCGGCACGCGATCGCAGCTGTTCATCGCCGACCTCGATGGCGACGGCCGCATCCGGGACGAGCCCCGGCCGCTGACCGGCGCGATCGACGGCGATGTGCCGACCAAGCCGTTCGGCGGCGACGAGGATTTCATCTTCACGCCCGATGGTCGCGCGCTGGTCTTCGTCGCGCGCATCGCGGGCGCGACCGAGGCTTGGTCGACGAATACCGATTTGTGGCGCGTGCCGGCCGATGGGCTCGGCGAGCCGCAGAACCTGACGCCCGGCAACCCCGGTTACGACGTCGGCCCGGCGATCTCGCCCGACGGCAAGACGCTGGCCTGGCGCTCGATGCGCCGCGCTGGATTCGAGGCGGATCGTTACCGCCTGATGCTGCGCGAGCTGTCGACCGGCTCGGTGCGCGAAGTCGCCGCCGACTGGGACCGCTCCGCCACCGCGATGGCGTGGGCGGCGGACGGCCGCTCGCTGTACGCCGCGGCCGAGGACGTCGGCAATCGGCGGCTGTTCTCGATCAACCTGAAGACGGGCAAGGCCAGCGCCATCAGCGGTCCGGGGTCGGTTTCTGAATTCGACGTCGGCGCGCACGTGCTGGTCTACGGCCGCGATGACCTGCGTTCGCCAACCCAGCTTTTCCTGACCGGGCCGCAGGGCGGCAAGACCACACCGCTCACCCGGGCCAACGAGGCTAGGCTCGCCGAGCTCGAATTGGGCGCGTACGAGCAGTTCAGCTTCGCGGGCGCCAATGGCGACACCGTGCACGGCTACGTGACCAAGCCGGCGTCATTTGTGAAGGGCCGCAAGTATCCGGTGGCATTCCTGATCCACGGTGGTCCGCAGACGAGCTTCGGCAACCACTGGCACTACCGCTGGAATCCGCAGACCTATGCCGGCGCCGGCTATGCGACGGTGTTCATCGATTTTCATGGCTCGGACGGCTACGGCCAGGCCTTTACCGATTCGATCTCGGGAGACTGGGGCGGCAAGCCACTCGAGGACCTCAGGAAAGGCTGGGCCTACGCGCTATCGAAGTACGCCTGGCTCGATGGCGGCCGCGCCTGCGCGCTCGGCGCTTCGTACGGCGGGTACATGGTCAACTGGATTGCCGGCAACTGGAGTGACAACTTCAAGTGCCTCGTCAGCCACGACGGTGTGTTCGACCAGCGCGCGATGGGGTACACCACCGAGGAGCTTTGGTTCACCGAGTGGGAAAACGGCGGCACGCCGTTCGAGCATCCGGAAAAATTCGAAAAGTGGAACCCGGTAAATCACGTCGCCAAGTGGAAGACGCCCATGCTCGTGATCCAGGGCGGGCTCGACTACCGCATCCCGGATACGCAAGGCATCGCCGCATTCACCGCGTTACAGCGGCGCGGCATCGACAGCCGCTTCCTGTACTTTCCGAACGAGAATCATTGGGTGCTGAAGCCGCAGAACTCGCTGCAGTGGCACCAGACGGTGGAGGAATGGCTGGGGCGCTGGATTGGCAGCTGAGGATCAAAACGCGGCGATGCCCGTCTGCGCGCGGCCGAGGATGAGGGCGTGGATGTCATGCGTGCCCTCGTAGGTGTTGACCGTCTCGAGGTTGAGCAGGTGGCGGATGACGCCGTAGTCGTCGACGATGCCATTGCCGCCATGCAGGTCGCGCGCGGCTCGCGCGATGTCGAGGGCCTTGCCGGCGTTGTTGCGCTTCAATAGCGACACCATCTCGGGCGTCGCCTTGCCCTCGTCGAACAGCCGACCGAGTCGCAGCGCCGCGTGCAGGCCGAGCGTGACTTCGGTCTGCATGTCGGCGAGCTTTTTCTGGACCAACTGGTTCGCGGCCAGCGGCCGGCCGAACTGCTTGCGTGCAAGCGTGTAGTCCAGCGCGGCCTGCCAGCAGAACTCCGCCGCGCCGAGTGCACCCCAGGCGATGCCATAACGCGCCTTATTGAGGCAGCCAAACGGGCCCTTGAGGCCCTCGACGTCGGGCAGGCGCTGCTCGTCCGGCACCGCGACGTCGTGCAGCGCAATCGTGCCGGTGACCGACGCGCGCATGCTGAACTTGCCTTCGATCACCGCGGTGGACAGTCCCTTCATCCCGCGTTCGAGCACGAAGCCGCGGATCACGTCCTCCTCATCCTTCGCCCACACGATGAACACGTCCGCGATGGGTGCGTGCGTGATCCAGTTTTTCGAACCGCTGAGCACCCAGCCGGATTTCACCTTCTTCGCACGCGTGCGCATGCCGCCGGGATCCGAGCCGAAATCCGGCTCGGTGAGGCCGAAGCAGCCGATCAGCTCGCCGCGGGCGAGCTTCGGCAGGTACCGCTCTTTCTGCGCGGCGCTGCCGTAGGCATGGATCGGGTACATCGTCAGGCTCGACTGCACCGACAGCGCCGAGCGGAAGCCTGAGTCGACGCGCTCGATTTCGCGCGCGATGAGCCCGTACATGACGTGGCTGCCGCCTGGGCAACCGTGGCCGTCGAGCGAGACGCCGAGCAGGCCCTGCGCACCGAGATCACGGATGAGGTTGGCGTCGTGCTTTTCATGGCGAAACGCATCGCGTATGCGCGGCGCCAGCGATTTCTGCGCGAAGTGGCGCGCGGCGTCGCGCACGGCGCGCTCCTCGGCGGACAGCGCGTCTTCGAGCAGCAGGGGGTCCTGCCAAGTGAACCCGAGCTTAGTGCTCATCTGGACGCGATCCCTCGCTTCGCTCGGGATGACACCTGCGGTCGTTCACTTCGTGGTGAAGGTCCAGACGCCGTCCCACTTCGGGCCCGGCGGGTTCTTGCGGTAGTGCGCGATGCGCTCGAGCATCAACTCGTAGACCCGGTGCTTGTGGGCGCCGCGCGACAGCGAGAAGAACTCGGCCTCGGCCTGCTCCCAGTGCTGCGACCGGTACAGCTTGAGCGCGCCGCGGTGCCGTGCGAGGTCCTGGCGCAGCTGCGGGTCGAGCTGGTCTTTCGAGCCCATCGGCTCGTAGATCGACACAGGCTGGTCCTTGCCTACGACCTTGACCTGGTCAAGCTCGCGGTACGACCAATCCGCCGGCCCGGCGTTGCGCGTGAACTCGCTGCAGATCACCGCGACGCCGTACTCCTTGGTCAGGCCCTCGATGCGGGCGCCGAGGTTCACCGGGTCGCCCATCACGGTATAAGCACGGCGGAATTCCGAGCCCATGTTGCCCACGCGCATGTTGCCGGTGGACAGTCCGACGCCGATCTTCAACGAAGGCCAGCCGCGCTTCGCGAACTCGGCATCGAGCGCGCGGATCGCCTTCGGCAGCTCCAAGGCGGCGACCAGCGCGTTCTCGGCGTGCTTCGGATCGTCGAGCGGCGCGCCCCAGAACGCCATGATCGCATCGCCCATGTACTTGTCGATGGTGCCGCGGTGCTTCTGGATCACCTTGGTCAGCGGCGTCAGGAACTGGTTCATCAGTTCCGACAATTCCTGCGGTTTGTCCTTGAACTGCTCCGAGATCGTGGTGAAGCCGCGCACGTCCGAAAACAGCACGGTCATCTCCTTGCTCTTGCCCTCCATCGACACGGCCCCGGGGTTGGCCGCCATCTCCTCGACGATTTCCGGCGGCACGTACTCGCCGAAGCGCCGGGAGATGTCGCGCGAGCGGCGCGCCTCGACGAAGTAGCCGTACAGCAGCTGCGCGAGGAACACGACGAGCGTGAACACGATCGGCACGCCCATCGGCATGACGATGTTTGCGGACGACCAGGCGTAAAACGCCGTTGCGACGCCGGCGGCGATCAGGCCGAGCGCAATGCTCAACACGTAAAGGGGCGAGAACTTGGGGAACAGCCAGGCCAGCAGCACGGCGAGCACCAGCAGGATCACGGCCTCCATGCCGCCGTAGTACGGGGCGCGCTGCTTGACGCGGCCATCGAGCACGCCGGAGACAATGTTGGCGTGGACTTCGACGCCGGGGTAGCCGGCGCCCACCGGCGTGGCGCGCAGGTCCTTGAGGCCGGCGGCACTGGTTCCCAGGAATGCAATCGCGCCGGCGAGGGCGCCGGGATCGGCCTTCTGCTGCAGCACGTCGGTGGCCGGGATGTACGGGAAGCTGCGCTCGCGGCCGCGGTACGGGACCATCAGCGCGACTTGCTGGTCGACCGGGATCACGTGGTCGCCGAAGCGGACGCGCTCGAGGTTGAGTCCGAGGCGCGCCTCCGCCGGCTCGAATTCCAGCTGTGCACCGGGATAACCGGCGGCTACGCGCAATACCTCGAACGCGAGCGATGGAAACACCTGGCCACCATAGAGCTGGACGAGCGGCACATCGCGCGCGATGCCGTCGTCATCGAGTGACGGGATATCGAAGAAGCCGGCGTAGGACGTTGCCTCGCGCAGCGCCGGCAGGTTGGCAACGACCGTGGCCGGCCTGAAGAAATCCACGGCGTATTGCGAGGCGGTGCTGCGGTCGAATAGCGCCGGGCCGGGCAATGGCACGCTCGCATCGATCGGCTGCGGTATCCCGGGCAGGAATGCATAGCCCGCCACGACCGGCCGCCCCCGCAGCGCGTCCGCGAAGATGCGGTCGTTATCCAGTTGCTCGGCCAGCGGCGTTACGCGCTCGGCGTAACCTGGCAGGTCCGCGAGCGGTCCCTCGGCAAGGCGCTGCAACAGCGGCCCGGCCGAGGTGCGGTCGGGCTCAGGGAAAGTCATGTCGAAACCGATGACGCGGATCTTGTAGGTATCGAACAGGGTCGTGACGAGCTTGGCGAGCTTGTCCCGGGGCCAGGGAAACTGGCCTTCCGCGGCAAGACTCTTGTCGTCGATGTCGATGATGACGACACGCGGGTCGACCGTACCCGGCATGGTCAGGCGCACGCGGCTGTCGTAGGTGACGTTTTCAATCGTCGTCAGCAACGTCGAGGGCCACAGCCGCGACGTGTGGAGCATGAAGACGAGGAAGACGAAGGCGCTGATTCCCAGCCGGAACAGCATGCGTACCGTGCTCGCGGCCATGATCGCGGAATCGCCCCCGTAGTGTTCCCGCGGCACGTTACGCGAAACCCGGCGGCAGCGGCAATCCGCGCGCAGCGGGCCTATGATTGCGGCTTCATGCCCCTCGCGTTCGCCGTGCCCCCTTCCCTCGACTCGTCCCTGCGCTCCGTCCTCGCAATCTACGCACGGCATGGCCGCTTCCTGCCTGGCCTGCTCGCGATGGTGTTTGCGCTGCTGCTGGGCCGCGCGCTGGCGGACCTGGTCTGGGCGCTGGTGCCGACCCCGGAATCGGCGCGCTGGCGGCCCCCGCCGGCGCAGGCTGCACCGCCGCGCGCCCAGGCCACGGACATCGATGCCATTGCCAATGCCTCGCTGTTCGGCCGCGCGGTCGCGTCGACGGAGGCGACCGACTCGCTGCTCGACGCGCCGGAAACGGTGCTCAACATGACGCTGCTCGGCGTATGGGCCGACGATGACGAGGACGGCCAGTCCCGCGCCCTCATCGCGTTGCAGGGCGGCGAGGAAAAGAGCTTCGCGATCGGCGATGACGTCACCCGCGGCGTGACGCTGCAGGCGATTTTTCCGGATCGGGTCATCCTGTCGCGCGCGGGGCGGCTCGAAACCCTGCGGCTGGAGCGCAACGCCCCCGGCGTTCCCGGGCAGGCCGGCCCGCCCCCCGTGGCCGCCGCGGAGGACAACAGCGCTGGCGCCGCGCACCAGCAGTTGGCGCAGGTGCGCGACGAGGTCCTCAAGGATCCGGCGAAGGCCTCGGAATACGTCCGCATCCAGCCGGCCAACGTCGGCGGCCAGCTCAAGGGCTATCGCGTCTACCCGGGTCGCGATCGCAGTGCATTTTCGTCCGCCGGACTGCGCCCCGGAGACTTGGTGACCTCGGTCAATGGCGTACAATTGGATGACCCCGCCAAGGCCCTGCAATTGCTGGGAGATTTGGGCCAGGCAGGCCAGGTGAACCTGGTGGTGGAGCGCGGCGGGCAGACCCAGAACATCAGCATCAACCTGAGCCAGTAGTCCTTATGAAACGACTCATTTCCGGGCTCCTGCTCGCGTGTGCCGCGCCCGTGTGGGCGGCGACCACGCTGAACCTCAAGGACGCCGATATCAACACGCTGATCACCACGGTCAGCGAGGTCACAGGCCGCAATTTCATCGTCGATGAGCGGGTCAAGGGCAAGGTCACGGTGATCTCGTCCAAGCCAATGTCATCCGAGGCGGTCTACGAGACCTTCCTCGCGGTGCTGGCGGTGAAGGGCTACGCCGCGGTGCCGGCGGGCGCCATCGTCAAGATCGTGCAGGACACCAACGCACGTCAGGAAGGCGGCACGCGTCTGTCGAACGGCGAAGGCCGCCCCGACGACGACGTCGTCACGCACGTCTACGAGATCCAGAACGTTTCGGCTGCGCAGCTCGTGCCGATCCTGCGGCCGCTGGTGCCGCAGTGGGGCCATCTCGTGGCCTATGGCCCGTCGAACATGCTGATCATCTCCGACCGCGCGGCCAACGTCGTGCGCCTCGGCAAGCTCATCGAGCAGATCGACCGCACCGGCGAGCGCGAGGTCGAGCTGGTCAAGCTGCAGCATGCCGGCGCATCGGACGTCGTCCGCATCCTCACCACGCTCGGCCAGCAGGACAAGCAGACGGACCCCGCAGTGAAGCCGGCGATGATCATCGCCGACGAACGCACCAACTCGGTCCTGCTCGGCGGCGACAAGTCGGAGCGCCAGAAGCTGCTCGACCTGATTTCGCAGCTCGACGTGCCGCTCGCTGATGATGGCGCGACGCAGGTGGTCTACCTCAACTACGCCTCGGCCGAGAACCTCGCGCCGATCCTCGAGGGCTACGCGCAGCAGGCCGATGCGGCCAACAGCAAGCCGGGCAGCGCTCCGGCGGCGGCGCCGTCCGGAGGCGGCGGTGGCTTCGACGGCAAGACCCGCATCATCGCCGACAAGGACACCAACGCCCTCGTCATCACCGGCTCGCCGAAGTCGATGAAGGCGGTGCGCAACGTGATCGCGCAGCTCGACATCAAGCGCTCGCAGGTGCTGGTCGAGGCCGTCATCGCCGAAGTGTCCGGCAGCGTCAGCAGCAAGCTCGGCATCGACTGGGCCATTTTCAACCCGGACCGCATCGCGCTGGCCGGCATCCTCGATCCCTCCACGCTCACTGCTGCGGCGGCGTTCGCCTCGGGCAACCCCCAGGCCATCGCCGGCAGTCTCAGCAGCCTGTCCGGCGTGGTCGGCGGCGGCGGCCACATCGAGAACGACGGCAAGAGCGGCACCAGTTTTGCGATCCTGCTCAAGGCGCTGCAGGGCGATGGCGACACCAATGTCCTGTCGACGCCGACCATCGTCGCCACCGACAACGAGGAGTCCGAACTTTCGGTCGGCCAGGAAGTGCCGTTCCTGACGGGCAGCTTCAGCAACACCGGCGCGACCAACACCTCGGCGACGGGCGTCGTCAATCCGTTCCAGACCATCGAGCGCAAGGATGTTGGCCTGACCCTCGGCATCACGCCGCAGATCAACGAGGGCGACAACATCAAGCTCAAGCTTGCACTCGAGGTGTCGAGCCTCGCCGCGAGCACTGGCGCCGCCAGCGACCTCATTACCAACAAGCGCACGCTCAACACCACGGTGACTGTCGACAACGGCCAGATTTTGGTGCTTGGCGGTTTGATGGACGACAACATCCAGGACGCCGTAACCGGGATCCCGTTCCTGTCGCGCCTGCCGCTGATCGGCGGCCTGTTCCAGTTCCGTCGCCTCGACAAACAGAAGCGCAACCTGATGATTTTCATCCGGCCGGTCATCCTCAAGAACAACTCGGAAGTCGATTACTACACGCGCCGCAAATACGACGCCGTGCGTCAAGGACAGATCGACCAGATCAACAAGCCGCGCTCGTCGTTGCTGCCGCGCGGCCCGACGCCGGTGTTGCAGCGCTACGACGACCTGCAGAAAGACCGTCCGGCCCCGACCACGACGCCGCCGGCCGCCCCCCTTCCGGGCGCGAATCCAATCCCGCCGCCGGCCAACGGGGACGCCCAGCCCGCGCGCTGAGTCCCATGGACGCCCCGCTCAAGAGGCCGCCGTTCGCGTTCGCGAAGCGGCATGGCCTGATCGTCACCGAAGACAAGGGCGACCACGTCGCGGTCGCCTGCCGTCCCGGGGTCGCGCTCGACGCGATCCAGGAGACGCAGCGCTTCCTGCAACGGCCGGTGAAGGTCCACAACGTCACGCAGCCTGATTTCGAGGCATTGCTGCAGCGAACCTATGAAGGCCAGACCGGCGCCGCCGCCGGACTGATGGAAGGCCTAGAGACCGAGGAGGCCGACCTCGATTCGCTGGCGCATTTGCTCTCGGAGAAGCAGGATCTGCTCGAGTCGTCCGATGACGCGCCGATCATCAAGTTCATCAACGGCCTGCTGGTCGAGGCGATCCGCGAGAACGCTTCCGACATCCACATCGAGACCTTCGAGCAGCGCCTCACCATCCGCTTCCGCGTCGACGGCGTGCTGCGCGAGGTGATGAGCCCTCCGCGCATGCTGGCGCCACGCATCGTGTCTCGCATCAAGGTCATGGCGAAGCTCGACATCGCCGAGAAGCGCCTGCCGCAAGACGGTCGCATCTCGCGCGCCTTCGGCGGAAGGAAAGTGGACGTGCGCGTCTCGACCATTCCCACCGGCGCCAGCAACGAGCGCGTGGTGCTGCGCATCCTCGACAAGCAGGCCGAGCGGCTCGACCTCGAGCACATCGGGCTCGACACGCAGCAGATCGAGAG
>DATLBT010000079.1:0-44955 GCA_035526825.1 Verrucomicrobiia bacterium | reverse complement strand
GGCGCCGGTTTCACTCCGCAGGCGCGGAATCTCTGCCGAAGCTGAAGTCATAGCGCAAACCGACATTGGCCCCGTAAGCCCGCGCATCGCTCTTCTGGTAGTACACCATCCACCCCGCGGTGAGCCGGATGTCCGGCAACGCCGCACCGAAGCTGCGCAGAGGCAGCTCGCCGTCGACGCCGAAGGCGATGCTGCTGTAACCCTGGCTGGACCCGCTCTTGCCGTAGCTGCTCTTCGCGTAACCGACCGGAAAAGCCAGCTCGACGACTTCGAACAGGGTGGCCGTCGGCACCACGTAGGCGCCCATGTAGTCCTGGGTCTCGACGCTGCCCGGCTCATCGTCGCTGTTGTCGACGCCGTATTGCAGCTCCAGGCCCACCGCCTCGAGCGCGCGCCAGCCGACACGGGCACGGTACATGCCGCTATCGAGCTCGTTGGCGCCGCCGGAGCCCGATGACGACAGCGACAGCGTCGTGCGCACCATGTCGATGCCGGCGTACAGCGCGAGCGGCTCGCCGGGCTGGGTCTCCTCAGTGCTTTCCTCGGCGACTTCCTCCGCCGGCGCTTCCTCGGTCGGGGTTTCCTCGGCGGCGGCCTCGGCCGGCACTTCCTCGACTGGCGCGCTCTCGGCCTCCGGCGTCGTGCCTTCGCCCACGGTATCGACGGTGGGCGATTCCTCTACCGGGATGCTTTCGGTGGGCTCTTCATCCTGCGCGAAAACCGGCAGGCCCAAGCCCAGACTCGCGCACAGCGCCGCGCCTGCGGCCCAGCTCGCACCTGCTTTCATCGCCTCTCCCCGAAAGCGCCGCGCCGGGCGCGGCAGCATCGCCGGATAATCCCCGATTTCCCGGGACAATTCCAGTAAGCTTCGCCGCATCATGGCCGACCCGACGAAGTTCTGCGGCATCTGCGGCCATGCGGTCGAGCACCGCATTCCCGCCGGCGATCACCTGTTGCGCGCGATGTGCCCGGCCTGCGGCGAAATCCACTACCGCAACCCCAAGGTCATCGTCGGCTGCGTGCCCGAGTGGGAAGATCGCATCCTCATGTGCCGGCGCGCGATCGAGCCGCGGCTCGGCAAGTGGACGTTCCCGGCCGGCTTCATGGAGCTCGGCGAGACCAGCGCGCAGGGCGCGGCGCGTGAGGCGCTCGAGGAAGCCGGCACGGTAGTCGAGCCAGGCGCCCTGTTCGTGGTGATCAACGTGCCTTACGTGAGCCAGGTTTACCTGATCCACCGCGCGCGCATGCGCAACGCGGAGTTCGGGCCGACCGTCGAAAGCTCGGAGGTCGCGCTGATGCGCGAAAGCGAGATTCCCTGGGACGACATTGCCTTCCCGACGATCTTCCACGGCCTCAAGTTCTTCTTCGCCGACCGCGCCAGCGGTGCCACCGGCATCCACGCGCTGGATCTCACCCTGCGCCCGCGCCGCCCGGAGGCCGCGGAGATTTCCGGCGCGCCAATCTAGGCTTTACAATTCGCGCGCTGCAAAGTCGCCTGCCGAGACCTCCATGACCTTCGTCGTCACCGAAAACTGCATCAAGTGCAAGTACACCGATTGCGTGGAGGTGTGCCCGGTCGACTGCTTCCATGAGGGCCCCAACTTCCTCGTGATCGATCCCGAGGAGTGCATCGACTGCACCCTGTGCGAGCCGGAATGCCCGATCGAGGCGATCTTCGCCGAAGACGACTTGCCGCCGGAGCAGGCGCACTTCCTGGAGCTCAACAAGGAGCTCTCGCGCAAGTGGCCGGTGCTCACCGAGAAGAAGGACGGGCCGGCCGACGCCAAGGAGTGGGAAGGCAAGACCGGCAAGCTGGCGTTGCTGGAGAAATGACACGGCCGGCCTGATCCTGCTCTCGCCCGGCGCCGACCTCGCCGACGCCTTCGCGCAGGATTTCATCGCCCGCCACCCGGCGCAGGCTCCCGACTTCAGCGCCATCACGCTGCTGGTGCCATCCAGCGCCAGCGCGACACGGCTGCGCCGGCGGCTCTCGCACCACGCCGGCCGCAATTTGCTCGGCCCGCGCATCACCACCCTCGCCGGCTTCGCCGCGCAGCAGGCTGGCGAGCCGCCGCTGTCACCGCTCGAATGTCGCCTGCTGCTCACCGAGGCGTTGCGTCGATATCGCTCGCTGTTCCCGGGCCAGGACAACGCGCAGGTCGCCGAGGCCCTGTTCGAGTTGTTCGAGGAGATGACCGCCGCGCACTTCGACCCGGGCGCCGATGAAGCGGCGTTCAGTGCGCGCCTGCGGCAGGCCTACGGCGCGCCGCCGCTGGAATTCCTGTCGCGCGAAGCGCAAATCGTGCACCGCCTGTGGCAGGCATTTGCGCAGGACAGCGGTGGGCGCGCCCCGGCGACCGTGCACTTGCGCAAGCTGCGCGCAGGTTTCGCCGCCACCTCGCGACAAACGCCATTGATGCTGCTGGGTTTCGATGCATTCAGTCGCAGCGAGGCCGAATTGATCGCCTCCGCGCTGCGCGATGGCCGCGCCGAGCTCTGGATCCAGGGACGCACCGAGGGCCATGACGGCGCCGCCATGCGCGCGCTACTGGCCCAGCTCGGCGTGGAGCCCGAGCGCCGCGGCGCGCCCGGCCCGCGCAGCGCGCTGCTCGACGCCAGCTTCGCCGAAGCGCCGCCCGCCGCGGCCGAGCGCTTCGCCGAACCGGCGTTGCGCCTGGTCGAAGCCTCCGGCGCCGAGCACGAGGCGCGCTGCGTGGACGTGGCCGTGCGCCAAGCCCTGCTCGCCGGCAAGATCGACATCGTGGTGCTCACCGAAGACCGCCGCCTCGCCCGCCGCCTGCGCGCGCTGCTCGAGCGCGCCGCGGTGCCGCTGCAGGACTTCGGCGGCTGGGCCTTGTCCACCAGCCGCGCCGCCGCCGCGCTCGACGCCTGGCTCGAGTGCCTCGAGGACCGCTTCCGCTTTCGGCCTTTACTCGACCTGCTCAAATCCGGCTTTGCCGAGGCCGACGCGCACGCCCTGCAAAAACTCGAACGCGAGCTGGTCTATCACCAGGGCATCGACGGTGGGCTCGGCGCGCTGCTGTCGGCGTCGCACTCCGACGCGCTCACTGCACTGCTCACGCGGCTGCGCGATGCCGCGTTTTCGCTGCCGCGCGACGACGCGCCGCGCGTGGCGCAGCGCTGGATCGAGCTGCTGCGGCGATCGCTCGACGGCATCGGCCTGACCGAGCGCCTGCAGGGCGATGCCGCGGGCAGCGCCTTGCTGCGCGTACTGGCGCAACTGCAAGCCGCGTTCCAGCGCGTGCCGCTCGAACTGCGCTGGGACGAGTTCCGCGCGCTGCTCGACGGCGCGCTCGAGCGCGCGACCTTCACGCCGGGCGCCGCGCGCGGACCGGTGCGCCTGCTCACGCTGGAGCAGGCGCAGCCGCTGCGCTGCGAACTGCTCATCATTGCCGGTGCCACGCGCGAGCAGTTGCCCGGTGCACCGTCACGCAAGCCGTTCTTCAGCCACGCGGTGCGCACCGACCTCGGCCTGCCCGACTGGCGCAGCCGGCAGGCGCTCGCGCTGGCGCGGCTGCGCAAGGCGCTCGATGGCGCCGACGAGGTCATCGTGACGTATGCCGCCGGCGCCGACGAGGAGCCGGCGCAAGCCAGTCCGTGGATCGAGGCGATCGAATCGCGCGCCGCGCGCGCCGGGCTCAGCCTGCGCGACACCGCGCTGCCCGCCCTCGCCGCGGGCGACGCGGCCGAGGTCGGCGATCCGGCCGCTGGCATGGCGCAGCCGATCGCGCGCCCCGCCGCGCTTGCACCCGGCGCGCTGCTGCCCGAGAAGCTCAGCGCCACGGCCCACCAGGCCTTGCTCGACTGCCCGTATCGTTTCTACGCGCGCAGCGTGCTGAAGCTCGAGGACGAGCACGCGCCGGACGAGGATCCAAACCGCTCCGACTATGGCAAGCGCGTGCACAAGATCCTCGAGGCGTTCGCGCAGCCGGTCGAGGGGCTGCCACCGCCGTTCACCGAGCGGCTCGCGGCAGCAACGCGTGACCGCGCGCAGGCGCGCCTGCACGAGATTGCCGACAAGGTGTTCGAGAAGGACCTCGAGAAGCGCGCATTGGCGCTGACCTGGAAAGCCGAGTTCCGCGCGGCAATCCCCGGCCTGGTCGACTGGATGTCGGCGCGCCCGATGCTCCGCGAGGTGCGGGCGGAAGTCGTGCTCGACCAGCCGCTCGAGGGCATGCGCCTGCACGGCGTCATCGACCGGCTCGAGACGCGCCTCGATGGCAGTCGCGTCGTCGTCGACTACAAGACGGGCCGCCAGCTGCCGTCGCGCGACGACATCGAGGGCGGCGAAGCCGTGCAGTTGCTGCATTACGCGCTGCTCGACAACACGGTCGCCGCGGTCGAGTACCGGCCCCTGCGCAAGGGCATGGCCGAACTGGTGATCGACGAGGACCTGCCCGCACTGCGCGACGCGGTGCGCACCCGCCTTGCCGCCGCGGTGCAGGCGCTGCGTGCTGGTGCCGCGCTGCCCGCACAGGGCGACGAGGCGACGTGCAAACGCTGCGAGTTCGACGGCTTGTGCCGCCGGGGAGACTGGCATGACTAGCCCCACCGGCGCCGCGCTCGATCCGGCGCGCTCGGTCAGCCTGCAAGCCTCGGCCGGCAGCGGCAAGACCTGGCAGCTGGTGTCGCGCGTGCTGCGCATGCTGCTCGAGGGCGCCGAGCCTGGCGGGATCCTCGCGCTCACCTTCACCCGCAAGGCGGCCATCGAGATGCGGCTGCGGCTCAACGAGCGCCTGCGGGTCCTCGCGGACGCGGATGACGCGGTGCTCGACGCCGAGCTCGCGCTGCTGGGCCTCGCGCCGACGCCGGCGCTGCGCCAGCACGCCCGCTCGTTGTACACGCAGCTGTTGTTCGCGGCGCACCCGCCGCGCGCGATGACCCTGCACGCGTTCTGCCAGGAGTTGCTCGAGCGCTTCGCGCTGGAGGCGCGCGTGCCGCCCGGCTTTGCGCTGTTCGAGAACGAGGAGGAACTCGCCGAGCGAGCCTGGCGCCGCGTGCAGGCGCGCATGAACGAGGAACCCGACGGCGCAGCGGCACGCGCGCTCGCGGAGCTGGTGCGCTTCGGCCTCAACGAGTGGACCTTGCGCGAACTGGTCACGCTGTTCCTCGCGCGCCGTGGCGACTGGTGGGCATACACGGAGGGCCAGCCCGATCCGGCCGCCTATGCGACCGAGCGCCTGCGCGGCCAGCTCGGCGACTGCGACCTCGATGCCGCGATCGCCCAGGTGGACAGCCACGCGTTCGTCGCGCGCCTGCGCATGCTGCAGAACTACCTCGAGAAGACCGGCGGCACGCAATACCTGAAGCCCGCACCGCTGGCCTTCGCCCTGCTGCAGCAGGGCCTCGATCGCTACGACGGCATCGAGGATGCGCTGTTCAGCGGCAAGGGCACGCCGTACACGGTCCGCGAGACCGATTCGAAGCTGAAGCGGCTCAGCAACCAGGAGCGCGAGCACTTCTTCGCCACCCTTGCCGAGGTGCTCCGCGAATTCGAGCCGATGCGCAAGCGACGCCACGCCGGCGAGGCGCTCGCGCGCAGCGCCGCGGCCTTCACGCTGGGCGAGGCTGCCCTCGAGGCGCTGCGGGCGGAACTGGCGCGCGAACGCGCGCTGGGCTTCACCGAGCTGGAATGGCACACCTGCCGCCTGCTCGCGCGCGACGGCGCCGCCGACTGGGTGCGCCATCGCCTCGATGCGCGCATCGACCACCTGCTGATCGACGAGTTCCAGGACACCAGCCCCACGCAGTGGCGCATGCTGCTGCCGCTGCTCGAGGAAATGGCCGCGGGCGACGGCGGGCGCAGGCGCAGCCTGTTCATCGTCGGTGACGCCAAGCAGAGCATCTACGGCTTCCGGCGCGCGGACCCGCGGCTGCTTGGCCGCGCCACGGAATGGATGAAAGAGAAGCTCGGCGCCGGCAGCGAGCCGCTGCACCACTCGCGCCGCTCGGCCCAGCCGGTGATCGACTTCGTCAATGCGTTGTATGCGATCGAGGGGCTCGGCCAGCGCATCGGCTTCGAGGTTCACGGCACGCACCGGGCAAGTGACTGGGGCCGCGTGGAGATCGCGTTGCCGGTCACCGACGACGCCATCGACGCCGCGCCGCGCGCCGGCTTGCGCGACCCGCTGCGCGAGGCGCGCGAGGCGCGCGAGGATCGACGCGCCCAGGATGAGGCGCGACTGGTGTCGGCACGCATCCGGGAGCTGGTGGCTTCGGGGATCGAAGTGACGGCGTCGCGCGGCCCGCGCGCCATCGGCTGGGGCGACGTCATGGTGCTGGCGCGCGCGCGCACCCACCTGCATCACCTCGAGCGCCAGCTTACCGCTGACGGTGTGCCGTTCGTGGGTGCCGCGCGCGGCACCCTGCTGGAGACTTCGATTGCGCGGGATCTCACCGCGCTGCTGCGATTGCTCGATGCGCCGCATCGGAATCTCGAGTTGGCGCAGGTGCTGCGCTCGCCGCTGTTTGGGGCGCCGGATGAGATGCTTGCGCAGATTGCGCAGGAAGCGCGTGCGCAGCACACGCCCTGGCTCGATGCCGTGGCACGCCTGAGCGCCAGTGTCACGGGCCCACACGCGCCGCTCCTGCGGAGGGCGCACGAGTTGATTGCCCGTTGGCGCGAACTGGCAGCGCGGCTGCCCGCGCACGACCTCATCGACCGCATCGCACGCGACGCCGATGTGGCGGCACGCTACGAGCAGGCGCTGCCGCGCGTCACCGGCGCGCGCGCGCGCGCCAACCTCGGCGCCGTCCTGCAGCTCGCGCTCGAGGCCGACAGCGGTCGCTATCCGAGCCTGCCGCGGTTTCTCGAGTGGCTGCGCGCGCAGGGCGAGCGCTTCGCCAATGCGCCGGACGAGCCGCCGCCAGCGGCGGCCGCCGAACAGGTCCGCATCATGACCATCCACGCCGCCAAGGGGCTGGAGGCGCCGGCGGTGTTCCTGGTCAATGCGGGCAGCTATCGCAATCCCGGCACGCCGCGCCTGCTGATCGAATGGCCGGAGCACGAGCCGCGCCCGACGCATTTCATGGTCGCCGGCGCCGCGGCACGCCTCGACGAGCTCGGCCGGCGGCTGGCCGAGGACAGCAAGGCGCGCGAGGCGCGTGAGGAGCTCAACGTGCTGTACGTGGCGGCGACGCGCGCGCGCCAGTTCCTGCATGTGTCGGGTTTCGTGGGCCAGGGCAAGAAGTCCTGGCATGCCCTCGCGATCGAGGCGTGCAAGGCGCTGGCGCCAGCGCCCGCGTGGACTGGCACCGCAATCGGCTCACGCGCCTACGGCAGCGCCGAGCCGCCACGTGGGCGCCCCGCAAACGCACCGCCGCTGCGCGCCGCGGTCGACCCGCGCCTGCGTGTTCCCCTGACGCTGGCGACGCCCGAGGAGCTGGCCCCAAGCGAGCGCGTCGCAGCCGATCCGTACGACAGCGCGGCCGCTGCGGCGCGCGGCACCGCGCTGCATTTGCTGCTGCAGCGTCTCAGCGAGGGCGCGAGCGACGAGCTTGCGCTATGGCAGGAAGTTTGCGCGCGCCTCGAGGCGGAGCCGGCGCGCGAAGACTTTGCGCAATGGCTCGCCGATGCGCGCGCGGTGCTCGCGGCGCCGGAATTGGCGCCTTTCTTCGATCCGGCGCGCCACGCCAAGGCCTGGAACGAAGTGCCGGTCGGCGTCGACGGCACCACGGCCGTGCTCGATCGGCTGGTCGACGATGGCACGATCGTGTGGGTGATCGATTACAAGACGCACGGCCGGCCCGATGTCGCCGCGCTGGCCGAGCGCTACCGCGCGCAACTGGCGGCTTACGCGGGAGCGGTGCGGGGCGTGTGGCCGGGGCGCGAAGTGCGCGCCGGCCTGGTGCTCACCGCCACCCGTCGCTGGGTGCCGGTGATTGGCAGCGAGGCCTAGGGCGCGGAGGGCGCGGAAGTCGCGCGCGCCGGAGTCGAGCCTTTTTGCGCCAGCCGCGCGGCGAGCGTCGCAGCCGGCACGTACCCGCGCACCAGCTCGCCGTCGTCGAGCACCATCATCGGCGTTGCATTGATGCCGAGCGCATCGCCCGCGTCGTACTGCGCCTGCACCGGGTTCTGGCACGTCGTCGGCGCGTTGATGTGCCGACCGGCCTTGGCCTGGGTCAGCGCTTCCTTGCGGTCCTTGGAGCACCACACGGATTTGGCCTGCTCGAACGAAGGCGTGTTGGGGCCCATGCGCGGATAGAACAGGTAGCGCACGGAAATGCCGGCGCGGTTGTAGTCGGCCATTTCGGAGTGCAGCTTGCGACAGTAGCCACAGTCGATGTCGGTAAAAACCGTGACCACATGCTTGGGGTCGGCCGCGGCGAACTCGATGACCTGGTCGGGGCCGAACTTCTTCAGTACGGACAAACGCGCGCCTTCGCGCTCCTTCTCGGTCAGGTTCTCGTCAGTCGACAGGTCGAGCAGGTCACCGCGCAGCAGGTAGCGGCCGTCCGGCGTCACGTAGCCGTAGTCCGAGCCCTTATGGACCTGGTAAAGGCCCGGCACCGGCGACGGGTTGATGTCGGCCGCCGTGATGCCCGGCAGCTTGGCGGCAACGGCCTTGCGGACCTTGTCGAGTTGGGGATCCTCGGCCGAAGCGCAGCCGGCGCAGAGGCTGAAGGCGAAGGCGAGCGAAAACAGGAAGGATTTCATGGCTGAATTATGGCAGACCCTAACCGCGCGGATGATGCTTCTCGTGCAGTGACTTTAGTCGGGCGCGGGTGACGTGCGTATAGATCTGGGTGGTCGAAAGGTCGCGATGGCCCAGCAGCATCTGCACTGCGCGCAGGTCGGCGCCGTGCTCCAGCAGGTGGGTGGCGAAGGCGTGGCGCAGGGTGTGCGGCGACAGCGAGCCCGCGATGCCGGCCTGGCGCGCGTAGCGCTTGATCAAATGCCAGAAGTTCTGGCGCGTCATCGCCGCGCCACGCTGGCTCACAAACAGCGCCTCGATCGGGACATGCCCGAGCAATTCGGGGCGCGACTGCTTGAGGTAACGCTCGAGCCAGTGCTGCGCCTCCTCGCCCACCGGCACCAGCCGCTCGCGCCCGCCCTTGCCGGTGACCTGCACCACGCCGCGCGCCAGGGTCAACTGGTGCGCGCCGAGCCGCACCAGCTCGCTGACGCGCAGCCCGCAGGCGTACATGAGCTCCAGCATCGCGCGGTCGCGCAGGCCGAGCGCGGTGCCGGGGGGCGGCGCATCGAGCAATTTCTCGACGTCGGCCGCCGCGAGTGTCTTGGGCAACGGCCGGCCGAGTCGCGGCGCTTCGATCGTTGCAGTGGGATCGTCGGAACGCAGCCGTTCGCGCACCAGGAAGCGGTAATAGCGCCGCAGTGCGGACAGGAGCCTCGCCTGTGAGCGCGCCGAAAACGTCGCGCCGGCCTTGCTGCCGCGGTGACGGGCAGCGAGGTATCCCTGTATGTCGCCCGCATCCGCCGCGGGCAGCGACCGGGGCGCCAGCGCGCGCCCGAACAGCTTGAGGTCGGAGCGGTACGCCGCCAAGGTGTTGCGGGACACGCCGTGTTCGATCCATAGCGTGTCGAGGAAGCGCTCGACGGTTGGATCCAGCTCGACGGCGGCTTCGGCGGTGGCGCTCACCGGCCTATGATACGGACCTCGCTCCACCACTGAACCGAATGCGCCGCCTGCTCGAGCTCGGCTACGGACTCTACGCCCTGCTCGCCATCCTTTGCGTTGCCCTGGCCCTGGTGCTGCCGGTGCTGTTCTTGCCGACGCTGTCCCTGCGCCGGGACACCGGCCGCCTTGCGGTGCGGCTGGGCATGGCGCTCGCGTTCATCCGCGTGCGCATCCAGGGCCTCGAACACCTGCCGGCCGGACCGTGCGTGGTGGTGTCGAACCACGCCAGCTACCTCGACGGCCCGCTGATGACCGCGGCCTTGCCGTCGCGCTTCACCTTCATGGTCCAGCACGGCGCGGCGCGCTGGCCGATCGCGGGCTGGATCATTCAGCGCATGGGTGTCACTTTCGTCAATCGCGGCTCGGCGCGCTCGGGCGCGGCGCAGACGCGTGGGCTGATCCGGCGGCTCGGCGAAGGCCAGTCGCTGGTGGTCTTCCCGGAAGGCACGTTCGCAGCACCGGCGGGCCTGCTGCCATTTCGCAACGGCGCCTTCCTGATGGCCGCGCACGCGGGCGTGCCGGTGGTGCCCGGGGTGATCCGCGGCACGCGTCGCATCTTCGGCGAAGGCGCGCGGCTCCTGCGCCCCGGCGCGGTCGACATCGAGTTGTTCGCGCCGCTCGCGCCGGCCGGCGACCATCGGCAGGCGATCCAGCAACTCAGCGACCGCACGCGCAGCGTGGTGCTGCGGCATTGCGGCGAGCCCGATCGCGGCAACCCGGTGAAGGCGCGTGGCTGAGCCGCTCTCGCCGCGCCAACGCTACGCGCGCGAGTTGCAGCGCGACGGCTTCAGCGCAGACCCTGCGCAGGCGCGCGCCGTCGAGGCGCTGCAGTTGGTATACGACGCGCTGCTTGAGGCCAGGCCGAAGCGCCGCCTCGGCAAGCTGCGCTGGCCGGCGGTGCCGGGCTTGTACCTCTGGGGCAGCGTCGGCCGCGGCAAGACCTGGCTGATGGATGCGTTCCACGAATCGCTGCCGTTCACGCGCAAGCGCCGCACGCATTTCTATCGCTTCATGCTGGAAGTCCACGCACGGCGCGCGCAGCACGCCGACGAGCAGGATCCGATCGCGCGCGTGGCCGAGGACGTCGCCGCCGAGACGCGCGTGCTGTGCTTCGATGAGTTCTTCGTGTCCGACATTGCCGACGCAATGATCCTGGGCCGCCTGACCGAGGTGCTGTTCGAACGCGGGGTGACGCTGGTGGCGACCTCGAACGTGGCGCCGCGGCTGCTCTACAGTGACGGCCTGCAGCGCGAGCGCTTCGTGCCGGCGATCCAGCGCATCGAGCAGCACTGCAAGGTGCTGCACCTCGACAGCCCGAACGACTACCGCCTGCGCGCGCTGACCCAAGCCGAGATTTACCACCATCCTTCCGACGCGGCCGCCGAGGCCAACCTGCGGGCGTGGTTCCGCAACATCGCGCAGGAGGACGGGCGCCAGGGTGGCACGATCCACATCGAGGGCCGCGAAATCGCGGTGCGCCAGCTCGCCGACGGCGTGGCCTGGTTCGACTTCGCGACGCTGTGCGCCACCGCGCGCTCGGCCGCCGACTACATCGAGCTTGCGCGCACGCACCACACCCTGCTCGTCTCCAAGGTGCCGCAGCTCACGCCCCACGACGAGGACACCGCGCGCCGCTTCGTCACCATGGTCGACGAGCTTTACGATCGCGGCGTGAAGCTGATCCTCGCCGCCGCCGTGCCGCGCGAGCACCTCTACGCCGGCAAGAAGCTCGCGTTCGAATTCCAGCGCACCCTGTCGCGCCTCCAGGAAATGCAGTCGCAGGAATACCTGTCACGCCCGCATTTGCCGTAGGAGCGCCCCATGGGCGCGATGTTGTGCCACCGACATCGCGGCAATGGGCCGCTCCTACGAAAGCTTCGCGCCCAGGCGCGCGAGCCCGGCGCGGCGGCTGGTCTTGCCGACGTAGCCCAGCTCGCGGCGGGCTTTCGCGTCGTTGACAGTGACCGATTCGCCGAACAAGCGCACCGCCATCCGCGTCGCCGGTGGCGGCGCCTGGATCCCGAGCGTGTCCCAGACCCACTCGCACGCAGTGGCGAGCGGCAGCACCACCGCTTTAGGAATGCTTTTTTCACCCGGATCCACGCCGCGGGTTCCCATGAGCTGCGTGATGAACGCGCGCAGTTCGGTCGGCGCGCCGTCGCTCACGAAATAAACCTCACCGCCCGCGCCCTTTTCGGCGGCGAGCATCAAGCCCTCGCAGACGTTGTCGACGTGGGTCGTCGACGTCGGATAGCGGCCGCCATCCATCCACATGAACCGGCCCGCCTTCACCGCATCGACCAGCGCGCTGAGCACCGAGGTGTCGTCATTGCCCCAGATCAGGCGCGGGCGCACGATCACCGTGCGAAATCCCGGCGCGTTCGCGGCGCGCACGAGCTTTTCCGCCTCGGCCTTGGTGTGCGGATAGCGCGGTAGCGGCCGCGCCGGCAGCGCCCGCGATTCGTCGACGTCGATCAGCGGCGTGCCGTCGCAGAGTGCAGCTTCCGTTCCGACATGCACGAAGCAGCCGACGCCGGCGGCCTGCGCAGCTTTCAGCGCATTCGCGGTGCCGTCGACATTGACGCGCCAGAACTGCTCGCGCGGCGCCCATTCGGACACCTCGGCGGCGGCATGGAACACGGCGCCGCATCCGGCCATGGCGCGCTGCATCGCGGGGATGGCATCGAGATCGCCCATGACCGCCTCGGCGCCGAGTTGCTTGACCACCTGCGCGGAAGCGGCCGAGCGCACCAGCGCGCGCACCTCATCGCCACGCGCGAGCAGCTGGCGAATCAGGTTGCGGCCCACGTAACCGGAGCCACCGGTGATCAACGCTCGCATGTCAGCCGCCTAGTCGTCAGTCAGCCGCGCGCGCAATGCCTTCACCGCGCCGCGGTGCTTCTTGCCGTCCAGCCGGCGCAGCTTCGAGCCGCGCGTCGGCTTCGTCGCGCGTCGCACTTTGGGGCGCACCGCCGCCGCGCGCACCATCTGCTGCAGGCGCTCGATCGCATCGGCACGGTTCTGGTCCTGGCTGCGGTGCTGCTGCGCCTTGATCACCACGCAGCCCTCGTCGGTGATCCGGCTGTCGCGCATGGCCAGCAGGCGATCCTTCACGTCCCACGGCAGGGACGACGCGCGCACGTCGAAGCGCAGGTGGATGGCGGTGCTCGTCTTGTTGACGTTCTGGCCGCCGGCGCCCTGCGAGCGCACGGCGGTGAGCTCGATCTCGTGTTCCGGAACTTCTGGCGTCGGCCTCATCGGCTCATTATCCACCGACGCGCGGCTGCGAACTCGGCGCGATTCCCAGTGTTCCAAGCGGCAAGCACCCCGGCGTCAACGCGGAGCAAACCATGGGCTGGTCACGAATCCCTCGCTTCCTTCGCCGGGGCATTTCCCGACGCACGTTCCTCCGGGGCGCCGCGGCCGGCGTCGCCGTGCTGGGCGCCCAGCCGCTGCAGGTCGCGACGGCGGAGGCCGACGACACCAGCACCGGGCCCGCCGGAACCACGCCCTTCCGCCACTCCGTCGCCAGCGGCGACCCGCTGTCCGATCGCGTCATCATCTGGACGCGGGTGACGCAGTCGCCGGCGCCCACCGAAATCCCGGTCGACTGGCTCATGGCTGTCGACCCGCAATTGCAGAACGTGGTGGCGTCCGGCAGCACGACCGCGAAGCGCGGCAACGACTACACGGTGAAAGTGGACGTCCTGGGCCTGGCGCCCGCGACCACCTACTACTACCGCTTCTCGACCGAAGGCGTTGCCTCACCCATCGGGCGCACCCGCACGCTCCCGGTCGGCAGCGTCGACCGCCTGCGCATCGCCGTGCTGTCGTGCGCCGCGCTGTCGTACGGTTACTTCAATGCCTACCGCCGCGTGTCGCGGCGCGCGGACCTCGACCTCGTGGTGCATTTGGGCGACTACATCTACGAGCACGGCAACGGCGAGTACGGCTCGGTGCGCGGCTACAGGCCCGCGCACGAAATCCTGACGCTGCACGACTACCGCACGCGCCATAACCAGTACAAGGCCGACCTCGACGTGCGCGAACTGCACCGCCACCACCCGATGATTGCGATCTGGGACGACCACGAGATCGCGGACAACGCCTGGAAGGACGGCGCCGAGAACCACCAGGCCGGGGAAGGCACCTGGTTCGATCGCCTGTCGGCGGCGCTGCGCGCGTATTACGAATGGATGCCGGTGCGCCAGGTGTCGACCAATCGCCGCCAGCTGTACCGCTCGTTCAAGATCGGCGAGCTGGCCGAGCTGTTCATGCTCGAGACGCGCGTGAGCCAGCGCAGCCAGCAAGTCCCGCCCAACTTGCCCGGCGACACGCCGGCGTTCACGCAGGAAGGCGCGTACCTCGACCCGGCGCGCAAGATCCTCGCGGACACCCAGCAGGCCTGGCTCGTCAATGGCCTGCGCACCTCGACCGCGCAATGGAAGCTGGTCGGCCAGGGCGTGATGCTGGCGCCGGCCCGCTCGGGCAAGCAACTCGACGGCGACGACATCTATTTCAATCCGGACCAGTGGGACGGCTACAAGCCAGCACGCGACCGACTGCTCGGCGCGATCGCGGGAACCTCGACGGTCCCGCCGGTGCGCAACGCCGTCGTGCTGACCGGCGACATCCACAGTTCGTAGGGCGCCGAGCTTGTGCGGGAGCCGACGTCCACCAACAATTACCAGTCCCTCGGCGTCGAGTTCGTCGCGACCTCGGTCACCTCGCCCGGCTTCGATGACCCCGATGGCACCGTCGCGTCGGGCCTGCGAGAGCTGAATTCGCACCTGAAGTATGTCGAGCTCACGCGGCGCGGCTACCTGCTGCTCGACATCACGCCGCAGCGCGTCAATGGTGAGTGGTGGTACGTCGACACCGTGCTGCAGAAGAGCACGGTCCAGTCGCTTGGCGCCGCCTTGCAGGTGCCCGATGGTTCCAACCGGCTCGAGCCGGGCACGCAGAGCGAGCCGCGCACCGGAGCCCCGCCGCTGGCACCCTGAGGTTTGCGCTATGGTCGCCAGCGCGCGGACCGTTCACGGCGCTTGCCTCGACTCCATGACCTTCGACGAAATCGTTCTCCAGCACGGCGGCGTGATGGCCAGGGTCGCGCCCGCGCGCGGCGCGCTCGTCACCGAGCTGCGCGTCGCCGGCCGCGACGTGCTCTTCATGGATCGCACCACGCTGGCCGATCCTTCGAAGAGCGTGCGCGGCGGCATCCCTTTGCTGTTTCCATTCGCCGGGCGCCTCGTCGGCGACAGGCTAGTGCACGCCGGCAGCGTGATGAAACAGCACGGCTTCGCTCGCAAGCTCGCGTGGACCGTGGCCGAGCAAGGCCCCGGATTGCTGCGGCTCGCACTCGGCGATGACGCCGCCACGCGCACGGCGTGGCCGCATGCGTTCCGCATCGAGCACTCGGTGCGTTTGCTGCCGCAGGGGCTCGAGCTCGAGTTGCTGGTCCGCAGCTTCGGTGACTCGCCGATGCCGATCGCTCCCGGCTGGCATCCGTATTTCGCCTGCGCATCAGCGGACAAGCCGCGTGTCCGGCCGCTCGATGTCCCGCAACTCGAGCCGGGACGCTTCACGCCCGACGCTGAATTCGACTTCGGCGTCATCGCTCCGCCGGAAGGTCGCGCCAGCTTCCATGTCCCGGCGCTCGGTGTGCTGCGGCTGAGCTTTTCGCCGGAGATGCGTTTCCTGCAGTGCTGGGGCCTGCCCGGCCAGGACTTCATCTGCCTCGAGCCGTTCACCGGGCCCAACAACGCGATCAATACGCCGCAGCGGATCGACGTGGCACCGGGTTGTGCGCACGCCTTGTGGATGCGCATCGAGCTCGGCGGCGCCTAGCTTCGCCGGCGGCCATCGGTCGCCCTACAGCTGGCTGAGCTTGCGCAGTTCGCGTACGCCGACGGCGAGCACCATGAAATCGACCGGGCCCGAGTGCAGCTCCTGCAGCCGCTGGATGCCGAATTTGACGCGCTGCTCGTGCGCCGCGGTCCAGGCGGCGATGCGCTCATCGGCGGTCTTGCCCGGCACCTGCAGGATGCGCGTCGCCAGCAGGCGATGCAGGCGATAGGTGTCGTCGCGCAGGTTGCTGCGTGCGAGGCCCTGCCAACTGCCTTGCACCTGCAGGCCGATGATCGACGACAGCAGCCACAGCAGGCGCAGCTTGTCGCCGATGCCGAAGTAGACGCCGGCGGCTTCCGCGAGCGAGACCTTGTTCTCGAGCGCGAGCTCCGCGATGTCGGGCGCGGAGCCGATGACCATGGTGTTCGCCAGTTGCCGCGCCAGCTTGATTGGCGTGCCGTCCTTCTCCATCGACGCGACCGCCTTGTCCCAGTCAGCGCGGTAGGTCGGCGGCAGCAGGCCCGGCAGCAGCGCCTCGAGTTCAATGATCGGCTTC
Source organism: Verrucomicrobiia bacterium (assembly GCA_035526825.1). Lineage (GTDB taxonomy): Bacteria > Pseudomonadota > Gammaproteobacteria > Nevskiales > Nevskiaceae > JACPFV01. The sequence continues at coordinate 28,893 of DATLBT010000079.1, read as the reverse complement.
TTGAACCGCTCGATCGCTTCGCTGACCGGCCGCTGGGTGTACTTGGCATTGATCAACCATGTCGTGGCGTGCTTGACGAGGCCGATCGCGCGGCCGAACAGCTTGAACTGGAGCGAGGCGGACACCTGGTTGTCGAGCGCCTGAATCGAGTGCCAGTAGCGGTCCGCGTCGAACATTTCGTGCGCCATCGCATACGCCTTCAGCACGTCGGCACGAGGGATGCCGTGGTCCTCGGCGAAGCGGTGCGCGAAGGCTATGCCCATGCGGTTGACCACCGCATTGGACAGCATCGTCGCGACGATCTCCCGGCGCAGCCGGTGGCCGGCGAGCGCATCCTTGTGCTTGCGGACCAGCTCCGGCGGGAAGTACGCCAGCAGGTCCCGCTCGAAGAACGGATCGTCGGGCACCGGCGAGTTCAGCATTGCATCGAACAGGGAGATCTTGGTGTATGAAACCAGGATCGCGAGCTCCGGGCGCGTGAGGCCCTTGCCGCGCGTGCGGCGCTCGCCCATTGCTTCGTCGTCGGGCAGGTACTCCACAGCGCGATTCAGCACGCCGTCGCGCTCGAGCACGCGGATCAGCGCGCCATGCTCGTCAAACCGCGCAGCGGCGTCCTTCTCGAGCAGGCTGATGGCGAGGCTCTGCACGTAAGAGTCATACAGCACCGCGCCGCCGAGGTCGCCGGTCATGCGCGCTAGCAGTGGATCGCGCTTCTCGCGCGTGAGCTTGCCCTCCTGCATCAGCCGGTTGAGCGGGATCTTGATGTTCACTTCGCGGTCGGAGCTGTGCACGCCGCCGCTGTTGTCGATCGAGTCGGTGTTGCAACGGCCACCGCCCAGTGCGTACTCGATGCGCCCAAGCTGCGTCATCCCGAGGTTGCCGCCTTCGCCGACCACCTTGCAGCGCAACTCGCGGCCGTTGACGCGGATGGCATCGTTGGCGCGATCGCCGACGTCGACGTGACCCTGGTGCTGGCTTTTAACGTACGTGCCGATGCCGCCGTTCCACAGCAGGTCGACCGGCGCGCGCAGGATGGCGTGCATAAGCTCGTTGGGCGTCACCGTGCTTTTACGCAGGTCGAGCACCTTCTTCGCCTCATCCGACAGCTTGATCGACTTGGCCGAGCGCGGATAAATGCCGCCGCCCTTGCTGATCGCGGCCTTGTCGTAGTCGTCCCAGCTGGATCGCGGCAGCGCGAACATGCGCTCACGTTCCTGGAAGCTCCTGTCGGCGTCGGGCGCGGGATCAAGAAAGATGTGGCGGTGGTCGAATGCCGCGAGCAGCAGCGTCTTGCGCGACAGCAGCATGCCGTTGCCGAACACGTCGCCGCTCATGTCGCCGACGCCGACGCAGGTGAACTCGGTCACCTGGATGTTGCGGCCCATCTCCCGAAAGTGGCGCTTGACGCTTTCCCAGCCGCCCTTGGCAGTGATGCCCATCTTCTTGTGGTCGTAGCCGGCCGAGCCGCCCGAGGCGAACGCGTCGCCGAGCCAGAAGCCGTACTCGGCGGACAGCCCGTTGGCGATGTCGGAGAACGTCGCGGTGCCCTTGTCGGCAGCGACCACGAGGTACGGGTCGTCGTCGTCATAGCGCACCACCGCGGGCGGCGGCACGATGGCATCACCGACGCGATTGTCGGTGATGTCGAGCAGGCCGCGGACAAAAGTCTTGTAGCACTCGACGCCAGCCTTGAGCCATTCGTCGCGCTTCGACGCATCGCCCTTCTTGACGACGAAGCCGCCCTTGGCGCCGACCGGCACGATGATGGCGTTCTTCACCATCTGCGCCTTCATCAGTCCCAGCACCTCGGTGCGAAAATCCTGCTTGCGGTCGCTCCAACGCAGGCCGCCGCGTGCGACCTTGCCGCCGCGCAGGTGGATACCCTCGACCTCCGGGGCGTAGACAAATATTTCGAACATCGGCAGCGGCAACGGCAGCTCGGACACGCGGCGCGGATCGAGCTTGACGCTGACGTAGGTCCTGGGCGCCCCGTTGGCGCCGCGCTGGAAGAAATTGGTGCGCAACGCGGCGCGGATCACGCCCAGCAGCGCGCGCAGGACGCGGTCGCCATCGAGCGTCGCTACCTTGTCGAGCAGCGCGTCGAGCTCCTGCGCAAGCTTCAATTCCTCGATCTTGCGTCTCTTGTCGTCGAGTGCAGGGTCGAAGCGGGTCTCGAACAGCCTGACCAGCAGCCGCGCGATCGGCGCGTGCTCGCTCATCAATTGCTCGATGTACGACTGGCTGTACGGCAGGCCGGTCTGGATCAGGTACTTGCACAGCGTGCGCAGGCACACGACCTGGCGCGCGTCGAGACCGGCGCGCAGCACCAGCCGGTTCAAGCCGTCGTTCTCGAGGTCGCCGCGCCAGGTGGCAAGGAAGGCTTGCTCGAACGCGTCGCGCGAAGCATCGCTCACCGGCTCGCTGCCGATCTGCACGGCGAATGCCTGTACCCACAGGCTGCCGGCGTTCGGATCGGCATCCCGTGGCCGCACCTCGGTCGGGTCCTGCCAGATCACGCGCAGGCCGAAGTTTTCCAGGGTCGGCAGCACGTCGGACAGCGCGATCGGCTTGCCCAGCGAATACAGCTTCAGCGTCGCGGCACCCGCGACCCCCGGCGCGAGTCGCGGCAGCACCGGCTCGGTCGCCGACAGCCGCAGCAGGTGCTCCACGTCGATGGCGGCCTCCTCCGCGGTCGTGGTGGCCGTGTACGACACCGGGAACGCGTCGCCAAAGCGCGCCGCCATGACCGCGCCGTCGATGACAGGATGCGGGCGGAACACCTCGCGCAGCTGTTCGCGCCACGAACGTGTTACCGCGAGCAAGCGCTGCTCGACCTCGCCGGCCGTCAGCGGCGAAGTCGTGCCGGGTTCGGTGCGAACGACGTAATGGATTCGGGCAAGGCCGCCGCGCAGGAAGTCGATATTGCGCTCGCCGCCCGTGGCCTTGAACAGCGTGCCGAGCTCCATTTCAATGCGGTCCCGCAGTTCGCGCGAGTAGCGCTCTCGTGGCAGGTAGACCATGAAGGCGTAATAGCGGCCGTAGCGATCGCGCCGCATGAACAGCCGCAGCTGGTGCCGGTCCCGCAGCGCGCGAATCCCCATGCAGACGCGGTACAACTCTTCCTCGCCGGTCTGGAACAGCTCCTCGCGCGGCAGCGAGTGCAGGATCTCGCGCAGGTTCTTGCCGGAATGGCTCTGCTCAGGCAGGCGCGCGCGCTGCATGACGTAGTCGGCCTTGCGTCGCAGCAGCGGGATCTCGCGGACTCGCGCGGTGTACACCTCGGTAGCGAACAGCCCGACGAAGCGGCTGACGCCGATGGCCTTGCCGTCGGCGGCAAAGTGCTTTACCGAGATCACGTCGAAGTACTCGGGGTGGTGCAGCGGCGAGCGCACGTTGCCCTTGCTGACGACGATCAGGCGCCGGCTGGTCGCGTACTTGGAAAGCTCCTCGCGGGGCGCGATGTACTCGCCGGTGTCCTCGAAGCGGCCACCCGGCCGCAGCAGGCCGAGCGATGACTCGGGCATGTCCTTGAATGCCGCTTCGCCCTTGACGGACGCGACTCGCGACTCGGAATACCCGAGGAAGGTATAGCGGCCCTCCTCGAGCCAGCGCAGGAATTTCTGCGCTTCAGCGAACTCGGCGGCATCGGCACCCTGCGGCACTGTGTCGAGCGTGGCCGCGACTGCCTGCAGCTTGACGCGCATCGCGGGGAAGTCCTGTACGCACTGGCGCAGCTCGCCGAGCACTTCGCGCAGGCGTTTCTCGAGCGTGGCGTAGTCCTCGGCCCGTGGCAGCGCCTCGCATTCCACATGGATCAGCGACTCGGCCGCGCCGCCCTCGGCGAAGCCCTGCAGCGCGCCGCGGGCGTCGCGCTGCACGCGCAACACCGGGTGCACGGTCCAGTCGATCGATGCGCCGGCGTCACGCACCGCCATGCCGACCGAGTCGTACAGGAACGGCATGTCGTCTACCACCGTGCGCACGACGGCAAAGCCGGCGCTGCCGGCGGCCTGCGCGTCCGTCGGCGGCGCGACCTCGACCAGCAGCTCGCCCGGGGCCCGCTTCTGCGCCAGTCGGAAATGCGCGCTCGCCGCGGCCAGCAGCTCTTCGGGCGCGCGCAGCTTCAGCGTCTCCAGCGAAGCCATTTCGTAGTACTGGCGCACGAAGGCGCGCAGCTTCGGGTCACCCGCGCGGGCTTCCAGTTGCGCGAGCAGGACGTCGGCGTCGGAAGCTTCGGGCTGGTCGTTCATCCGCCCATTTTAGGCGGTGGCGCTTGCCGCATTGCGGCAAATCAACGTCCGCGAAGCGACGATTTTCCTTGCGGAGAGGCTAGGATAGGCCGTTGGCGGCGATGGCCCGCGCCAGGACGCGCAAGGAACCTACTGTGGACCCGGCAAACGGACCTGCCCTGCGACTTCGCCGAATGCTGAGCGGCGTCGGCCGAGACGTTTTGCCCCAACGTTTCAGCGCGGACGACGAGGCCCGCTTCCGGCGCACACTGCGCCGTAACCTCGTGTACGCGCGCACCGGCATCTTCGTGGCCCTGGCGCTGGCATTCGGGCTTGCACCGCTCTACCACGACACGTTTTTCCGGGCGACCTCCTCGGTCCACGGGCTCATGACCCTGGTCGAGGCCGGCCTCGTTTTGCCGCTGTGCCTGGCGGCCGCGGTGCTGACGGCCGTCCCGGCGCCGCGCCGGCTGGTGCAGGGCGTACAGAGCGCGGCCGTTCTCGCTGCGGCGCTCGCGGTGGTCGCGTTCCGCGCACTCGCGCTCCAGGGCGCGCTGCAGTACCCGGCGCAGATGGTCGGCGTCGTCATGATCGCGGTGGCCGTGTTCGGGCTGTTTTCCTGGCGCCGCGTCGCAGCGGCCACCGTGCTGGTGACCGCGTGCGCGATCGGGGTCGAGTACCGCTTCGGGGACGCCCAGCCGGTGGTGCAGGCGTATTCACTGGTGCTGATGGCCCTGATCGCGACGATGGCCGCGTACAACCTGGAAACCCTCGCGCGCTTTGCCTGGTGGGAGTCGGCGCAACTGCGCCGGATCCGAGGCGAGCTGCTGCGTTCGGAGCGAAGCGCGCGCCTGCAGTCGATGACCGACGAGCTCACTGGCCACTACAACCGCCGCGGCTTCCAGGTGCTCGCGGAACAGGAACTGCGCCACGCGCGCCGCCGCCGCCAGCAGTGCGCGCTGCTGTTCGTCGACGTCGACGGCCTCAAGGACATCAACGAGAAGCACGGCCACGAAGGCGGCGACCTGGCGCTGGCAACGGTGGCGGAGGCGCTGCGGGTGGCGGCACGCAACACCGACGTCGTCGCGCGGCTCGGCGGCGACGAGTTCCTGGTGCTCGCCGTGGACTCCGCTGACCCGGACGCGCTCCGCACGCGCATCTTCGACCTCATCCGCGGCTACAACGCCGCCGGCACGCTGCCGTTCGCGCTATCCGTCAGCGTCGGAGCGTCGTCGATCGACCCGAACGACGACCAGGCGCTCGACGTGGTCATCGCCGAGGCCGACGCGCGCATGTATGCGGCCAAGCGCTCTCGCGTGCGCGGCACCCAGGGTGCCTGACGCCGGACCAACCGCGGTAGCATTACGCGCCTTTTCAGAGCTTCGCCCGTGACCGCAGCTCCCCACACCCCCTTGATGCAGCAGTACCTGTCGATCAAGGCCGGGTACCCCGACCTGATGCTGTTGTTCCGCATGGGGGACTTCTACGAGCTGTTCTACGACGACGCGCGCAAGGCGGCGCGGCTGCTCAACATCACGCTGACGCAGCGCGGCGAGTCGGCCGGCGTGCCGATCCCCATGGCGGGCGTGCCGTTCCACGCGATTGACCAGTACTTGTCACGGCTGGTGAAGCTCGGCGAGTCCTGCGCGATCTGCGAGCAGGTCGGCGAAGTTGGCGTCGAAAAAGGCCCGGTACGTCGCGAGGTCGTGCGCGTGGTGACCCCGGGCACCGTGACCGAAGAAGCCCTCCTCGACCCACAGCGCTCCAACGTGCTTGCGGCGCTGTACTCGGGCCGCGAGTGCCATGGCCTGGCGTGGCTCGAGCTCGCCTCAGGCCGCTTCGCGGTGATCGAAACGCCGCGGCTGCCCGACCTCCACGCCGAACTTGCGCGTCTGCGCCCGACCGAACTGCTGATCGCCGAGGGCGCGGTCGCGCCGGCGGGCGCGCTCGGTCGCCAGCGCCCGCCCTGGCATTTCGACCTCGCGAGCGCCCGAAATTTGCTGACACGCCAATTCGGCACTCGCGACCTGAAAGGCTTCGGCTGTGATGGCTACACCGCCGCACTCGGCGCCGCCGGTGCCCTGCTGCAATACGTGCAGGACACCCAGAAAGCTGCCCTGCCGCACCTGCGCTCCTTGCGCGTGGAACGGCTCGAGGAAGCCCTGGTGTTGGACGCGCAGACGCGCCGCAACCTCGAGATCGACCGCAACCTCGACGGCACGCGCGAGCGCTGCCTGCTCGCGGTCATGGACAGTTGCCGCACGCACATGGGCAGCCGCCAGCTCGAGCGCTGGCTCACGCGCCCCCTGCGGGACCGCGCCGAGCTGACGGCACGCTTCCACGCCATCGATCGGCTGCTCGACGGCAGCCGTTTCGAGTCGCTGCGCGATTCACTGGCCGACCTTGCCGACCTCGAGCGAATCTGTGCGCGCATCGCGGTGCGCAGCGCACGGCCGCGCGACCTCGCCGGGCTCGGTTCCGGCCTTGCGCGGTTACCTCATGTCGCCGCCGCCGTGTCTGGCGCGGGCGCGCCCCGGCTCGGCGAGCTCGAGCGCCGCCTGCTCGGCTTCGAGTCGCTTGCCACTGAACTGAGTCGCGCGCTGGCCGACGAGCTGCCGGTGTGGGTCAAGGATGGCGGTGTGTTCCGCGCCGGCTTCGACGCTGAGCTCGACGAGCTGCGGGCGCTGTCCGGCAACGCCGACGGTTTCCTGATCGAGCTCGAAAGCAAGGAGCGAGCCCGCACCGGCATCGAAACGCTGAAGGTCGGCTACAACCGGGTGCACGGCTTCTACATCGAGATCGGGCGCTCCCATGCCGACAAGGTGCCGCCCGAGTATCACCGTCGCCAGACACTGAAGGGCCAGGAGCGGTACATCACCGAGGAACTCAAGCGCTTTGAGGACCAGGTGCTCGGGGCGCGCGATCGCGCAATGGCGCGCGAGAAACTTTTGTACGAGCGCTTGCTGGATCGCCTGCAAACCGCGCTACCCGAACTGCAAGCTGCGGCCCAGACCCTTGCCGAGCTCGACACGCTCGGCGCGCTGGCGGAGCGCGCGCGCACGCTGCACCTGGTGCGGCCGATCCTCGCAGACACGCCCGGGCTCGACATCCGCGGCGGCCGCCACCTGGTCGTGGAGGCCAGCAGCCGCGAGCCGTTCGTGCCCAACGATACGCAGCTCGGTGCCGAGCGGCGGCTGCTGGTGATCACCGGCCCGAACATGGGCGGCAAGTCCACCTACATGCGGCAGACCGCGCTGATCGCGGTGCTCGCGCACGCCGGGAGCTTCGTGCCGGCGGAGAGCGCAACACTCGGTCCGCTCGACCGCGTGTTCACGCGCATCGGCGCGGCCGACGACCTCGCGTCGGGCCAGTCGACGTTCATGGTCGAGATGACCGAGACCGCCAACATCCTGCATAACGCCACCGAGAAATCGCTGGTGGTGATGGACGAGATCGGCCGGGGCACCAGCACGTATGACGGCCTGTCGCTGGCGCGCGCTTGCGCCGAGCACCTCGCAACGATCACCCGCGCCTTCACCTTGTTCGCGACGCACTACTTCGAACTGACGGCCCTCGCGCAGGCGGTGCCGGGCGTGGCGAATGTGCACCTCGATGCGACGGAATATTCTGCCGAGGGAGTCGACAAGCTGGTCCTGCTGCACCGCGTGCAGCCCGGTCCGGCGAACCGCAGCTTCGGCCTGCAGGTCGCCGCGCTTGCGGGCATCCCGAGGCCGGTGATCGAGCAGGCACGTGAATACCTGCTGACCCTCGAGCATTCGCGCCTGCCGGCGCCGGTGGCGCCGCAACCGCAACCGCAACTGGCGCTATTCACACCCGGGGCGCCGGCGCTGAAATTGCTGGACGAAGCGGATCCGGACAGGCTGACGCCCAAGGATGCGCTGGACTTGCTCTACCGCATGAAAAAAGCGCGCGACCAAGGGCTTTAGCGCAGCGCCGACGTCTCCGCCGACCGCGCGCACGCCGGTACCAGCCGATCGGCGACCCCTTCCGCTTCTTTCTCATAGCGCTCGCGCTCGGCGCTCACGGCATCGCAGGGCAGGCCGTCGCGGCGAATCTGCACGATGTGGTGAAACTCGTGCGCGGCCGTGCGGAACGCGGTCTGCAACTGCCGGCCGACCAGCGCATCGCGGTACAGCGTGATGCGGAACGGTTCCTCGCCGGCGCCGCATGACACCTCGCCGGCAATCACGCCCTTGGGTCCGGGCTTGGGCTTCCCGCGCGCGATCGCCAGGGTCACCTCACCCGGATCGAGGTGGGTGCCGCCGGCCTGGGTGGCGGTGAGCCAGTTCACGTAGCGTTGAAAGTCGGCCCGGCCGGAGTCGTCGAAGTCGGCGTCCAGCGCGACCTGGCAGCGGTCGCGCGCCAGCGCCTCCAGCGCAGCCATTTCCGTGACCGGCACGACAGGCGCACGGCTGCCGCAGGCGGCCAATGCCGCGGGCAGCAACAGCCACATCCGGTTCATGCCGCTTTTGACCAGCGCCGACGCCGGCAGTTGCGCGCGCCGCCGCCGGGCTGGACCGGGCCAGACCGGGCTAGACTAGCCGCCATCCGGGGGGAGACAGACAAAATGCACGGTGACGCGCGCGGCGCTTTCTCGCAGTGGTTCATTCGCATCACCGAACCCATCGTGTTCGGCAAGCGGCCCCGCACGCTGATGGTACTCGGCCTGATGACCATCCTGATGGGCTGGCAGGCCTCGCAGCTGCGGCTCGACACCGGCTTCGAGAAGCAACTGCCGCTCGGACATCCGTACATCCAGGTCTTCAAGCAATACCAGCAGGAATTCGGCGGCGCCAACACGGTGCTGTTCGCACTGGTGCTGAAGCCCGGCGTCGAGGGCGACATCTACCAGCCCAAGTTCATGGCCACGCTGAAAAGCCTGACCAACGCGGTGTTCTTCACGCCGGGCTTCGACCGGCCCCGCACCTCGTCCCTGTTCACGCGCGACGTGCGCTACGTCGAGGTCCGCGAGGAAGGCCTGTACGGCGGCAACGTCATCCCGGCCGAATACGACAATTCCCCCGAGATGATCGAGGTGGTGCGCAGCAACGTCACGCGCGCGAAGGTGGCGGGCCGATTGGTCGCCAACGACCAGTCGGGTGCGATGGTGTTCTCGGAACTGCTCGATCGCGACCCGGTCAGCAACGACAAGCTCGATTACGTGGCCACCGCCGCGCGCATCGAGGACGTGCGCCAGCGCTTCCTTCAGCCGAAAATGACGGTGTACAAGCTCGCGGCGGACGCCGCGCCGCTGTCAGCCGGGGACGTGATCTTCACGGCTTATGCGCCGCGCGATGGCTGGCTCGACCGCTACGACCAGGTCGAGAAGAAAGTGACGCTCGAGGACGGCAACCAGGAAGTTCGCAAGTTCCGCCTGCGCGACCTCGCCGCCGAAAGCGTCGACAACCCGGACTACAACCCCGACATCGACATCCACATCGTCGGCTTTGCCAAGGTGGTCGGCGACATCGCCGATGCGTCGCTCGAGGTGGTCGGCTTCTTCGCGCTGACCATATTCCTGACCTGGATGATCCTCTGGTGGTACACGGGCTCGCTGTTCATCGCGCTGCTGCCACTGACGTGCGGCCTGCTCGCGGTGGTTTGGGAGCTCGGCATTTTGCACATGGCTGGCTACGGCCTCGACCCGTTTGCGATCCTGGTGCCCTTCCTGGTGCTGGCGATCAGCGTGTCGCACGGCATCCAGATCACCAGCTTCTGGCTGTACGAGGTGGCCGACCACGGCCGCAACAGCCTCGAGGGTTCGCGCGCCACCTACCGCCGCCTCGTCATTCCCGGCATCACCGCGCTACTGACCAACGTGGTCGGTTTCGGCACCATCCTGCTGATCCCCATCGGCATCGTGCAGGAGATGGCGATCAACGCGATGTTCGGCCTGGTCGCGGTGATCGTCTGCAAGAAGATATTGCTGCCGTGCCTGCTGTCCTACGCCGTGCTGAAAGATCCGGCGAAATTCCGCGAGCACCAGTTCCGGCGCGACCGCATCTTCGACGGACTGTGGAAGCTGCTGTCGGTGATCACCGAGAAAAGGGTCGCCGGGCCGGCACTCGCCATCGCCGTGCTCAGCTGGGGCGCGGCGTGGTGGGTGTCGCGTGACCTCGCGATCGGCGAGTTGCACGCCGGCGTGCCCGAGCTGCGCCCCGACTCGCGCTACAACCAGGACTCGGCGCGCATCGTCGAGAAGTTCTCCATCGGCGTGGACGTCATAAAGGTCATCGCCGAGGCGCCAGAGAACGGCTGCATCGATCACGCCGTGATGGACACCATCGACCGTTTCGCATGGCGCATGGACAACACGCCGGGCGTGCAATCGACCATCTCCTTTCCCGAGGCGGCGAAGATCGTCTTCAATGCCTTCTCCGAGGGCAATCCCAAGTGGATGACGCTGCCGCGCGAGTCGGGCGCGCTGGTGCTGGCGGGACAGCAGTTCCCCTCCTCGACCGGTTTGCTCAACCCGGACTGCAGCGCGATGCCGGTGTTCGTGTTCACCGCCGACCACAAGGAAAAGACCATCGACACGGTCGTCACCGCCGTCCACGAGTTCGTCGAGCAGGACGGCGCGGACTCGCCGGTCAAGTTCAAGCTCGCCACCGGCAACGTCGGCGTGATGGCTGCGACCAACGACGTCATCCAGGAAACCGAGTACACCGTGCTGTTCTGGCTTTACCTGTGCATCCTGATCTGCGTGTGGGCGTCGTTCCGCAGTGTCGCCGGGGTGGTGTGCGTGCTGGTGCCGCTGGCACTGGTGTCGTACTTCACCTACGCGGTGATGGTGTTCCTGGGCATCGGCCTCAAGGTCTCGACGTTGCCGGTGGCGGCGTTCGCGGCCGGCATCGGCGTCGACTACGGCATCTACATCTACTCGGTGCTGGAGGAATGCGTGAACGACAAGAAGATGGCGCTGCGCGAGGCCTACGAGCAGACCCTGCACCAGACCGGCAAGGCGGTGATCGTGACGGCGCTGGCACTGGCCGCGACGGTCTGCACCTGGTTGCTGTCAGGCCTCCAGTTCCAGGTCGACATGGGCATCCTGCTTACGATCATGTTCCTCGCCAATGCCGGCGCCGCGGTAATCCTGCTGCCGGCCTTCGCTGCGTTCCTGATGAAGCCGAAGGCGGTGCAGTCATGAGAATTCCGGCACTCGCGCTGCTGCTCCTGACGACCGCGGCGCTGGCGCAGGACGAGGCGCCCGCCGCCGCGGCCAAGCCCAATGCGAAGGACCTGCAGGCGCGCCCGGCCGAAATGGCGCGGCTCGCCAGCAAGAACCTGCTGCTCGGCATCGCCGCCGCCGGCGATGCGCTGGTCGCGGTTGGCGATCGCGGCGTGATCCTGCGCTCGACCGACGGCGCGAAATGGGACCAGGTTGCCTCGCCGGTGCACGCGACGCTGACCGCGGTGTCGTTTGCCGACGCGAAGGCCGGCTGGGCGGTCGGCCACGACGCCACGATCCTGCACACCGCCGACGGCGGCGCGAACTGGAGGTTGCAGAACTTCACGCCAGCCGAAGCCAAGCCGCTGCTCACGGTACTCGCACTCGACGCGCAACGCGCCATCGCGCTCGGCGCCTACGGCCTTGCGCTGGCGACCGCCGACGGCGGCGCGACATGGGCGCCGCTGGATTCGCCGGTGCTGGTCGAGGAAGGCCGGCACCTCAACGCGCTCGCGCGCCTGGGCAACGGCGATGTGTTCCTCGCCGGCGAGACCGGCCTGCTGGCAGTCAGCGCCGACGGCACCGAGTGGAAACGCGTGGCCCTCCCCTACGAAGGATCGCTGTTCGGCGCGCTGCCGCGCGGCGAAAGGGGCGCGATCGTGTTCGGCCTGCGCGGCAACGCCTATGTCAGCGACGACGTGCGCGCCGGCAAATGGGCCAAGGTGGACACGCAGACCGTGCAGTCGCTGTTCGGCGGCACGGTGCTGGCCGATGGCGATGCGCTGTTGGTGGGCGCGGATGGCGAGACACTGCGCGTCGATGCGGCCGGCACCGCAAAACGCGTGTCGGCCCAGTCCCATGCCGGCACGCTGTCGGGCGTTCTGGCGCGCGGCGACGGGCTGGTGGTGATCGGGGAGTACGGCGTAGGGACTCTGAGACCCTGATCCCGGGCGGTAGCCGGATATCAATGGGCCCACGGCCATACAAGGCTTACTGCCGCTACGGCCGGATTACGACCTCGACGCCGTCCGGCAGCAAGGCCCATAGCCGCTCGATTTCCTCGTTGGTCACCGCGATGCAGCCCTTGGTCCAGTCGACCTCGCGATGTCGCGCGCTCTGGCGGCCCCAGTCTTCCCTGAGGCCGTGGATCATGATGTCGCCGCCGGGATCACAGCCGGCCTCGCGCGCACGCAGTTGGTCGAAATCGGACGGGTACGAGATCCGCAATGCGCGGTGAAAGTCCGAGTTCTCCTTGCGGCCGGCAACGCGATACGAGCCTTCAGGCGTGCGGTTGTCGCCGCGACACAGTTTGGCGCCGACCGGCTGTTGACCAAGGGCGACCTTGAGGCGCATCACGGGCTGCGCGCCGGCATAGACCGTCAGCGTGCGGCGGGCTTTTTCGATCACGACGCGGTCGACACCGGACGTCGACGACGACGCTTCGACGATCGACGTCATGGTCACGGCGAGCAGGGTCAGGGTGAGAACCAGCTTCATGCGCGGCAGCTTACGGAGCGGTCTTGCAGCGCGACAGCCCCGGGTGCATTCCTACTACTGTGGCTACTCGAGCACCTTCAGTTCGACGCGGCGGTTGTACTCACGTCCCGCCTCGTTGTCATTGGTGTCGACCGGCTGTGTTTCACCGAAACCCTTTGTCGTCATGCGACCGGCCTTGATGCCCAATTCGACCAGGTACTTGCCCGCGGAACGCGCCCGCCGATCCGAGAGCTCGAGGTTGTACGCGTCGCTTCCCATCGAACAGGTATGGCCGCTCAGCTCGAAACGAATTTCCGGGTAGGCCTTCAAGGCCTCGGCGATCACCTGCAAGGAGGTCTTGCCCTGCTGCGTGAGGCGGTCGGAATCGAATTCGAAAGTCACGCCCTTGAGGATGTAGACGCGCTCGATGGCGCAACCCTTATCGTCGACCGGCTCGTCGGCGCGCGGCTTGCGGCAATCGTTGCGCGGCGTGCAACCGTCGGACAAGACCTTTACGCCCGCAGGACTTGCAGGGCACTCGTCAGCAGTATCGAGCACGCCGTCGCCGTCACCGTCGCCGTCCTGGGCCATCGCGGGCATCGTCAGCAACGCCGCCAGCAGAACGAGCGCAGATCGCATCTTCATAAACTGTCCTTCTTCAATACTTGAAACGGACGCGGAAATACACGTCCGCATCGGCAACGTTGAGCGACGCATCGGAGAGGTCGCGATCCCACAGGTTTTCGGCGTACGCGATGGAGCCCTCGAACCAGCTACCGCGCATGAAGTCGAGTTGCACGCCCGCATCGGCCATTGCCGGCGAGCCGCCGCCGAGATTGTTGAAATCGGCGTAGCCGCCGTCGATGTACAGCTTCGGGCGCCACTCGAGGCCCAGCAGGCGATACATGCCGACCGACCCGACCACGCGCACGAGCGCACCGGAATCGCCTGCGGCAAGCCCGGGCAGCGCGGAATTGAGCGACCCGAAGCCGCCGAGCACCACTTGCTGCTGCTCGGGCACGGTATCCGCGGAATACTGGCCGCTGCCTTCGAACGCCAGTGAGTACTCCGGCGCGAAGTGGTAGCGCACCACCAGCGCGAGGCGCGCCAGTGTGTAGTCGAGGTCGGGCGCCGACGCCGGCGCCGCAATGGGCGCCTTGCCGTCGCCGAGGCCCTTGCGCAAAGCGAGACCGGTGTCCAGGTCCCAGCGCGTATCGGTGCGGTTGGCCACTTGCTGATAGGTCCCTGACAGCTCGACGGAGTTGTACAACTCCCGCTGCAGCACGGCCCCGGTCTGCGCAAGCTCGGTGGTCTTGCTGGTACGGTCAATTTTGGCTTGCGTCATGAGGCGCGAGTCGAAATCCGCCATCAAGGGGTACTGCCAGCGCGCCTCGCCAACCCACAGCTCTCCGTCGAGCGTCGCGCCGGGAGCGGCATCGAAGCTGTACTCGACCCAGCGGCCGCCCAGGCCGAAGATGCCCCAGGTGGTGATCCGGCTCCAGCCGAGGTCCTGGCCCAGATATTCGCCCTCCACCGGGCCATCTTCCAAAGCCGGCACGGTCGTCCGTGTCAGCGAGCGCAGCTCATCGCCCCAGCGGGTTCCGGTGCTGAGCTCCAAGTCGGCGAAATAACGACCCACGTAGCGGTTTCCCGGGTTGCCGAACTCGAGATTGGCGTGAGTCGATCGCGGGCCCTCCCCGGTTTTTAACGCAAATACGGAGCCGACCCCGGCATTGGGCGTCAACGTGGTTTTGCCGTGCAGGCTGGCGCGATCGGCATGCATAGACGCCAGCGTGCGGCGCGGCTCGAGGCCTTCGGCCGTCAGGCGCGGGTCCTTGGGCAGGTCGACGAAGTACTTGGCCAGCGGCCCTGCGGCCTTGACGGACGCCACGCCGGCGAGGATCACCTGGACGTGGACTTCCTTGCCCACTACCGCGTAGGACATTTTCGCCCCCGGGTAACCGGCGGCGTAGTACGCCGCATTCAAGGCGCGGAGCCCATTGGAAATGGTGTCAGCGCCATTGACGATTTCGGCCTGGCGCTTGGCGTCCAGCTTGCGCGAGCCGTAGACGTGCACTTGGTAGCCGTGCGCAGCGAACGACGCGACTTCCTTGTTCTTCTGCACCTGCACCAGGGCCGCCGGCTGCGGCGGCATCGGCGGCGGCAAGTCAACAGCCATGCTGTCCCCTGACTGCCGTATCGGCAGCTCGTTTTATTGGTTTAACGCTGGATTTCTTCAGCCGGCGCGATTGTTGCGGCAGGTCCGCTTCATCGACTGCGTGGTCGTGTCCTTCACGTTCTTCACGATGATCAGGCACGCCAGACGCTGGTCGATGGCGTCATCGTCAGCTTCGGTTTCGGAGTCGTCCGGAACCAGGGAATCGTCACCAGCGGCACGTTGGCTGCCCGGCACATTGGCGCCGTTGCCACCGCTGCCGTCATTGCGGGGTATTTGAATGGGATTGATCAGGCCGCCTCCGCCACTATTGTTGCCGCCACCGCCATTCGACGAACCGTTGCCGTTCAATACGTCGACGCCGATCAAACCGCCATTGCCACTGCCGGGTCCGCTGAGGACCGCGACGCCGATCTGGCCGCCGTTGCCGCTGTTGTTGCCGCTCAGGATCGCGGTTCCGATGGTGCCGCCGTTGCCACTGTTGTCACCGCTGAGCACCGCAGTGCCCAGCTGCGAACCGTTGCCGGCATTGTCGCCAGACAGGACCGCGACACCGAGCGGACCTGAGCCCGCGTTGTCGCCGCAGAGCACGCAGGCGCCGACCACTTCGCCCGAGCCCGAATTGTCACCGGCGATGACGCCGACGCCGACCAGTCCGCCCGTACCGGCACTGTCGCCCGTCAGCACGCCCGCATTGACGAGTTCATTGGACGAGGTAACGGTATTGTCAGGGCCGCCGCCAACGACGACACCTGGCGCGAGCTCCGTTGCCGGGAGCACCGGGCCGCCGGCGCCGTCAGCGCCGGGCGCCACGCAGTCGCCGCCGAGGCACACGTGCAGGAAATCTCCTTCGTTCAAGGCGCCTACGCTGGCCTCGCCGCCATACCCTGAATTCGTGCCGCTGAGCACCGCCACGCCGATCGCGCCGCCGGTGGCCGTGTCGTCGCCCGAAAGCAGCGCGGCGCTGAGCATGCCGTCCCCGCCTGCGTGCGAAGTGCCATTGCCGTCGAGGATGGCGATGTCCACGGTCTCCCCATTGCCGGAGCCGCCCGTGATCTGTCCCGGCAGCAACCCGTTGACCCGCTCGGCGAGGACGGTTTCCTGGTTTATCTGGAGGACCTGGTTATAGCCGGAGCCGTCCAAGCCATCCTGCAGCACGGACACCCCGGCAACGCCATCAGCAACCTCGAAGCCCGGGAGGGGTTCGGGGCTTGAACCGGCAGCGAGGGTCGGCAGTACCGGCAGGCCTCCTTGGCCGAGCAGCGAGGGCAGGCCGGAGAGCGAACCGGAAACCCCGCCAGGGGAAGTGACGTTGGTCGTCCCGCCGACCGTATTCGTCAGCAGGCCGCTAACCCCGTTGATGACGTTTGTGACCGGATCGGCAAACGCCGCACTCGAAGCCAGAATCAGCGTCAAAGCGATGCGGTGACGGCGCATGAAATTCCCCTTGTTGTCTGGGTGCTAGGGACACCCAGGATTGCGTAGAAGTTACAGCATCCCGGCGGGTCGATGCCGGCATGCGAGTAGTAAAGGTTGCCTAATACCTTAGTCGGTGGTGTCGGGCAAAACCCTACGCGGGGGCCCTGATCCGCGCGTTGCGCGTCAGTACGCCTTCAAAATCTCGCGCGACCGGGCCAAGTCTGAGCCGGCCCTGGCCTGGATATCCCTTGCCACGATCTGCTCGAGCTTGCCCCCGAGCAGCGGGATACCGCATGACAAGGTCCACCTGAGCGCGTTGCACGATCCCGCACCTTCACTGACGAGCTTCATGTCCGCGCGAATCTTGACCGGCACACCCTTGATCTCGGCCTCCAGGCGGCCGGTGCGCTTGTCGAGATCCCAACTATCGGTCTGCGTGACCGAATTCGTTTCGCCGATGAATTTCCGGGCGAAGTCCGGCAGTGGCGTACTGCTCGATGCGTCGTAGCGGACCTTGATGCTGAAACGCCTGGCGTCGGTGACGTGTTCCAGCACCTCGATGTTCCGGTAACCCAGCGCCTGGTACTTCTTCTCGAAATAGCTGCGGTCGCTGAACATCTTCAACACCGTCGCAACAGGCTTGTCGAAGGTGTGCTTCTCGGTGAAGTCCATGGGCCGATCCCGCTCGTGCCTAGCGCGTCGAGCGCTTCTGCACCGCCGCTGCCGTGAAATGGTCGCTGCCGAACTTGACGGTCAGGTCGTTGGGCTTGTCTTCGTTGGCCATCGCCGTGACGAAGTAGCGGCCGGTGGTGAAGTGGTAGATCACCTCCGGAATCGTCGTGCCGGCCAGGATGTTCGAGGCCGGAACGTAATGGCCTTCCTGGAATTGGTAGAGCTGGTCATTGTTGTCGTAGTTGTCGACCGCGACGATGTTCCACCCGTCCTCGTCGAGGTACATGACCCGGCGCTTGAAGGTGTGGCTGGTGCCCGCGCGCAGGGTCGCATCGATCACCCAGACGCGGTGCAGCTCGTACCGCGGCAGCTCCTGGTTGATGTGCTTGGGCGCGGCGATGTCCTTGTACTTGACCTTGTTGCCGGCGATCTTGTTGGCGTTGTAGCCCACGACCATTTCGCGTTTTCCAACGATCTTCCAGGAGTAGCGCTCGAGCACGCCGTTGAACATGTCGACTTGATCGTAGAACTGATGGCCGTCGGTGCCCTCGTACGGGTTGTCGCAGCACACCGTCGGCGCGCGGCGGATGCGGCGCAGCGCCGGTGAGTAAAGCCAGGCGTTGCGGCCCTCGTTGCCGGTGCTGGCACGCTCCTGCACCAGGATGAAGGTGCCGGCGATGCGCGGCGGCGACAGCGTTTCCGACAAGTACCGCAGGAATTCGGTCTCGCCGCCCTTCTTCAGCGTTGACGGCTTCTTGATGCTGGCGTAGCCGAAGGTCACGTCCTCGACAACCTTGGTCTGCTGATACTTGCCGTCCGGCTGCACGATCATCTGGACGTTGAAGCGACGCACATCTTCGCCGCGCCACTTCAGCTTGTGGTTCCAGATCGGCTCGGCGCCGGACTTGGGAATCGGGTACGGAAAGCCCATGGTGCAGTTATCGGGTTGGTCGGTGCCGATCAGCTCGCACTTGGTCGCATTTTCCTTCGTCGACTTGTAGATCTCGTCCGGCCAGGCCACCACGCGGTGGCTCGGGTAAACGTTCATCTTGTAGCTCGGGTAAGTCTTCAGCAGGTACTTGTGGCCCTCGGTGAGCTTGGCCCCGTACTGCGCCAGGTTGGCGCCGGTGATCGTGAACAGCGGCTTTTCATTGTCGAACGGCGCGGTCGGGTACTCGTTCTTCAAGGCGCCCTTCTTCGCGTGCGGCGTCCACGCCGGAATCGAGCCATCGGCGTTGCCGCCTTTTTCCGCGCCAACCGGGGTCAGCTCGGTACCGAGCTTGGCGGCTTCCTCCGGAGTGACCTTGGCGGCCAATGGCAGCGAAACGACGGCGACGAGCAGCGCTACAGCGATCTTGCCTTGCATGGTGCCTTCTCCTCCGAAGGAACCGGGATGCTACCAAAAATGGGGACGCACACCATTTTCCCCGCCGCCCTGACCGGGCCAGTCCGCCTCGACGGAAAATGGTGTGCGTCCCTATTTTTTTCAGCTCTTTGACTCGAGATAACGCTCCAGCACCGGCCGCGCATCCCAGCGCGCGCGCAGCGTTGCCAGCAGGAAGAACACCCCGGACAGGCGCCGATGCAGGAACACGATCTCGCGCGGCGGGATGCGGAAGTGCCGCGTGATGGACGCGCGCGCCATCCTCTGGCCAGCGCGTTGCGGCAGGTCGCTCGCGCCCCAGTCGTACACGCCCCCGCGGAACGGCTCGACGATGAGCTCGCAGATTCCGGCAAACTCGGCACGCACCGGTGCCGGAATGTCCGGGAACATCGCGCCGATCGCCTCCGCGCCGGCCAGCGTCAGGGCGCGGTCGCGCAGCAGCGCCCCGCGCAGCATCTCGCGATAGCCGTCGACGAAGCCCCGGCCGAACAGCCGGGTGGCGCCGAAGTCGAGCAGCACGATGCGGTCCGCCAGGCGGATCTTGTAGTTGCCGAAATGCGGATCGGTCTGGACCATGCCCCAGTCGAACAGCTCGCGCAGGAACAGCTCGAGCGCCGCGTGCGCCAGCGCGTTGCGCCGCTCCTGCGACAGGCGCTGCACGCTGGCGTCGCGCACGTGGGCGCCGGGCTCGTAGGACAGCGCGAGCACCTGGTCGGTCGAGTATTCCTCGTAGACCTTCGGCACGACGTAACGCGCGTCGCCGTCCAGCAGCTGGCGGTAGCGTTGCGTGTGGTCGATTTCGGCCTGGTAGTCGACTTCGCGGTGCAACATCTCCTTGACCTCGGCGTACACCGGGTCGAGGTTCAATCCCTTCGGCGCCATGCGCGTCATCGCGATCAGGCGCGAAAGCGTGCGGATGTCGCTGTCGATCGCGTCGGCGACGCCGGGATACTGGACCTTGAGCACGAGCTCGGCGCCGTCCGCCTTGCGGCGCGCGCGGTGCACCTGGCCCAGCGACGCGGACGCCAGCGCACAGCGATCGATGTCGAGCTCCTCCAGCGAGCGTCCCAGCGCGCGCTTCAGCACGGGCTCCAGCGATTTCCACTCGACCGGCGGCGTGTCGTCCTGCAGCCCGGACAACACCTCCACCGCTTCCGGCGGCAAGAAATACTGGCCGTATAGCGACAGCATCTGGCCAACCTTCATGACGCTGCCCTTGAGGCGGCCGAGCCCGTCGGCAAGCACATGCGCCTGCTCGACGTAGAAGGTGCGGTCCGACGCGCGCCGCGACGCGTGACCGCGGAACAGGTTCGCGAACTCGTGCGCCGCGATGCGCGCGCCCGCGGACACGCCCATCTTCGTCAGCGCGAGATTGCGCTCGAACGGTCGGGTTTTCAGCGCGCCCATGCTGGGTTTCGCGGCCTTTGTGTCATCGTCCATCGGGCGGATTATGACCGTAGGGTCTTTTTCCCAACATTGCGGCGCCCGAGGCGCGCACCGATACTGCCGCTGTCAATTTGACCGGGGTGTCACGTGAAGCTGTGGGGGCCTGCCCTTTTCTCCCTGTGTGCAGCGCTCGTTGCCTGCGGCGATCGCCAGGTCGGCACGGCGAAGGACCCGTCCGACCCGCCGGGCACGAGCGGACCCGGCGTGCCACCCGGCACCGACTGTGCCGCGCTGCGCCCCGCGAACTGGCTGCCGGTGACGGGCGCGCCCTCGCCGGGCGCCAGGCTGCGCGTCGTCGGCATGCAATACAAGCAGGACGTGCGGCACGTCGCGAGCTATGCAAGCTTCCGCACGAAGATGCGCTGCCTCATGGAAGAGCACGCCGTGCCGCTGATGCGCCCCGACCTGCCGATGCTGGTCGTGTTCAACGAGGACATTGGCCTCATGACGCTGGCAACGGGCGCGCGCGGCGCGGCCCTGCGGGGCGCGGTCGACCAGGGTGCCGGCGGCGGCGCCGGCGACACCGCGCCCGCGCCGGGCGCCGCTGCCGCCGCGCTCGGGCAAGTGAACGCGGCCTACGCGCCGCAGGTCGCCGCGTACCAGGCGATGTTCGGCCCGATCGATCCGCGCAAGCAGGTTTTCGTCGCGGCGACCGACACCTTTGCGCGCGCGTACTCGCAGACGTTCTCCGACATCGCGCGCGACTATGGCGTGTGGGTGGTCGCGTCGAACAACCAGCCGCGCTACCGCGCCTCGCGCGACCCGACCGAGATCGCGCTGTTCGGCGATCCCGAGTTGCAGCCGCTCACCGAGGTCTACGTCGCCACGTCGCCGCGCGTGACCAACCAGACCGCGATCTGGGCGCCGCACGACGTCAACCCCGACGCGCCCGCGGGCGAAAAGAACCTGCAGTTCGTGAACGACAAGGTGCCGCTGACCTCGCTCGAGAAGGACCTGATCGCCATCGACGAAGGCCCGTACGAAGGGCCTGCGGCGATCGCGAACGCGGCCGGCACCGTTGTCGCCGGCTTCCGACTCGGCTTCGCGACGTCGCTGCCGGCGTTCGCATGGGGCTATGCCTTTGGCCAGCGGCCGCCGGATCTCGACCCATGTGCCGACGTGCGCATCAGCTACATGCCGTGCATGGATGCGCTCGGCGTCGACGTCGTCGTGCAGGCCGAAGCAAATCCCGGGCGCTGGGCGATGGTCCAGCCGGGCGGCTGGCAGCCGCTCGAGTGGATGGAAAGCACCTGGCGCTCGGTGGCCGACCCGTCGGTGAATTTCCGCTACAACGTCACGCCGCACATGGTCGGCAACCTGCTCGACCTCGCTTTCGACGGCCAGAGCGCGATCACCCAGCGCGGCGCCAACGCAGCCCCCCGCCACTACGTCGGCAATGCGCAGTTTCTTGACGGCGATCCGGAAGCGTATCGGCCCGACGCCGGGCCCAAGACCGAATTCCTCGCGCTCGCGCCCTGGGTAATGCCCGAGGCGGACCGCGCCACGCTCGCGGCGATGGCCGGCAGGCTCGCGCCGGGCAGCGCCGATGCGCGCGAGAACGACTATCTCGAAACCGCCGTGTGGGCGGATTTCACGCGCTGATGGAAAAACTTGACCTCACCCGCCGCCAGCTGATCCTCGGCGCCGCGGCCGCCGGCGCGGTCACCGCCCTGCCCGGCTGCGGCAACTCGAGCGCCGCCGACGGCACGCTGCCGGTGACGCCCGCGCAAGGCGCGCTCGAAACCGACGTCGCCATCGTCGGCGCTGGCCTGGCCGGCCTCGCCTGCGCGCGCGAACTGGTCAAGGCCGGGCGCAGTTGCATGGTGCTCGAGGCGCGCGACCGCGTCGGCGGGCGCACGCTGAATGGCACGCTGCCCGACGGCCAGCCGATCGAGATCGGCGGACAGTGGGTCGGGCCGACGCAGGACCGCATTCTCGCGCTGGCGGCCGAACTCGGCGTTGGCACGTACAAGACCTACGATACCGGGCAATACATCGACTACCGCAACGGCGTCGCCGCGCCCTACGGTGGCTTCGACGATCCGAGCGGCGTGGGCGCGAACCGCATCCCGCCGACCGACCCGTCCGCGGCCGCGGAAGCCGGCGAGGTCATCGAACGGTTGAACCAGATGGCCGCCGAGGTTCCGCCGGAGGCACCGTGGTCGGCGCCGAGCTCGGCCGAGTGGGACGGCCAGACGTTTCAGAGCTGGATGGACCAGAACATGGCCACACCGGGCGGCAAGTCACTCGTCGCGCTCGCGATCGAAGCGGTGTTCTCGGCGCAGCCGCGCGACCTGTCGCTGCTGCACCTGCTGTTCTACATCCGCGCGGCCGGCAACCTGAACAACCTCATCAACACCACCAATGGCGCGCAGGACTCGCGCTTCCACGGCGGCTCGCAGCTCGTGTCGATTCGAGCGGCGCAGGGTCTCGGCGACCGCGTGTTTTTGAATTCGCGCGTCGACGCGATCGCGCAGGACGCGACCGGCGTCACCGTGTCCGGCGCCGGCTTCGCCGTGCGCGCCCGCCAGGTCGTCGTCGCCGTGCCGCCGACGCTCGCGGCGCGAATCCGCTACGCACCCGGCCTGCCCGCTTTGCGCGACCAGATGGCGCAACGCATGCCGATGGGCAGCGTGATCAAGCTGATGTGTGTGTACGAGCGGCCGTTCTGGCGCGACGCGACGCTGACCAGCCCGAATGGGCTCGCCGGCCAGGCCACCAGCGACCAGGGACCGGTCAAGATCACCTTTGACAACAGTCCCGACGGCCCCAACCCGGCCTTCGGCGTGCTGATGGGATTCATGGAAGGCACCGACGGCCGCGAGTGGTCGGCGAAAACGACGGACGAGCGCCGCACCGCTGCGATCGAATGCTTCGTGCGCTACTTCGGCGCCCAGGCCGCGAACCCGCTGGCGTATCTCGAGCAGGACTGGATGCGCGAGGAATATTCGCGCGGCGGCTACGGCGGGATGTTCCCGCCCGGCGGCTGGCTCGACTTCGGCCGCGCGCTGACCGAGCCGGTCGGGCGCATTCACTGGGCCGGCACGGAGACGTCGCCGATCTGGAACGGCTACATGGACGGCGCGGTGCGCTCGGGAGAGCGGGCGGCGGCGGCGGTGATCGCGCGGTTGTAGGCTGGCAGCCATGACAACCTTGAAGGAGCTTTTGCTGGGTGGCGACCGTCGTGACGCCGCCGTGCGCGGCATGACGGACTGGGTCGAGCGCTTCGTCGTCGAAAAATCCGGCCTGCGCGGCATCGCGCTGCGCGCCGGGCTTTCCGCGGCCAAGGCGGCCCGCCCCGACATCGTGCCGCGGGCGGTCGCCCGCCTGCTGCCCGAGTTCGCGGACGCGCTGGAGCCGCTGTGGCAGCGCTTCCAGAAATCCGGCGAGCGCGACTTCGGCGCGTTCCTTAAGCGGCACTCCGAAGAGGCTGGCGCGGCCATCATGGGCGTGGCCGATGCGCGCGTCGCCGCGAGCAGCAACCGCGCGCTGCACAGTGGCTACAAGGGCCTGCGCGGGACGTTGGAGAAGGAACTGGACAACCTGCTGCCGGGTATCGCGAAGATGCTGGCGCAAAACCTGGGAGCGAAAAAAGCGGGCTAGACCTCGATCGTGCCCTCGAGATAGGGCGCCACTTCGCCTTCGAGGATCACGCGGTCGCCCTTGATCTCGCACCAGAACTCCGCGCCCCGCGCCGAGATCTGGCGCGCGTGCAGCCGCGATTTGCCCAAAACCCTGGCCCAGTACGGTACCAGCCGGCTGTGCGCGGAGCCGGTGGCCGGATCCTCGTTGATGCCTGCCGACGGTACGAAGAAGCGCGACACGAAATCGCAGTCCGTGCCCCGCGCACTGGCGATGACCGCGTGCAACGGCAGGCTCGCGAGCCCCGGGAAATCGGGTTTCAATGCGCGCACTTCGGCCTCCGACTCGTAGACCGCCAGCCATTGAAAGCCTTCGAACAGTTCGCGCGGCGGCGCGCCGAGCGTCGCCACGAGTTGCGGGTTGCGCGCAGCAAGGCCGGGCGGGATCGACGGCAGGTCCAGCGCGAGACGCCGGGCCTCACCACGCAGTACGCGCAGCGGACCACTCTTCGAGTGGAACGTGACCTCTTGCCGATCGACGTCGAGCTTGTTGAGCACCACCCACCCGGACGCCAGCGTGGCGTGGCCGCAAAGCGGCACTTCCTGGACGGGCGTGAACCAGCGGATCGCGTAGTCATCACCTTGCGGTACGAAGAATGCGGTCTCGGCGAGGTTGTTCTCGGCGGCAATTGCCTGCATGGTTGCCTCCGGCAGCCACCGCTGGAGCGGCACGATCGCCGCCGGGTTGCCGCCGAAAAGCCGTGACGCGAAGGCGTCGACCTGCCAAATCGGAAATCTCATCGTTCCACTCCCATTGCGCGCAACAGTCTAGCCGTTGACTACGCGAGCCTGCATTGTGAAATTGGCTGGCGGCGCTAGAAACGCGGCGATGCGATCCGCGACCGAAGACTCCGCTAGCACCCGCGAATGGCCGAGGCCGCGCGTCGCCAGCAGCCGCGCCCCCTGCCACGCACGCGCGATGCTCGCGCCCTCCCGAAACGGCACGCGCGCATCGTCGCGGTCGTGCACGATCAGCACCGGCTGGCGCAGCCATCCTGCGAGCCGCGCGATTTCGAAGGCTTGCGCAGGTACGCCGTTCGCAACCTCGAGGTGGCGGATGAAGCGCTGCGTGGCGACCGGCGGCAACGCCAGTGCGCGCGCGAAGCGGTGCAGGTAGGCCTCGATCGACGCCGGCGCCGCAATGAGGACGGCCCGATCGGCCCGCATGCCGTGTGACAGCGCCAATACGGCGGCGGCACCGCCCAGCGAATGTCCGGCGACGGACTCGACATCGCCGACTTGCCGCGCCGTGCGCTGGAGTGCGCGCGCAAACGCCATCAGCGTCGCTTCGCGTCCGGGCGAGCGCCCATGTGCGGGCGCATCTAGAGCGACCGCGCTGCGGCCCGAGGCGACGATGCGCTCGGCCAGCGGCGCGAACTGCGCCGCGCTGCCTTCCCAGCCGTGCAGCAGCAGCACTGCTCGGCCGTGCTCGCCCCAGCGCAGGCCGGAGAGCCCGGACGCGAATGTGACGCGCCGTGCGCCCGGCGGGTCGGCGGCAAAGCCGGCCCGGCGCGGCCGCAGCATCAGGTTGCGGGCCAGGCGCGCGACCAGGGAGGGTGCAACACGCCCGACGTGCGCGTTGAAATGGCGCAACAGGGACACGGTATTCATCGGATCCTCATGGTGTGGTTGCGGGACATGGATCGCTCCTCGGGTGTATGTACGACAACGCTATGCCCGTCGGCGCCCGTGATTAAGGCGGCCACTGGAAACACATTGGTTCCGCGCCGCGCGCAGCCAAAAAAAAACGCCATGCCGGTTACCCGGCATGGCGGCCAACGGTGGCGGGGGGAGTGCGCGGGAGGGCGCGCCACCGGATGGTCAGTCGGCGCGGCTTGTCACCTGGGCGTCCCAGCCGCCGCCCAAGGCTCGGTAGATCCCGACGGCAGCGCCGTTGACGGCCGTCTCGGCTTCCGCCACGCCGTCTTCGGCCTGCAGCAGAGTCCGCTCGGCATCGAGCAGCACCAGGAAATCCGCAGCGCCTTCGCGATAGCGAACGCGCGCGAGCTCGGCCGCGCGTGCGCTGGCGGCGGCCTGCTCGGCCAAGCGAGCCAGGCGCTCGCGTCCGCGGCCGTAGTTGACCAGCGCGTTTTCGGCCTCCTCGATCGCGAGCAGCACGGACTGCTCGTGGGCCGCAAGCGCAGCATCGACCTGCGCCTCGGCGGCGCCGATTCGCGCTCGCGCGCCGCGCCAGTCGGCGCCCGGCCACGATAGCGACGGTGTCGCGCGCCACGCCTGCGCGGCCGAATCGACCAGCAGCCCGGCGTGGCCGGCGGTGAAGAAGCCGACGAAGCCCGCGAGGCTGAGGCGCGGATACAGATCGGCGATCGCCACACCCTGGCGCGCGGTCGCGGCCGCAAGCCGCCGCTCGGCGGCCTGCACGTCAGGTCGGCGTCGCAGCCACTGCCTGGTGTCGCCGAGCGGCAACTCGCGCGCGAGGTAAATCCGTGGCGCCGCTGCCAGCGTCGCACCGAGCGCGCCGGGGCGCTCACCCAGCAGGACGGCCAGACGATGCTGCAGGCGCTGCGCTGCGGCCTCGAACAACGGCACTCGCGCTTCGACGTCCGCGACCCGGGCCCGCGCGCTGGCGGCCTCGAGCTCGCTGCTGGCGCCGGCCTCACGCCGCGCCTCGGTCAGCCGCAGCGTCTCGCGCTGCTTGTCGCGATTGAGGCGCGCCACCTCCAGGCGCCGCTCGGCGCCGCGCAGCTCGAAGTAGTTGCGCGCCACTTCAGCGACGATGCTGACCTGCGCCGCGCGCAGGTCCGCCTCAGCAGCCCCGGCCTGCGCGCGCGCGGCCTCGACGCCGCGCCGTACGCGTCCGAAAAGGTCCAGCTCCCAGCGCGCCTCGGCGCCGAGCGTCCAGCTGGCACCGTCGGCCGGCGGCAAGCCTTCGCCGCGGCTCCAGCCGGCGACGGCCGTTGCCACCGGCCAGTGTTCCGTTTGCGCAGCGCCTGCGAGCGCGCGGGCTTCCTGCACGCGCGCGACCGCGACGCGCAAGTCGCGATTGGCGTCGAGCGCGCGCCGCACCAGCTCGTCGAGCAACGGGTCGCCGAACTGCGTCCACCAGCGCGCTTCGACTTGCGCGGTGCTGAACTCCGGCGGCGCCGCGCCGGCCAGCGCTGCCGGTGCCACCGCGGGCTCACGGTAATCCGGGCCAGCCGCGCAGGCGGTGAGCGCGGCGCTCAACAGCAGCAGCGTAGAGATGCGCATGATCATGCTCCCTGCAGCCGGGCGCCGGCCACGACGGCGGCGCGGCCCGGGAACAGGCGCCGCAACACGTAATAGAACACCGGCGTAAGGGCGAGCCCGAACAGGGTGACGCCGAGCATGCCGGCGAACACGACGATGCCCATGGCTTGTCGCATCTCGGCGCCGGCGCCGCTCGACAGTACCAGCGGAACGACGCCGGCGATGAACGCCACCGACGTCATCAGGATGGGCCGCAGCCGCAGGCGGCAAGCTTCCAGCAGCGCCGGCACCAGCGCCTGCCCCGCCAGCTCGCGCTCGCGCGCGAACTCGACGATCAGGATCGCGTTCTTGCTGGCCAGGCCGATCAGCACGATCAAGCCGATCTGCGTGAAGATGTTGTTGTCGCCGCCGGTGAGCCACAAGCCGGCGGCGGCCGAGAACAGCACCATGGGCACGATGAGGATCACCGCGAGCGGCAGCGTCCAGCTCTCGTATTGCGCGGCCAGCACCAGGAAGGCCAGCAACACACACAGCGGGAAGATCCACGCCGCGGTATTGCCGGCCAGGATCTGCTGGTAGGTCAGCTCGGTCCACTCGAAGGTCATGCCCGGCGGCAACTCGCGCCGCGCCAGCTCCTCCATCAATTCCTGCGCTTTGCCGGAGCTGGTGCCTGGCGTCGCGGCACCGTTCACCTCCGCGGACGGAAAGCCGTTGTAATGCATGACCCGATCGGGCCCCGCGGTGGGCGCAACGGACACGAACGAAGACAGTGGCACCAGCTCGCCGTCGCGGTTGCGCGAGCGCAGTCGCAGGATGTGCTCCGGCTCAATCCGGTATCCCGCCTCGGCCTGCGCGCGAACTTCGTAGGTGCGGCCGAAACGATTGAAGTCGTTGACGTACAGCGAGCCCAGGTTGATCTGCAGCGTATCGAAGATGTCCTGCAGCGCCACACCCTGAGACTTTGCCTTTTCGCGGTCGACGTCGGCGTGCACTTGGGGCACGCCGATGCGGAAGCTCGAGAACAACCCGGTCAGACCCGGGGTCTGCCAACCCTTCTGGATCAGGTTCTGTGTCTGCCGATGCAGTTCTTCGAAGCCGTAGCCGGCGCGGTCCTCGATTTGCAGCTTGAAGCCGCCGATGGTGCCGATGTCTACCGGCGGCGGCGGGAACACGGCGGTGAAGGCCTCCTGGATCGCGCCGAACTTCTGGTTGAGGGCACCGGCGATGGCGCCGGCGGACCGGTCCGGCGCCTTGCGCTGCTCGAACGGGTCGAGCAGCACGAACACCACGGCGGCATTCGGGCTGGTGGTGAAGCCATTGATGGACAGGCCGGGGAACGCCACCGCATTGGCAACGCCGGGGGTCTCGAGTGCCAGCCCCGACATGCGCCGTACCACCGCGTCGGTGCGGTCCAGCGACGCCGCATCCGGCAGTTGCGCGAACGCCACCAGGTACGCCTTGTCCTGCTGCGGCACGAAGCCGCGCGGCAAGGTCGCCATGCCCAGCGCGCCCAGCAGCGCCAGCCCGGCATACAGCGCCAGTGCGATGCCCGACACCCGCAGCGCGCGGCCGGCAGCGCCGACATAGCCGTCCGACAGCCGGGCGAAGCCGCGATTGAACGGGCGGAATACACCGCCGAGCGTACGCTGCAGGATGCGCGACAGACGGTCGGGTGCCGCGCCGTGCGGACGCAGCAGCGCCGCCGCCAGCGCGGGCGACAGCGTCAGTGAGTTGAACGCCGAGATCACCGTGGAGATCGCGATGGTGGCAGCGAACTGCTTGTAGAACTGCCCGCTGAGGCCGCTGATGAAAGCGAGCGGCGCGAACACGGCGACGAGGGTCAGGGCTATGGCAACGATCGGGCCGGATACTTCGCGCATCGCCTGATACGTTGCTTCGCGTGCGCTCAGGCCGCGTTCGATGTTCCGTTCGACGTTCTCGACGACCACGATGGCGTCGTCCACGACGATACCGATGGCCAGCACGAGTCCGAACAGACTCAGGGCGTTGATCGAAAAGCCCATGAGGAGCATCACGCCGAGCGTGCCCACGATGGAGACGGGCACTGCAAG